>NZ_JAGQTN010000184.1 GCF_020438995.1 Gordonia sp. (in: high G+C Gram-positive bacteria)
CAGGAGGCGATCGTCGTCAACCTTCCCGCCCTCTACGCGCTGGAGGGTTGACCGAGCCCGATAGAGCCTGGATGGACAGGGCGGGCCGCCGATCCGGTCTGCGTCGGGGTTACGGTGTGATGGGAGTCACCCGACGAGTTGAACGGAGTCGTTCGAATGTCTGAGCCGATCACCGCCCTGGATCTGCCCGCGCAGGAACTCAGCGAGGCCACCCGCAAGTACTTCGCGATCTGCGAAGAGAAACTGGGAATGGTCCCGAACGTCCTGCAGGCATACACCTTCGACGAGGAGAAGCTGCGTGCCTTCACCGGCATGTACAACGATCTGATGCTCGGCGATTCCGGACTCTCGAAACTGGAGCGGGAGATGATCGCGGTCGTCGTCTCGTCGGTCAACAAGTGCTACTACTGCCTCACTGCGCATGGCGCGGCGGTGCGGCAACTGTCCGGCGACCCACTGCTCGGCGAACAACTGGTCATGAACTTTCGATCGGCTGCGCTCGACGACAGGCAGCGGGCGATGCTCGAATTCGCCGAGAAGGTTACCGAACAACCCGCCAAACTCGACGAAGCCGACCGGCAGCGACTACGGGATGTGGGGTTCGGTGACCGTGATATCTGGGACATCTCGGCAACCGCCGCGTTCTTCAACATGACCAACCGGGTGTCGTCTGCGATCGATATGCGGCCCAACACCGAATACGCGTCGCAGTATCGCTGATCCGCAACGGGTTTCGGAGTCGGGACCGCACTCAGCCCACCTTCCACAGGGGATTGACCGGTCCGTGGCCGGCGCCGAGCGGATAGGCGGCCTCCAGCCCGCGGGTCACCCAGCGTTTACCGAACGCCACCGCATCCGGCATCGAAAAGCCATGTGCCAGAGCCGATGCCATCGCCGCAGACAAGGTGTCGCCGGCGCCGTGATCGTGGGGCGTGTCGATTCGGGAGTGGGTGAACTCGTGGAACTGCGCGCCGTCGAACAACAGGTCCGGGCTCTGTGCCGACGAGCGCAGGTGGCCGCCCTTGACCAGCGCCCAGCGGGCACCCAGCCCGTGCAGGGCGCGTGCGGCATCACGCTGGGACGCGTCGTCGACCACGTCGATGCCGGTGATGAGCCGCACCTCGTCGAGATTAGGTGTCACCACCGTTGCGATCGGGAACAGGACGGTGCGCAACGCATCCAGGGCTCCGGTCGCCAGGAGTGGATCGCCGTGCATCGACGCGCACACCGGATCGGCCACCAGTGGGATGGCGCCGTCTCCACCGATGTCCAGGCCGCCGCAGGCATCGACGACGGCCTCGATGATCGCGCTTGACGCGAGCATCCCCGTCTTGGCGGCGCCGATCCCGATGTCGGTGACGACGCTCGTGATCTGACCGGCCACTATCTGCGGTTCGATCTCCTGGAAGCCCTGTACCCCAAGGGAGTTCTGCACGGTGACCGCGGTGACCGCGACACAGCCGTGAACGCCGAGGGTGGCGAACGTGCGCAGGTCCGCCTGCATACCCGCCCCACCGCCCGAGTCCGAACCGGCGACGGTCAGAACCCGGACGGGGGTTAGACCCGTGGGCGCGGTGGGTAGTTCGGTTGTCATTCCACACCTACGGTTTCAAGGGGCAAATACACCCGGTTGCCCTGTTCGGCGAACTCCTCGGACTTCGCCGCCATCTCCTCGGCGATCTTGCGATCGATGTCCTCGGCCGTGACCAGGTTGTTCTTCTCCGCATAGGCGCGGACGTCGGCGCTGATGCGCATCGAGCAGAACTTGGGGCCGCACATCGAGCAGAAGTGGGCGGTCTTGGCGGGTTCGGCGGGCAGTGTCTCGTCGTGGTAGTCGCGGGCGGTGTCCGGGTCGAGGGCCAGGTTGAACTGGTCGGTCCACCGGAACTCGAAACGTGCCTGCGACAGGGCGTTGTCACGTTCCTGTGCCCGGGGGTGTGCCTTCGCCAGGTCGGCGGCGTGTGCGGCGATCTTGTAGGTGATCACTCCCACTTTCACGTCGTCGCGATCGGGCAGTCCCAGGTGCTCCTTCGGGGTGACGTAGCAGAGCATCGCGGTACCGGCCTGCGCGATCATCGCCGCACCGATCGCGGAGGTGATGTGGTCGTAGGCGGGGGCGATATCGGTGGCCAGCGGTCCGAGGGTATAGAACGGTGCCTCCTCGCACAGTTCCTCCTCCAGACGCACGTTCTCGACGATCTTGTGCATCGGAACATGGCCGGGACCTTCGATCATCACCTGCACGCCATAGCTTTTCGCGATCGATGTCAGCTCACCCAGGGTGCGCAGTTCGGCAAACTGGGCCTCGTCGTTGGCATCGGCGATGGAGCCGGGTCGCAGGCCGTCGCCGAGGGAGAAGGTGATGTCGTACCTGGCGAAGATCTCGCACAGCTCGCGGAAGTGGTTGTACAGGAATGATTCCTGATGGTGTGCCAGGCACCAGGCCGCCATGATCGAACCGCCGCGCGAGACGATGCCGGTGACCCGGCGAGCGGTGAGCGGCACGTACCGCAGCAGCACGCCGGCGTGCACCGTCATGTAGTCGACACCCTGCTCGGCCTGCTCGATCACGGTGTCGCGGTATATCTCCCACGTCAGCTTGGTGGGATCGCCGTTCACCTTCTCCAGTGCCTGATAGATCGGCACTGTGCCGACCGGCACCGGGGAGTTGCGCATGATCCATTCGCGGGTGAGATGGATGTCCTTACCCGTGGACAGGTCCATGATGGTGTCGGCGCCCCAGCGGGTGGCCCACACCATCTTCTCCACCTCTTCCGAGATATCGCTGCGCACAGCGGAATTACCGATATTGGCGTTCACCTTGACGGCGAATCGTTTGCCGATAATCATCGGCTCGGACTCGGGGTGGCGGTGGTTGGCGGGGATCACGGCACGGCCCGCGGCCACCTCCTCGCGGACGACCTCGGGATCGAAACCCTCACGGGCGGCGACGAAACGCATTTCGTCGGTGACGATTTCCGCCCGTGCCCAAGCCAACTGGGTGGATGCCACCCGGGTGGAACCGGCGCGGGGGTCGGCCGGGGCGGGTTCGGGCCGGTGCCACGAGTCCCGGGTCGGTGGTAGACCGCGTTCGACGGCGATGTCGGCCGACGGGTCGGTGTACGGACCTGAGGTGTCATACACATCAAGGTGGTCACCGTTGGTGAGTGCGATGCGTCGTTGCGGCACCCGCAGCGTGCCTCCGTGCTGATGGCCCCCGATGCGCCCATTGCCCTCGGTGTTCCCGCCGGCTTCGCCGCTCCTGTCGCCTTGGGCGCATCCGGTGCCGTGGGTGTCCCTTCTGGCCTGGATCTCCTTGTAGTGCTTGTGGCTACCGGCGATGGGGCCGGTGGTGATGCCTCGGCCGTCGACCGGTGCGTTCGTGGGTGTGCTGCTGGTGGCGGGCAGGCTCGTTGAGGGTGGTTTGGTACCAGGCCGGTTCGCTGTAGACGGGCTTGTCGCGCGTTGGCTTGTAGCAGGTCGGCTTGTAGCAGGTTGGCTTGTTTCAGGCAGGCTGGTGCCCATGGGTGCTCTCCCTACGCCGGCATTACCCGGACAGGTTCAGGCGGTCGGCGGCCGCCTGCCGCCATCTCAGCCCCCGGTGATCGTGGGAGCCCCCGCGTGTTCATTTATGTGATCGCGTGTGATCGCGAATGCGTGGCCGAGCCGGTGTTGCTGAGCAGATGTGGCTGAGCAGATGCGGCTGCGACTCGACGGCCATCGTAGACGCTGACGGGCATCGGGTCACTGTGAGCGCACAATCTGCACCCACGTGATTTTCCTCTGCAAGATCGCGATGCGAGAAGCAGCAAGCACCGGTAGTATGTGATCCGTATCACAAGCAGTGAGTCACCAGAAGTGTGGAGAGGCAGAACCAGTGCAGCGCAAGACCCAGTCAGTCCGACCGACCCAGTCGGCCCAGGCGATACTGCATCAGATCTCCCAGGTGGTACACAACCCCGAGCGTGATCGGTTCGAGCTGTGGGTCGCCGGGGACCTTGTGGGCGTACTCGGCTACTCCTCAGAAGTTGTCGACGGCAAACCAACCATCTCGGTGATGCATACCGTCATCTACGACGAGTACACCGGCCACGGCCTGGGGGCACGACTGGTCCGGGGTCTGCTGGCCTACGTCAAACACTGCGGTGCGCAATTGCGGCCCGTCTGCAGCTTCACCAAACGCTACGTCGACGCCCATCCCGGCATCGTCGAGCTGGCACCGGCTTGATCTTGTTCTGGCCCCAGTAACCTGGGGCGGGTGACCGAGACAGGCGTCGGCGGGGACCGGGGCATCCAGGGTCTGATCCTGAGGGCGTTCGGCGCTGACGACTACCGGCTGACGGTGACGTCCGCCGCGAGGTACCTCACCGACCGGTATGTGCGGCTCGAGTTCTCCGGTGGAGGTCTGCTGCGCGAGCGGCCGTATCACCCGACGATGTTCCTGCGACTGTGGTTCGAGGACCGGCATGGCAGACCCCACCAGCGCGGATACACGATCATCGATCCCGATCCGGACGCCGACGCCTTCGCCGTCGAGTTCGCCGTCCACGAGGGTGCGGCAGCCCGCTGGGCGCTCACCGCACAACCCGGCGACGTGCTCGGGGCGACGTTTTTGCGCTCGGCGTTCGCCGTCCCGGAACCGGCCCCGACCGGCTGGCTGATCGTGGGTGACGCGGCGTCGCTGCCCGCGATCAACTCTCTGCTCGACGAACTCGGTGAGTCCGGGGCGCCTGCGGTCATCTGGTTCGAGTGGGTCCACGACACCGACATGGACCTGCCGGTCCGGTTGCGGTCACACGACACGATTCGGTGGGTTCGGCGCGACAGCGAGGCGGGTATCGTGGCTGCTCTGCGGTCTGCGGCGTTCGATGCTTCCGGGCAGTTCGGCTGGGTGGCGCTGGACACGGCGCAGACACGGGCGGTCGCCGCGATCCTGCGTGCCGACTACAAGCTGGGCAGGCGGGGCGTCAAATCGCAGGCATACTGGCTGGAAACGAGAGGCCCGTCCTGAGTCGTGATCTGGTCCGTGAGATTTCACATTTCGGGTATGGGTAACTTAGGCTCTCCTAAACATGGCGTACCGAGGTCCTGTGATGCCTGAGTCCCCGCAGGGGAGGAGTTTCTGCGTGAATGTGACCGCGAGTTCAACTGTGGCCGCACACACGGAAGCCGGGGCTCCTGCCGATCCGGCGCAGATCTGTGCGGCATGGGCGGCGACCGGCCGTTTTGCCGAGTACGTGGTTTACGAACGCGATGGTCGGTGGATATTCGCCGCCGACGTGGCCGCCCGCATCGTGCTGACCGGTACGGATGTCTCGGTGTCAACGGGTGACACCACCACAAGCAGACGCTGGGCGGACGACCCCGGCGCCCGTCCGGTCGACGCACTCGCCGAGGCGGTCGCGGCACTGCCGATGGCCGATTGGCAGCTCTACGGTTGGGTCGGCTTCGACTTCGCCGCCGGACATCACGGCCTGGGTGATCGGGTCGCCGACGACGCGGTGCTCGCGCACCTCATCGTCCCGCGGGTCGAGTTGACGGTGAGTTCGCACGGCATCGAGAGTGCGGGCGCAGGGGGCGTGGACATCGGCGGGGTCGGGCTCGATGACGAACTGCTTGCGGTGGCCCGGTCCGCCGGCGACATCGCCCATGAGAACGCGCAGCGCGCCACACCGCCCATCGACATCGACTCCGATCCGTACGACTACCGGGGTTCTGTAGCGGCGGCGGTATCGGAGATCGCCGACGGCAAGTACCAGAAGGTCATCATGTCGCGGCATGTCGACATCCCGTTCGCCGTCGACATGCCCGCCACCTACGCACGCGCCCGCGTCGCCAACAATCCGATGCGGTCGTACCTGGTGTCGCTCGGCGGGATCGAGACCGCCGGCTTCAGCCCCGAGCTGGTGGTGTCGGCGACGGCCGACCGTCAGGTGCTCACCGAACCGCTCGCCGGGACCCGGCCGCTGGGCCGCTCGCCCGAGGAGGACGCGGCGGCGCGCGACGAACTGCTCAACGACAGCAAGGAGATCACCGAACACGCGGTGTCGGTGCGGGCCTGCTTCGGCGAGATCGAGTCGATCGCCGAACCCGGCACCACCGCGGTCACCGAGTTCATGGCGATCCGCGAACGCGGTCACGTCCAGCACCTGGCGTCGACGCTGCGGGGCACGCTGCGCACCGACACCGGGCCGTGGGTGGCGCTGTCGGTACTGTTCCCGTCGATCACCGCCTCGGGTATTCCGAAAGCACCCGCACTCGACGCCGTCTATCGGCTCGAGCCGAAACCACGCAGCCTGTATTCGGGCGCGATCATGACCGCGTCGTCGTCGGGCGAGCTGGAGGCGGCACTGGTGCTGCGATCGGTGTACGCGCAGGACGGGCAGGCGTGGCTGCGGTCGGGCGCAGGTGTCGTCGAACAGTCCCGGCCGGATCGCGAGTTCGAGGAGACCTGCGAGAAGCTCGTCGGCCTGGCGCCGTTCATCGTCGCTGCGCAGCAGCCCGGCAGTGATGGCGCGAGAGGTTCATTGTGACCGCCCGTCCCGATACTCTCGGCTCCGATGTCCTCGATGTCCTCGATGTGGTCGGAATCGGTTTCGGTCCGGCGAATCTGGCGGTGGCGGTCGTTCTCGAAGAACTCGCCGAGTCCGGTACCGCACTGAGTGCGGCTTTTGTGGAAAGCAAACCGGAGTTCAGCTGGCATCCCGGAATGATGTTGCCGGGTGCCAATATGCAGATAGCCTTTCCCAAAGACCTTGCCACCATGCGGAATCCGCGAAGTGCCTACACCTTTTTCAATTATCTGCACGCCAAAGGCCGGATGGTTGATTTCATCAATCAGCAGACCTTCTTTCCGAGCAGGCACGAATTCGGGGACTATCTCGCCTGGGCCGCGGACACCGTCGGTGCTGACGTCCGGTACGGAACCCGTGCGCAGCGAATCGCTTTCGACGGCGATCAGGTGGTGGTGAGCTGTCACGGCCCCGACGGTCCGTTCGAATTGCGGGCCCGCAACGTACTTTTCGCGCCCGGACTCGTCGGCAGGATTCCCTGCGGACTCGTGCCCAGTGCCCGGATATTCCACAATCACGACATCCTCACCCGGATCGGCCGGATACCGTCGGCGCATAACGGGGCGTTCGCGGTGCTCGGTGCCGGCCAGAGTGCCGCGGAGGTGGTCGAATATCTGCACAGCACCTACCCGCAAGCGCGGGTGCACCTGCTGCACACCAAGTTCGGTCTCTCACCGTCGGACGACAGCCCGTTTGCGAACCGGGTGTTCGACCCGGACACCGTCGACCTGTGGTACTCGGCCCCCGTCCACGTCCGGGAACGGATGATGGACTATCACCGCAGCACCAACTATTCGGCGGTCGACATGGACCTGCTCGAGGAGTTGTACCGGCGTGAGTACCACGAAAGCGTGACCGGCAGCCGGCGTCTGCTCATCCACCGCACCACCGAGGTCACCGGCGCCGTCGAGGACGCCGACGGGGTCAGCGTCGGCACCCGTAACCTGATGACCGGTGCCGAGGACACCATCCGGGTCGACGCACTGGTCTGCGCCACCGGTTTCGCACCGGGCAACATCAGGGACCTGCTCGGCGATGCGTCGGAGTCGTGCCTATTCGACGACGAAGGTCCGGTCGTGGGCCGCGATTACCGGCTCGCCACAGTCGACAACGTGTGCGCGGGCGTCTACCTCAACGGCGGCGCCGAGGCCACGCACGGGTTGTCGTCGACACTGTTGTCCAACATCGCGGTCCGTGCGGGGGAGATCATCGACTCGGTGCTGGCGCACAGCCCTCAGCTGATCTCGAGGACCACCGGCGCGTGATCGCTGGCACCTCGGGCTTTGCGGGCATTGCGGTCGACATGGGCGTCGAACACCCGGTCACCGAGCGCCGGTGAGCACAGCAGGTAGTCGATGCGCACGCCCTCGTCGCGTGGAAACCGCAACTGGGTGTAGTCCCAGCAGGTGTAGCCGGGCGCGTAGGGGAGCGCCGCGTCGGTGAACCCGTGACCGGTGAACGCGGCGAGTGCAGCTCGTTCGGCCTCGGTGACGTGCGGTCTGCCCTCGAAGTAGGTCCGGTCCCACACGTCGTCGTCGGTGGGTGCGACGTTCCAGTCACCGGCCAGCACGATCTGCGCGGCCGGATCGTGGGCGAGCCACAGCGCGCTGCGGTCGGCGAGTGCCGACAACCATTCCAGCTTGTAGGCGTAGTGCGGGTCGGTGAGCGATCGTCCGTTCGGGACGTACAGGCTCCACACCTGCACGCCGTCGCACACCGCGGCCACGGCCCGTGCCTCGACGCCCACATCGGCGAATGCGGGCTGCCCGTCGAAGCCGTACTGCACCGATTCGAGGCCGACCCGCGAGGCGATGGCCACACCGTTGAATCCGCCCTGCCCGCAGAACACGACGTCGTAGCCGCTCGCGAGGAAACTCATCACCGGGAACTGGTCGTCGGGACATTTCGTCTCCTGCATCGCCAGCACGTCGATGTCATGGCGTTCCATCCACGCCACCACGGTTTCCGAGCGGGCACGGATCGAATTGACGTTCCACGTGGCTATCCGCATGGCGGTCAGTCGATCTCGGCCAGGGTGGCGCCGGCGGTCTCCCAGCGCGTCCGGACGATCGGGCGGCGACGTTCGGACGTCGACAGTACGACGGCGAACGTGGCGGACGGATGGGCCTGGTGGGCGTAGTGATCGCGGTAGAACAGCAACGACGAGGCGAACCAGTCGAGCTGCCCGAGGTCCGCGGTGAGCAGATTGTGGGCGCGTGAGATGTGCGTCAGATAGCCCGTCGGCGGGACCACTCCGGCCGAGAGCGCCCGGCCGTCGAGATCACGCATGCAGTCGTCGAAGGAGTCCTTGTTGTAGCCGAACGACTTGCCGAACTCCCAGGCCCGGGAGAACGCTGTGAACAGTCCGGACAGCGTGGTCATCCCGGCTGCGTCGACGGTGCGTACCGAGAAGCGCCGTCCGGGGGACGGCATGTGCGCCGAACCGAGAAGCCCGATCGGCGGGCCGTCGTGGGTGGCGTTGATCAGGAACTGGCGCAACGAGATCGGGGAATCCATCAGTTCGGTCCTCGAATCCGGGTGAAGGAACGGTAGTGGTCGTCGGTGTACCAGGCCGAGCCGTCGTCGGCGGTGATGATGCGTTCGGCGTCGCGGCTGCGGCCCGGCTTCTTCGGGTTCACGTCCCACTCCTGGAACCTCAGGCGGCGGCCGTCGGATCCGGTGCGCGGGAGCAGACCTTCATTGTTACGGAAGTTGATGCCGCCACGGGTACCGGGTGCGTCGGCCGCGTCGGGCCACTGCCCGGCGTCGATCAGTTCGAGTGTGGCCAGCGCGTGCGTGGGGATCTTGCTGCTCTGGGTAGACCGCTTCTGGGTTGTGCTCTTTTGGCTCGCACTTTTTTGAGCTGAGCTTCTGGGCGCGGTGGGTTTCGGACTTGTCCGGAAGGTGGGCTTGACCGTGCCCGACGACGTGACCGCGTGGGTGCCGGACCCGGTGTCGTCGTTTCCGCCGGTGACCAGCAGGGCGATCACGCACAGGGCGGCGATGATCAGTACGGCGATGACAGTGATCTGTGCGGACCGTTTGCGGCCCTGCGCGCTGGAAGCAGACATCGCAGACAACGGTAGGCCATGACGGCGCGCCGCTACAGCCGGACGTACCCGTACTGGTGGTGCAGGCCGAAGCCGAGTCGCCGATACCAGGCGCCGGCCGCGCGGTTGGCGGCATCGACCTGCAGGTACGCCGTGCCCGCGCCGAGATCCCGGCCCCAGCCGAGCAGAGCCGCCAGCACTTGGCCGCCCAGTCCACGGCCACGGTGACCGGACAGCGTGTGCAGGGCGGTGACGCCGAGAACGGGGTTGCCGGCCGCAGTCGGGGTGATTGCTCCGCGGCCGATCGCCACGAGCCGCTCGTCGTCGCGGATGCCGGCGAAGACGAGCCGGCCGTTGCGCACTGAGCTGATCACCGCCGCGGCCATGGCATGGTCGGCGGGCGAGGTTGCAGGGTCCAGGCGCACATCGAGCCACTCGGAGCCGGCGGCGGGTTCACAGATCACCTCTGCGGTGCTGGTCCCGCCCGTGACCTGCGCGATCTCCGCTGTCAGTACCTGCACTGGCTGTTCGATCCGCCCGGGCAGATGTGCGGCCGGAAGGAGCCGGTCGGGCCAAGCCAGTTGCGGCGGTAGGGACCGGTCCCGGTACCAGTCGGTGATCGCGCTCAGTGTCGGCCCGTCCGCGCGGGCTCCGATGTCGATGGGCACCGCGCAGTTGGCGCGTCGCGTGTAGCCGCCGCCGGCGCGCACCAGCCACCCGTCGATCCACTGCGACTCGGTGCCCGGCCAGGCGTGCGCCGCCGCGTACTCGACGGCTCTGATCTCGCTGTTGCGCACGGTCCGCAGCGACAGCACCCGGATCGAGGTCACCGCAGATCGGGGGATCTCCACGACGGTGTCGTCCCGGTCGAGCCGGATCCTATCCGCACCGTCCCCGACGACGACGCCGGTCACATCCGACAGTGACGGTCCCGACGTGGTGGCCGGATTGGGCGCACCGCGCCAGTCCGCGGGCGTGTCCGCACCGAGCCGGTAGCGCACCACCACCCGATCGCCGATCAACGGCTCGCTCATGGCAGCCGAGTGATGAGCTCAGTCATCGTGGCCGAAGGGGTCCTCCTGGGCGCCGGGCAGCCAGGTGAGGCCGGGGGCGCCCCAGCCGTTGCGTTTGACGGCCTTCTTCGCCGCACGGGCGTTGCGGCCGACGAGGACGTCGACGTACAGGAAACCGTCGAGGTGACCGGTCTCGTGCTGCAGCATCCGGGCGAAGAAGTCGTTGCCCTCGATGACCACCTCGGCGCCGTTGCGGTCGGTTCCGGTGACGCGGGCCCAATCGGCGCGGCCGGTGGGGAACTGCTCACCCGGCACCGACAGGCAGCCCTCGTCGTTGTCGTCCGGGTCGGGCATCGTCTCGGGGATCTCGGAGGTCTCCAGCACCGGGTTGATCACCTCGCCGCGCCGGCGGATCACCGACCCGCGGCTCTCGTCGGGGCAGTCGTAGACGAACATCCGCAGGCCCACACCCACCTGGTTGGCGGCCAGACCGACACCGTGTGCGGCGTCCATCGTCTCGTACATGTCGTCGAGCAGTGTGACGATCTCAGCGGCCGGGCGGCCTTGGTCGTCGAGTACGACGGGTGCGGTCGGCGTGTGCAGGACGGGTTCGCCGATGATGCAGATCGGGAGAATAGCCATGTGTTCGTTTCTCTCGTGACGCGTGCGGAAAGGTCCGGTGCGGGTTCCCGGTGATCGCCGGCCCTGCCCGCGTGTGTCAGATTACCGCCGGATTTTCTCCGATCGGTGCGCGGTGGCGAGTCATGCCGGGGTTGGTGCGCTCGGCCGTGTTTAGATTGCTGGCGAACGACATCGATGTGAGTCACCACGTCAATGCGAGAACCCGGATCAGGGCGAGCATGGGCAGTGAATCAGTCGGGGGGTGTCCATAAGCATGGGGCGAATCCAAAGGGAGCGACATGGATAGCGCAGCAGCGCGTAGCCGCGATCACGGTGACCGGATCACACCTACGGACGTGGTGGAGCCTGCGGCCTCGCCAGCCGATCCCAAGGCGATCGGGGAGGACGGCCTCTCGCGCCGCGATCACGACATCCTGGCGTTCGAACGCCAGTGGTGGAAGTACGCGGGTGCCAAGGAAGAGGCCATCAAGCAGTTGTTCGGGTTGTCGTCGACCCGCTACTACCAGGTGCTCAACGCGCTGGTGGACCGGCCGGAGGCGCTTGCCGCCGACCCGATGCTGGTCAAGCGGCTGCGGCGGCTGCGCTCGGCCCGTCAGAAGGCGCGTGCGGCACGCCGGCTCGGCTTCGAGATCACCTGACATCCGGTTGCATGAGCAGTCGGTGGCGCCGATCCCGCGATCCGCTGTGAGTTAAAGTTGCCGAGATGAAAGCTGACCGGGAACAGAACAGGCTTCCCTTCCGTGCGGGAGCGATGCTGCTGCTGTCGGTGGCGGTCGTGTTCTTCGGGCTTGCCTGGCATTCGGCGGCCTCGGGTGGCGACGACCCCGAGCAGAAGCTCGCCGAGGCGGGCGCCAAGATGTCCGCGACCTCCGCCTCCACGTCCGCGCCGGGCAGATCCTCCTCGGGCCGCGGCCCGGCGTTATGCGTGTTCAACGCGGGGACGGTCGCAGGATTGGCGAGTGAGGTCAGTTCGGAGCTGGAGAAGAAGGGCTTCCGGGTGTCCGACACGGGTAATCTCACCACCAGTTCGTTCACGGAGAACACGATCTTCTACGACTCCGGCAACAAGTCGACGGCGCAGCGGGTGTCGAGGGCACTCGGGGGCGGGGCGAGCATCGAGGCCCGGCCCGCCGCGTTCAGCCAATGCGCCGACGGAGTGCCCGTGATCGTCGTGAGCCGCTGATCGGTGCGGTGTGGCTGATCGGTGCGGTGTGTTGTCGGTCGTGTCGATGGCCGAATCACCGTACCCATCGACCACACATCCACTACGCCCTGTAATACTTGGTCCACCAGACACGTGGTCCCACCAGACACGAGGAGTGCCATGTCCGCCAGTTCTCACCTCGCCACCCCGGCCACCGGCCGTCGTCGTACCGCGCGTGTGGTCGCGGTGATCGCGGCGGCGGGCGCTATCGGCGCGGGCCTGTCCGCCTGTTCGCCCGACGAACACGCATCCGATGCCCCGTACACCGCACCGTCGGTCGTGACCGGCGACCAGGCGCCTCCGGGTGAGGGGACGGGCGTGGACGGGCATTCGGGCAAGGCCACCGCCTCCCTCAAGGACGCCAAGGGCAAGCCCGTCGGCACCGCCACCTTCACCACCCTCGGCGATGCGGTGAAGGTGTCCGTCATCGTCAGCGGTCTGCCCGCCGGTTTCCACGGTATGCACCTGCACACCAACGGCGAATGCAAGGCGTCGGGTTCCGAACCGTTCACCTCGGCCGGTGGCCACCTGCAGGTCGATGGCAATACCGGACATCCCGCGAGCGGCGACCTGGTGTCGATCAATGTCCTGGAGGACGGCTCCGGTGAAGTGACCACCACCACCGACAAGGTGACTCTGGATCAGATCGACGGCAAGTCGATCATCATTCACGCCGATGCCGACAACTTCGGCAACATCCCCACCCGGTATGCGGCCAAGCCCGATGAGAAGACCCTGACCACCGGTGACGCCGGCTCGCGCATCGCGTGCGGTGTCATCGAGGCCGAGGCGTCCGGTGACCACGGCAGCAGCGAGTCCGGTGATGACGAGTCCGGGGACGACAAGTCCGGCGAGCACAAGTCCGGCGGCCACTGATACCCGGGGCGCACCGGTAGTCCGGGCCGTACTCCGCAACGCGGAACAGACCGTCGTGATCACCCCGATCGAGTTCGTCGGGTCGCCGACACCCAGTCTCGGCGTCGAGTGGGAGTTCGCCCTCACCGACAAGCGGACCGGCGACCTGTCCAACTCGGCCGCGGCCTTGTTCGAGCTGGTCGGCAGCCGGATCCCGGGCCCGGACGGCAAAGTGCACAAAGAGCTGCTGCGCAACACCGTCGAGTTGGTGACCGGTATCTGCCGTAACACCGGTGAGGCGATGGCCGACCTGTCGGCGACCCTCGGTGCGGTCCGCGAGCTCACCGACGAACTCGGCGTCGACCTCTACGGCGCGGGCACGCACCCGTTCGCCGAGTGGTCGACGCAGTTGCTCACCGAGGGGCACCGGTATGCCGAACTCATTGAGCGCACCCAGTACTGGGGCCGGCAAATGCTCATCTGGGGTGTGCATGTGCACGTCGGCATCGACCGGCGTGACAAGGTGCTGCCGATCCTCGATGCGCTGCTCAACTACTACCCGCACCTGCTGGCGCTGTCCGCGTCGTCGCCGATGTGGGCGGGGCAGGACACCAGCTACGCCAGCAATCGGGCGATGATGTTCCAGCAGTTGCCCACCGCGGGGCTGCCGTTCCAGTTCACGCGGTGGGCGCAGTTCGAGAAGTTCGTTTCCGATCAAAAGATAACTGGGATCATCGACCACACCAACGAGATCCGCTGGGACATCCGGCCGTCGCCGCATCTGGGCACCATCGAGGTGCGGGTGTGTGACGGGGCCACCAACATCGCCGAGTTGTCGGCGCTGGTCGCGCTCATCCACTGTCTGGTCGTCGATCTGTCGCAGCGGATGGACGCGGGCGAGGAATTGCCGACGATGCCGCCGTGGCTGGTGCAGGAGAACAAGTGGCGCGCGGCCCGCTACGGCCTCGACGCCATCGTCATCTGTGACCGGGAACTCGATGAACGGCTCGTCACCGACGATCTCGCCGATCTGCTGAAACATCTTGAGCCGATTGCTGATTCGCTGGATTGCAGTGATGAGCTGGCCGGTATCCACGGGATCATCGAGCGCGGAGCCAGCTACCAGCGCCAACGCGCGGTGTTCGCCCGCACCGGCTCGATGCGTGAGGTCGTCGCCTCGGTGGTCGCCGAACTCTGACGCGGTGCCGCGGTCATCGTCCGCCCGACGGGAGATTGCAGGCCGCGTCGCGTGTGCTTATAGACTTGCGCCGTGTCGAAACCTGCCATCTCCAACGTCCTGGCCTCCCGGTATGCCTCCGCCGACCTGACCTCGATCTGGTCGTCGAGCGCCAAGATCGTGCTCGAACGGCAATTGTGGATCGCAGTGCTGAAGGCGCAGAGGGATCTGGGCATCGACGTCCCTGAGCAGGCGATCACCGACTACGAACAGGTCGTCGACCAGGTGGATCTGCAATCGATCGCCGACCGCGAACGCGTCACCCGGCACGACGTGAAGGCGCGGATCGAGGAGTTCAACGCGCTCGCCGGGCACGAACAGATCCACAAGGGCATGACCAGCCGCGATCTGACCGAGAACGTCGAGCAGCTGCAGATCCTGCGTTCGCTGGAACATGTGCACGCCCACGGTGTGGCGGTGCTGGCCCGAATCACCGACCGGGCCGCGCAGTACTCGACGGTGGTGATGGCCGGACGGTCGCACAATGTGGCCGCCCAGGCCACCACGCTCGGTAAGCGGTTCGCCTCGGCCGCCGACGAACTGATGATCGCGCTGACGCGGCTGCGTGAGCTGATCGACCGGTATCCGCTGCGCGGGATCAAAGGCCCGATGGGCACCAGCCAGGACATGCTCGACCTGCTCGACGGCGACGCCGCCAAGCTGGCCGATCTAGAGCAGCGCGTAGCGCGGCATCTCGGGTTCTCGCGGTCGCTGACGTCGGTGGGGCAGGTGTATCCGCGTTCGCTCGACCACGACGTGGTCTCTGCCCTGGTCCAGACGGCCGCCGCACCGTCGTCGCTGGCGCACACCATCCGGCTGATGGCCGGGCACGAGCTGGTCACCGAGGGTTTCCAGCCCGGCCAGGTGGGCAGCTCGGCGATGCCGCACAAGATGAACACCCGCAGCTGCGAGCGGGTCAACGGCCTGGCGGTGGTCCTGCGCGGCTACGGTTCGATGGCCGCGGAACTGGCCGGCGCGCAGTGGAACGAGGGCGACGTGTTCTGTTCGGTGGTGCGTCGCGTCGCGCTGCCCGACGCGTTCTTCGCCCTCGACGGCCTGATGGAGACCTTCCTGACGGTGCTCGCCGAGTTCGGCGCCTACCCGGCGGTGATCGCCAACGAACTCGACCGGTACCTGCCGTTCCTGGCCACCACCAAGGTGCTGATGGCGGCGGTGCGGGCCGGGGTGGGGCGCGAGACCGCGCACGAGGCGATCAAGGAGAACGCGGTGGCCGTCGCGCTGGCGATGCGCGAGGAGGGTCGCGAACCAGATCTGCTCGACAGGCTGGCCGCCGATGAGCGGTTGCCGCTGGACCGGGTGCAACTCGAGGAGGCCCTCGCCGACAAGAAGGCGTTCATCGGTGCCGCCGAGCAGCAGGTGGCCGATGTGGTGGCCGCGGCGCAGCGGATCATCGACGAGTACCCGGAGGCCGCGGCCTATACACCGGCCCCGATCCTGTAGGCGGTCACTGATCCGCGGCGCGGTCGGCGTGCCCGAGATTCCAATCGGGCAGTGCCGCGTCGCGGATCAATTGTTTGACGGTGACCGCGTCCGGGAATCCGCCGTCACGCTTGCGTTCCCACACCTGCGTGCCGTCGACGTCGATGTGGAAGACGCCGCCCGTGCCGGGAACCAGCGTCACCGAACCGAGTTCGGCGCCGAAGGTGTTGAGCAGTTCACTTGCCATCCATGACGCCCGCAGCAGCCAATTGCACTGGGTGCAGTAGGTAATGGTGATCCGGGGTGCGCTCATGCCGGTAAGTATGCCCGGCAACGGTGCCGGGCATAGCTCAAGCTGATAGGGCTCAAGCGGATAGGGCTCGGGCGGGATAGGGCTCGGGCGGGATAGGGCTCAGCGGATGGGGTGGGCGGCTTCGAAGGCCTCGACGATGGGTGCGGGCACGCGGCCGCGGTTGCTGACCTCGTACCCATTGGCCCGTGCCCAATCCCGGATGGCGCGGCTCTGCTCGGCAGATGGCCGGTCCTGTCCCACGCTGGCGACACGCTTGCGGGTGACCACGTTGCCATTGACGATCTGCCGGGATGACTCGATGTACAGCTGCAGACTGTCCCGGAATTCTTCGGCATGCTCGATGCTGGTGTCAAATTCGTAGGTGGTGCCGTCGACGGAGAATGTCACGGTTTCGTGCTCCGCGAGCACCGTTCCGTCGAGGTCGTCAATAATCTGCTCGACAATTTGTCTCACCGGATGAATTCCTTAATCAGTGTGAATGTTTCAGTGCGAATGTCTCGACCTGCGATGCGGCAGCCGACCGGGCTGTCGGTGATCGTGGTCTGCCATCGAAATGTAGCAGAATGCGGAGATGTTCCCGATTTCCGGGCGTGTCGGTCGCGGCCGGCCATGCCGGAGGGACCGCACCGGAGGGGACGGCACCGGGGACCCGGAGGTATGCCCTAGGCTCGACGTATGCGCCCGAACTTGCAGTCGTATCAGCATGTGGCCTCGGGAAAGGTACGCGAGATCTATGAGATCGACGCCGACACCTTGCTGCTGGTGGCCACCGACCGTATCTCCGCCTACGACCATATTCTCCGGCCCGCCATTCGGGACAAAGGCCGCATCCTGACTGCTATGAGCTTTTTCTGGTTCGACGCCCTCGGCGTCCCGAATCATCTCGCCGGCGGCCCCACGGATGAACGTATCCCTGCCGAGGTCGTGGGCCGCTCGATGGTGGTGCGCAAACTGCCGATGGTGCAGGTCGAATGCGTCGCACGGGGCTATCTGACCGGTTCGGGCCTGCTCGACTACCGCGCCACCGGCGCGGTGTGCGGAATCGGACTGCCCGAGGGTCTCGGGGAGGCCGACAAGCTGCCCGAGCCGATCTTCACCCCGGCCACCAAGGCCGAACAAGGTGAACACGACGAGAACATCAGCTTCGACCGCGTCGTCGAGGATGTGGGCGCCGAGCAGGCCGCGGCGTTGCGCACCGCGACGCTCGACATCTATTCACGGGGCGCACAACTGGCCGCTGAACGGGGCATAATCCTGGCCGACACCAAGTTCGAATTCGGTCTCGGGACCGACGGAGAACTCGTCCTCGCCGACGAGGTGCTGACCCCGGACTCGTCGCGGTACTGGGACGCTGCCGGCTATCGGGCCGGGCAGGTGCAGCCCAGTTTCGATAAACAGATCGTCCGCAATTGGCTCACCGGGCCCGATTCGGGTTGGGATCGCGCGGCCGACAATCCACCGCCCGAACTGCCCGAGGACGTAATCGAACGCACTCGGCAGCGGTATATCGAAGCCTATGAATTGATTTCACAGTTGAAGTTCGCCGATTGGCCGGACGCGGAGGTGCGGGGATGAGCGTGACCCCGGCCACTCCAGAAGGGAAAACAGTGCCGGAAAAGCAAGCACCCGAAGGCAAGAGCGTGCCACCGGTTGCCAAGAAGGTGCCCACCGAACGTACCCATCACGGCGATACCTTCGTCGACGAGTACGAATGGTTGCGCGACAAGCAGAACCAGGAGGTCATCGACTACCTGGAGGCGCAGAACCGCCATACCGAGGCTCACACCGGTCATCTCGGTGACCTGAGCAAACAGATCTTCAACGAGATCAAGTCCCGCGTCAAAGAGACCGATATGTCGGTGCCCAGCAGGCGGGGAAGCTACTGGTACTACTCCCGAACGCAGGCGGGCAAGCAATACGGGATCAGTTGTCGCTGCCCGGTTTCCGGCGACGACGACTGGACACCGCCCAAGATCGGTGACAGCGTGCCCGGCGAGGAGATCACCTTCGACGCCAACATCGAGGCGCAGGGTACCGACTTCTTCAGCCTCGGCGCGTTCAGCATCTCCGAGGACGGCGACTGGCTGGTCTACGGTGTCGATAACGTCGGCGATGAACGATACACGTTGCGGTTCAAGAACCTTCGGACCGGCGAACTTCTCGACGACGAGATCCCCGGCACCGCGGGCGGGGCGGTGTGGTCGCTCGACGCCCGGCACGTGTTCTATCCGACCGTGGACGACGCCTGGCGTCCGGATACGGTGTGGCGCCACGACATCGGGGCGGGCACCGACGACGTCAAGGTGTTTCACGAGCCCGATGAACGCTACGGGGTGGGTATCGGCACCACACACAGCGACAAGTATCTGATCATCGGGGTGAGTTCCAAGATCACCTCGGAGGCATACATTCTCGACTCCACCGATCCGACCGGCGAATTCCGTAGTATCGCGCCGCGCGTGGAGGGCGTGGAATACGGCGTCGAACACCTGATCGTCGACGGCGAGGACTACTTCGCCTTCATGCACAACGAGATCCGAGACGGTGTGAAGCTGGAGAACTTCGCCGTCGACATCGCCCCCGTCACCGATCCTGCGGCGCGCCGGCCGCTGATCGAGCACGATCCCGGCGTGCGGATCGAGGATCTCGACGCATTCAGCGACTATCTGGTGCTGTCCTACCGATCCGGCGGTATCCCGCAGTTGTCGATCGCGGATCTGCGCACAGTCGACGGACTGCCGACGGCACGCGATTTCGTCCAGGTGGAGTTCGATCAGGGACTGTATTCGGTTGCGCTGGCCGGAAATCCCGAATGGGCGACGCCGCGGCTGCGGATCGCGTACGGCAGCTTCATCGAACCGTCCGAGCTCCTCGAGCTCGACGTCGCCACCGGCGAACGTACCCTGCTCAAGCGGCAGCCGGTGCTCGGCGGCTACGACCCGGCCGACTACGCGCAGTCACGCGAATGGGCCACCGCCGCCGACGGTACCAAGGTGCCGCTGTCGGTGATCCGCCGCAAGGATGTGACAGGTCCGGCGCCGCTGCTGCTGTACGGCTACGGATCGTACGAATCGAGCCTCGACCCGGCGTTCAGCGCCGCACGGCTGTCGATGCTCGACCGCGGTGTGGTGATGGTGTTCGCCCACATCCGTGGTGGCGGAGAACTCGGTCGGTACTGGTACGAAAACGGCAAGACCCTGAGCAAGAAGAACACCTTCACCGACTTCGTCGACGCCGCAAGGTATCTCATCGATTCGGGCTGGACCACGCCCGATCAGATGGTGGCCGAGGGCGGTTCGGCGGGCGGTCTGCTCATGGGTGCGGTCGCCAACCTGGCACCCGAACTGTTCCACGGGATTCTGGCGTCGGTGCCGTTCGTGGACGCGCTCAACTCGATCCTCGATCCGTCGCTGCCGCTGACCGTGACCGAATGGGACGAATGGGGCGACCCGCTGCACAATGCCGAGGTGTACGAGTACATGAAGTCTTACACCCCGTACGAGAACGTGACGGCCCAGCCGTACCCGCCGATTCTCGCGCTGGCTTCCCTCCACGACACCCGGGTGTTGTTCACCGAGGCCGCCAAATGGGTTGCCCGCCTTCAGGAACTGAGCACATCCGAGCATCCGGTTCTGCTCAAGACCGAGATGTCTGCCGGGCACGGCGGAGTCAGCGGACGCTACAAGAAGTGGGAGGAGGCCTCGTTCGAGCTGGCCTGGATCCTCCAGCAGACCGGAGCCGTCACCTTCTGACGAGACCCTCCGCCGGCCGACGCCCCCACCGCCAGTTGAGGTGTGAGGTCGCCAGCGATCGAGCGTGGCAACCCTCGTGAGATAGCGATGTCGTCTCACCGGGTTTCGATGCTCGATCGCTTGCGCTCCTCGCACCTCAATCAACGGAAGGGGGTCAGTGCGCGATCATCGGTGGGGCGTCCTCGGCCGGGGTGATCCGGGTCCGTGGCAGGAAGTAGGCCGGGATCAGCGTGAGCGCGACGAGGACGCAGGCGACGATGAACGTCGTCCCGAACGCCGACGCCGCCCAGTCGAACCACTGCTGCGGCGGTTGTGGCGGCAGGCCTGCCTTGTCGGCGAGTGCGGCGTAGTCCTTTTCGGAGGCGTTCGAGAGGATGGCGAGCCCGGACTCCTTGTGGCTGCTGAGGTTGGTGGCCAGCAGCACCGAGAACAGGGCTGTGCCGATCGATGACGAGGTCTGCTGGGTGACGTTCAGCAGGGTCGAACCGTGGGGGACGTCGGTGGGGCGCAGCTTGGCCAGAGCCGAGGTCATGATCGGGGTCATCGTCATGCCCATACCGAGGCCCTGCACGAACAGCGCACTCCCGATCAGCCAGTACGAGGTGTCCGCACCGAGGAACATCAACGGGGTGAGGCCGGCGAAGATCAGCGTGATGCCGACGAGGACGAACTTGCCCGGACCCATCTTGTCGGTGAGCCGCCCTGCGACCGGCATCGTTACCATCGCACCGATGCCCTGCGGTGCCAGCAGCAGTCCGGCCATCATGGTGCCCTCACCCCGGACACCGATGAAGTACTGCGGGAACAGCAGCGTCGACCCGAAGAACGCGATCGCGAACATCGACATCGTGATGAGCGCGTTGCGCAGGGTGGCATTGGTGAACAGGCGCAGGTCGAGCAGCGGCTTGTCGGTGCGTAGCGCGTGTACGACGAACGCGACGATCAGCACCAGGCCGATACCCGCGGGCACCAGCACGCGGGTCGAGGCGAAGGTGCCCTTCTCGGCGCTGCCCGACAGCCCGAACAGGAACAGCGCCAGACCGGGGGAGAGCAGCACGAGGCCGAGAACATCGACGTTCGCGCGCGTCGGCTCGTAGTTCTTGTCGAGGACGAACCAGGCGTAGACGAGGGCGATGATGCCGATCGGCAGGTTGATCAGGAAGATCCAGTGCCAGCTCAATTGCTCGATCAGGAAGCCACCGAGGATCGGTCCGCCGATCGGGCCGAGCAGCATCGGGATACCGAGGGCGGCCATCACCGAGCCCATCCGTTCCGGGCCCGCGGCCTTGGTGAGGATCATCATGCCGACCGGCATCAGCAGGCCGCCGCCGAGTCCCTGGATCATCCGGAACGCGACGAGCATCCCGATACTCGAGGCCAGGGCACACAGCGCGGAGCCGAGCGTGAACAGCACCACCGAAGTGAGAAAGACGTTCTTGGTGCCGAAGCGGCCCGCGGCCCACGCGGACAGCGGAATGACCGCGGCCAGCGACAGGGTGTAGCCGGTCATCGTCCAGGCGGCGCCGGCGGCGTCGGTGTTGAACTCGTTCTGGAAGGTGTTCTGCGCGACCGACACGACGGTGACGTCGAGGATCGACATGATCGCGCCGAGCACGACCACACCGGCGACGATGAGCACCTCTTTGTCGAGATTGGTCTTGTGCGGCGGCGCGGCACCGGCCGGTGAATCGGTCACAAGGTCTCCTGTGCGTGATGGGGGCCGAGGACGGAAGTCGCCACGGGCGTCCCTGCAACTATTGCACCGGCACAAGCAATGTGGGCAGGTGAGGGTCCGGACGCGACTGTGCCCGTGCCGGACGAACCGGGCACGGGCACGAGGTCGGCGACCTCAGTGCATCATCACCGGGGCGGACTCGGCGCCGGCGATCCGCTTACGCGGCAGGAAGAACGCCGGGACGAAGGTGACCGCGATGAGCACGGCGGAGATGACGAACGCGCCGGCGAAGGCGGACGCGCCCCAGTCCAGCCACTGCGTGGGTACCTCGGCGGGGGCCTGACCGGCTGCGACGAGCTTGTCGTACTGCTCGGGCGCGGCGTTGGAAGCGATCGCCAGCTTCGACTCGGCGTGCGCGGCCAGGTTGGAGGCCAGCACCACCGAGATGATGGCGGTACCGATCGATGAGGCCGTCTGCTGCACCACGTTCACCAGCGTCGAACCGTCGGGAACTTGCGACGAGTTCAGGGTGGCCAGCGCCGACGACATGATCGGCATCATCGTCATGCCCATGCCCAGACCCTGCACGAACAGTGCCCCGCACAGCAACCAGTACGAGCTGTCGGCGCCGAGGAAGGTGAAAGTGCCCATACCCAGGGCGATCAGGACCAGGCCGCCCAGGACGAACTTGCCCGGACCCATCTTGTCGGTGAGTCGGCCGGCGATCGGCATCGTGATCATCGCGCCGATACCCTGCGGTGCCAGCAGCAGACCGGCGGCCAGGGTCGATTCGCCGCGGATACCGATGAAGTACTGCGGGTACAGCAGCGAGGCGCCGAAGAACGCGATCATGAAGAGTGTCATCGCGATCACCGATATGGACAGGGTCCGGTTCCCGAACAGCCGCAGATCCAGCAGCGGGGCCTTGCTGCGGAGGGCGTGGGCGATGAACGCCAGGATCAGCACCAGGCCCACGGCCGCGGGAATGAGCACCTTGGCGGCGAGGAACGTGCCTTCTTCGGCACTGACGGAGATGCCGTAGAGGAACAGCGCCAGGCCGGGGGACAGCAGCACCAGCCCGATGATGTCGATCGAGGGCCGGCTGGTCTCCTGCTTGTCGCGCAGGACGATCCACGAGTACACGAACGCGACGATGCCGACGGGCACGTTGATCAAGAACACCCAGTGCCAGCTCGCCTTCTCGATGAGCAGCCCGCCCAGGATCGGGCCGGCGATCGGGCCCAGCAGCATCGGGATACCGAGGACGGCCATGACCGAACCGACGCGTTCGGGGCCGGCGGCCTTGGTGAGGATCATCATGCCGACGGGCATCAGCAGACCGCCGCCGAGGCCCTGGATCACGCGGAACGCCACCAGCATGCCGATGCTGGAGGCCATCGCACACAGGGCCGAGCCGATGGTGAACAGCACCAGGGAGGTCAGGTACACGTTGCGGGCACCGAACCGGGCCACCGCCCAGCTCGACAGCGGGATCACCGCGGCCAGGGCCAGGGTGTAGCCGGTCATCGTCCAGGCGGCGCCGGCGGCGTCGGTGCCGAATTCGTTCTGGAAGGTGTTCTGCGCGACGGCGACGACGGTGACGTCGAGGATCGACATGATGGCGCCGAGGACGACGACGCCCGCGACCAGCAGCACCTTGCGGTCGAGGCCGCCCTGTGGTGCCGGGGCCGGCGGCGTCTGCGTGGACGCCGGCGAGTTGCCGGTGGTGGAGGACATAGCGGTTTTCCTGTCGTGATGAGAGGTAATGGCGAATCTGGTCAGACGGTGTGCGGTGCGGCGGTGCACGCGGCGAAATAGTCGGTGTCGGCGTGCAGGATCCTGTTGAGTGCGTCCCGGAGCTGGTCACTGACGTCGGCGGGCAGGGTGTCGACGAAGCTGGTGATCGTCTGTTCCTTGACGGCCCGCTCGGAGTCGATGAACCGCTGCCCGGCGGCGGTCAGCGAGATCCGTTTGACGCGCCGGTCGGTGTCGTCCTCGCGGCGGTTGACCAGGTCGGCGCCGACGAGTTTGTCGACGGTGCGGCCGGTGGCCGCCAGCGACAGGTGGATGCGTTCGGCGATCTCGTTCACCGACAGCGCCCGGTCGTGGGAGCCGACGGTGAACAGCACCTTGAGCTGGGAGAACGTCAGGTCGGTGCCCGCCAGGAAGTCCGTCGCGTTGGTCTTGGCGGCGGTCATGAACCTGTGCAGGAACTCGGCCAGCGCCGCACACGTCTCGCCGGTCGCTTGGCCGGCTTCAGTGGTGGCATGGGCTGGATTGGTCACCCGAAAATGCTAACTCCGATGCAACTATTTCGTGAACGCAAGCATTGGTGATGTTGGGCACCCGATGCGATCGGTGTGAGCGCAACCACGCGCCGGGCCGGGGTGTGACTACGCTTGGCCGCTATGGCCAATATCAAAGAGATCCCCGTACATGCCCTCGACGGCTCCGACCTGGACCTGAGTACCTTCACCGGACCGCTGCTGGTGGTGAACGTCGCCAGCAAATGCGGACTCACCCCGCAGTACACCGCGCTGGAGAAGCTCGCCGGCACGTACGGTGATCGCGGTCTGACCGTCGTCGGGGTGCCCTGCAACCAGTTCGCCGGGCAGGAACCGGGCTCGGCCGAGGAGATTGCCACCTTCTGTTCGTCTACTTACGGCGTCACGTTCCCGCTGCTGGAGAAGGCCGACGTCAACGGCGACGACCGGCACCCCCTGTACGCCGAGCTCACCCAGACCGCCGACGCGAAGGGCGAGGCCGGAGATATCCAGTGGAACTTCGAGAAGTTCCTCGTCGGTGCCGACGGCAGCGTCGTGGGCCGTTTCCGGCCGCGCACCGAGCCCGACGCCCCCGAGGTGATCGAGGCCATCGAGGCCGCGCTCGCCTGATGACAGGGTCGGGGCGCGCTTCACGATGCGCCCCGGCCCGGGCTCACCCGGTAAGGTGAGTGCTCATTGATTCCGTAAGAGACGAGGAGCGTACGGACGATGGCGCGTGTGGTGGTCGATGTGATGCCCAAGGCCGAGATTCTCGACCCGCAGGGCCAGGCGATCGTCGGGGCGCTGGGCCGTCTCGGTTTCGCCGGGATCGCGGACGTCCGGCAGGGCAAGCGGTTCGAGCTGGAGGTCGACGACTCTGTCGACGACGCCACACTCGAGCGGATCGCCGAGGAACTGCTGACCAATATGGTCATCGAAAATTTCAGCGTCTCGCGGGTGAGCTGAGCTCATGGCTGTGCGTATCGGTGTCATCACCTTCCCCGGAACCCTCGACGACGTCGACGCCGCGCGCGCCGCGCGCCTGGCCGGTGCCGAACCGGTCGCGCTGTGGCACGGCGACGATGACCTCAAGGGCGTCGACGCGGTCATCGTGCCCGGCGGCTTCTCCTACGGCGACTACCTGCGCGCCGGTGCCATCGCCAAGTTCGCGCCGGTGATGCAGTCGGTGGTCGACGCCGCGGGCAAGGGCATGCCGGTCCTGGGTATCTGCAACGGTTTCCAGATCCTGTGCGAGGCCGGTCTGTTGCCGGGTGCCCTCATCCGCAACGAGGGCCTGCACTTCATCTGCCGCGACGAATGGCTGCGCGTCGAATCGAACACCACCGCCTGGACCAGCCGGTTCGAGCGGGGTGCGGAGATCCTGATCCCGCTCAAGTCCGGTGAGGGCCGGTTCGTCGCACCGCAGCGCAAACTCGAAGAGCTTGAGGGTGAGGGTCGCGTCGTGTTCACGTATGCGGGCGGTAACCCCAACGGGTCGACCCTGAACATCGCGGGCATCAGCAACGAGACCGGCCGCGTCGTCGGGCTCATGCCGCACCCCGAACACGCCACCGAGGCGCTGACCGGTCCGAGCGACGACGGCCTCGGGCTGTTCTACTCGGCCATCGACTCCATCCTCGCCACCGTCTGAGCCATGATCGGCACCAGTGCGACGGCCGCGGGTCTCGGTGAATTCATCGACGCCTCGCCGTCGCCGTTCCACGTATGTGCCACCGCCGCAGGCGTTCTCGATGCCGCCGGCTACACCCGGCTGTACGAGGAACAGAACTGGCCGTCGGCGGCGGGCCGGCACTATGTGATCCGCGGCGGATCGATCATCGCCTGGTCCGGCGGTGCCGATACCGGTGCGGGTTTCCGAATCGTCGGCGGTCATACCGACTCACCCAACCTGCGGCTCAAACAGCACCCGGACCGCAACGACGCCGGTGTGGGCGTGGTGGCGCTCGAACCGTACGGCGGTGCCTGGCTCAACTCGTGGCTCGACCGCGACCTCGGGTTGTCGGGGCGGCTGGCATATCGCACCGCGACAGGTGTGGAGCACCGGCTGATCCTCATCGACGAGCCGGTGCTGCGCGTACCGCAGTTGGCGATCCACCTGTCCGAGGACCGCAAGGGCGTGTCCCTGGATCCGCAGAAGCACGTGAACGCCATCTGGCACACTGCCGACGCCGAACCCGACATTCTGTCGTGGGTGGCGCGGCGTGCGGGCATCGAACCGGTTGACCTGCTCGGCTGGGACCTGATGACGCACGACGTCACCCCGTCCCGCATCATCGGCGCCGAACAGGACCTGCTGAGTGCCCCGCGCCTGGACAACCAGGGCACCTGCTACGCCGGTCTGCGCGCACTCCTCGACGCTGATGACCAAGTGGCCGCCCGTCAACACGAATCCGAACCCGTCGGCCATCGGCCCGCCCGGATGCTCGCCCTGTTCGATCACGAGGAGGTGGGCAGCGGCTCCGAACGCGGCGCCGCCTCCGACTTCCTCGCCACGATCTGCGAACGAATAGTGTTGGCAGAGAGAGGATCCCGAGCCGACTACCTACGCGCGATGGCGTCCAGCTTCTGTGTCTCCGGCGACATGGCCCACGCGACCCACCCCAACTACCCCGACCGCCACGAACCCAACCACCGCATCACCATCAACGGCGGCCCGGTCCTCAAGGTCAACCAGAACCTCCGCTACGCCTCGGATTCCTTGGGAGAAGCCGTCTTCGCCGTGGCCTGCGCCGACGCCGGCGTCCCCCTGCAGCGCTACACCCACCGCGCCGACCTCCCCTGCGGCTCCACCATCGGCCCCATCACCGCCACCCGCACCGGCCTACGCACCGTCGACGTCGGCGCCCCCCAGTTGGCGATGCACAGCTCCCGCGAACTCATGGGCACCCACGACGTCCCCATGTATTCCGCCGCCCTACAAGCCTTCTACCTCTCCACCGCCCGATAGGCAGAGTTCGAGGTGGTCGTGCCATGCGGTCGTCTCACCCGACCCAACGCGTCCCTCGCTCCTGGCGTCGCTTCAGCCTCAGGGATCAAGTAGCGACCGCCCCTTAGTAGGTGCCTTGGTGGTGGCCTCCTTGATCCCTGAGGCCGTTGCGAGGTACGAGCGAGGGTCACGAAGGGTCCGGTGAGATGAGGCTCCCACCGTCGCGGCAGGGATTCGTGTGCCGCGGACGCACGGCACGCCTCCCATGATCCGGTGGTTCGCGGTGATCCGTTCCTGCTCAGCCATGTCACGAGTGTAGGTCGGCGTCGCGTGTACTGCGATGAGTGCGACCGGTCAGTAGGTGCGGGCGTGCTCGCGGACGTCGGAGACGTATTGATAGGAGTGGTTGTAGCGCAGGATGCCCCGGGTCTGGCCGTCGTCGGTGCGCATGTTGACACCCTCCGAGCACAGGTACTTGGCGGTGGTCAGGGCGGCGTCGTACAGGTTTTGGGGGTCGGCCTTGCCGTCGCCGTTGCCGTCGGCGGCGAACATCTTCCACGTCGACGGGAGGAACTGCATCGGGCCGACAGCGCGATCGTAGGCGGCGTCGCCGTCGAGGGCGCCGCCGTCGGTGTCGGTGATGACCTGGTTGCCGGCGAGGGTGCCGTTGAGTGTCGGGCCGTAGATCGGGTTCTTGAGAGTGCCGTCGGCGAAGGCGTCACCCATGTTGGCGTGATGGGATTCGACGCGGCCGATACCGCCGATGATGGTCCACGGGATGCCGCAGCCGGGCGTGGTGCGGGCCATCGTGTCGGCGGCGTTCTTGTACGCCTTGTAGTTGATGACCGGGATCTCGCCGGTCGCGACGGCCGACGGGGTCGACACCGCCGCGGCGGGCTGCGAGGGCGGGATGAAGGCCGGTCCGACCGGCTTGGCGGCCGGAGTGATGTCGGCGACGCCCTGCACGGGTGGGACGAACGCCGGTCCGACGGACTTGATGGCAGGAGTGATCGCGGCGACGCCCTGGACGGTGGGTTCGGTGCGATGCTTACCGGGCTTCTGCGCGGTGCTCGCGCCATCGGACGCCTGGTCGGGAGTGGTCGCGTTGGCGAGAGCCTGAATTCCCGGGGCGTGCGCATCGGCTGCCGCGGCGGTGGCCATCAATCCCCCGGCCACCGGCACCATGGCCGTCACCATCCACTTCGCGTGGTTGCTCGGCTTACTGTGCTTACCCACTTCAGTCGCCTTCCCGGTTGGATGTTCCGGAGCGACGCTACATGAATTCGTACCCGCGGCGTTATCACGACGTTACATAACAAGCCGATAACGGAATGGTGACAGGCCGTTGCCGCAGGTAGGTGACCTGCCCCTCGGATATGTGATTGTCATCACACCTTGTCCCCTGGGTGGGTGACAGGGCTGCCGATGTGGTCGGAACGAAGGGTGCGGACTGATCAGGTGCGCCCGGCGATCGAGGCGGCGGACGTCTGGTCCCGTATGTCGGTATTGCCCGGGTCGCGCGCCGCAGTCGGCAATAGCGGCATATGAGGCAAATTTCATCCCTAAGGCCGACATCGGTGGTGCGCGATGGCGAATACGCTGCTCAACAGGGTGAACTCGTTGCGTTTCGGCGCGACCGGGCCCGTTTGAATCCGTCAGATCGAGGAACGAGGGACCAATGAAACGAATGGTTGCGAGCATTGCCGCAGCGGCGCTGGTCACGTGTGGTGCCGCTGCGAGCCTGAGTGCCGCGCCAGCGAGCGCGGTCGGAAGCCTGGACATATTCGGAGCACTGCTGACCGGATCGGCCGCTGGGTCGAGCGGCGGGAACGGCTCACCCGAACCGGGCGGCCCGCAGTCGAACACCGGACCGTCGAACACCGGACCGTCGAACACCGGCCAGAGGCCTAGCGGTGGGCCGTCGTCCAATGGGGTCGTTGGAATCGACGTCACGGCGAAGCGGGCAGACGGCGGCTACGCGTATGGTACGAAGATCGGACCGGGTCTCTTCACCCTCTACGATGGCAAGTTCACGCCTGCAGTCGTGTACAACGCCCGTACCTCGGCCGGGGGTACAAATAGTGCCAACAACTGTCAGATCGAGATTCAGATAACCGGGCCTCAGAACTCCGGAGTGATCAAAACCGCAGAGTGTAGCGGCACCAAGCACCCGGACCGGATCACAGTCACCGGCACTTACACTGCTACGGTGCTTGACCGGGTCTCTGGTCGCCAGGGCACGTCCTCGTTCACCATCGAGTAGGTAGTGCGCAACTTTCGTCTCAAAAAGGGGTTGGCTCGGGCATATGCCCGAGCCAACCCCTTTTTGGCAGATTCTGGTCGTTTCGCTCACGGCGTACTCAGGCCGGAATGGTGCCCTGTTGACGCTGGTTGTGCAGGTCAGGGCGCTGCGAGCTGATGCTCGTGGCGCGGCCGGAAGGGACATTAACTGCAGGTGGGCGGACATCGACCACTACAGTGGTACGCAGACTGGTCGCACCGGTGACGAGACCGTCATCTGCCGGTTCCGGGTGGCACGCCCGGGACCCCGGTGGCGACGGGTGGAAAAGATACGTGAGGGAGAACAATGTTCGAACGGTTCACCGACCGCGCACGCCGGGTTGTGGTTCTGGCCCAAGAAGAAGCGCGGATGCTCAACCACAACTACATCGGCACCGAGCACATCCTCCTGGGTCTGATCCACGAGGGTGAGGGTGTCGCCGCCAAGGCGCTCGAATCGCTGGGTATCTCGCTGGAAGGCGTGCGGAGCCAGGTCGAGGAGATCATCGGCCAGGGCCAGCAGGCCCCGTCCGGCCACATCCCGTTCACGCCGCGCGCCAAGAAGGTGCTGGAGCTGTCGCTGCGCGAGGCACTGCAGCTCGGCCACAACTACATCGGCACCGAGCACATCCTGCTCGGCCTCATCCGTGAGGGCGAGGGTGTTGCGGCGCAGGTGCTGGTCAAACTGGGTGCCGACCTCAACCGGGTCCGTCAGCAGGTCATCCAGCTGCTCTCGGGCTATCAGGGCAAGGAGCCGCAGGAAGCCGGCACCGGTGGTCGCAGTAGCGAATCCGGCACCCCGTCGACGTCGCTGGTCCTGGATCAGTTCGGCCGCAACCTCACCGCCGCCGCCTCCGAGGGCAAGCTCGATCCAGTCATCGGCCGTGAAAAAGAGATCGAGCGCGTCATGCAGGTGCTCAGCCGCCGCACCAAGAACAACCCGGTGCTGATCGGCGAGCCCGGTGTCGGCAAGACCGCCGTCGTAGAGGGCCTTGCGCAGGCCATCGTCAACGGCAAGGTGCCCGAGACCCTCAAGGACAAGCAGCTCTACACCCTCGACCTCGGTTCGCTGGTCGCCGGCAGCCGCTACCGCGGTGACTTCGAGGAACGCCTCAAGAAGGTGCTCAAGGAGATCAACACCCGCGGCGACATCATCCTGTTCATCGACGAACTGCACACCCTCGTCGGCGCGGGCGCCGCCGAAGGCGCCATCGACGCTGCCAGCATCCTCAAGCCGAAGCTGGCCCGCGGTGAGCTGCAGACCATCGGCGCCACCACCCTCGACGAGTACCGCAAGTACATCGAGAAGGACGCCGCCCTCGAACGCCGCTTCCAGCCCGTGCAGGTGGGCGAGCCGTCCGTCGAGCACACCATCGAGATCCTCAAAGGTCTGCGCGACCGCTACGAGGCGCACCACCGCGTCTCCATTACCGACGGCGCGCTCGTGGCCGCGGCCACCCTGGCCGACCGCTACATCAACGACCGCTTCCTGCCGGACAAGGCGATCGACCTCATCGACGAGGCCGGCGCCCGCATGCGCATCCGCCGGATGACCGCGCCGCCGGACCTGCGCGAGTTCGATGAGCGGATCGCCGATGCTCGCAAGGAGAAGGAATCGGCGATCGACGCCCAGGACTTCGAGAAGGCCGCGAGCCTGCGCGACAAGGAGAAGACCCTCGTCGCCGAGCGTGCTGAGCGTGAAAAGCAGTGGCGCAGTGGCGATATGGACGTCGTGGCCGAGGTCGACGACGAGCAGATCGCCGAGGTCCTGGGCAACTGGACCGGCATCCCGGTGTTCAAGCTCACCGAGGAGGAGACCACCCGGCTGCTGCGTATGGAGGACGAGCTGCACCGGCGGATCATCGGCCAGGAGGACGCCGTCAAGGCCGTCTCCAAGGCCATCCGCCGCACCCGCGCGGGTCTGAAGGATCCGAAGCGGCCGTCGGGCTCGTTCATCTTCGCCGGCCCGTCCGGTGTCGGAAAGACCGAGCTGTCCAAGGCGCTGGCCAACTTCCTGTTCGGCGACGACGACGCGCTCATCCAGATCGACATGGGCGAGTTCCACGACCGGTTCACCGCATCGCGCCTGTTCGGTGCCCCTCCCGGCTACGTCGGCTACGAGGAGGGCGGCCAGCTCACCGAGAAGGTGCGCCGCAAGCCGTTCTCGGTGGTCCTGTTCGACGAGATCGAGAAGGCGCACTCGGAGATCTACAACACGCTGCTGCAGGTCCTCGAGGACGGCCGCCTCACCGACGGTCAGGGTCGCACGGTCGACTTCAAGAACACTGTGCTCATTTTCACATCGAACCTGGGTACCAGCGACATCTCGAAGGCCGTCGGCCTGGGCTTCACCAAGTCCGACGACTCCAAGTCGAACTACGAGCGGATGAAGCTCAAGGTCAACGACGAGCTCAAGAAGCACTTCCGGCCCGAGTTCCTCAACCGTATCGACGACGTCATCGTCTTCCATCAGCTGACGCAGGACGAGATCATCCAGATGGTCGACCTGATGATCGGCCGGGTCGAGACCCAGATGAAGAACAAGGACATGGCCCTCGAACTCACCGACAAGGCGAAGTCGCTGCTGGCCAAGCGTGGTTTCGACCCGGTGCTCGGCGCCCGGCCGCTGCGCCGGACCATCCAGCGCGAGATCGAGGACCAGCTGTCGGAGAAGATCCTCTTCGGCGAACTGACCGCAGGTCAGATCGTGCTGGTCGACGTCGAGAACTGGGACGGCGAGGGCGACGGCGAGAACGCGAAGTTCACCTTCGCCGGATCGGACAAGCCGCGCGCCCTGCCGGACGCGCCCGTCGAACTGACCAAGGCCGCCGACGAAGCGAGCTGACAGCTCGGCAAGGCATAATAGATCGCAACGCCCGTGACGCCACCGTGACAACGGTGGCGTCACCGTTGTGGAAGGAGGTAGCTCACAAGGTGAGAGCTCAGCTATTCGAAACTCTGACGGTGCTACGTCCGTTCCGTGACCAGATCCGCGCCACCGTGGTCGCCGCGACTGCCCTCGCGACCGCAGCTGTCGTCACCACGGGTGTGGTAATCGTGGAGAAGAGCACACCCGAGGTCAAGGCGGCATCCAACTCACAGGAGTCCGCGCGCGTATACGTGGCGCTGGGCAGTTCGTATGCGGCCGGTCCCGGGCCGCGCAGGCTCGTGATCGGGCCATGTCTGCGAACCAAGAACAACTACCCCAATCAGGTCGCCGAGACGCTCGGGATGAAGCTCATCGACGCCACCTGCTCGGGCGCCACGACGCGCAACATCCTCGATGTGCCGCAGCGGGCGTTCGGTGGCCGGCCGCAGATCGACGAAGTGCCCTCGGACGCCGACGTCATCACCATCACCACCGGCGGCAACGACATCGACTACGTGAGCAGGCTCATCCTCGATGGCTGCGGAAACGTGCTGCCGGACTTCCTCAAGCACTCGCCGATCCGCAGTTGCCGGGTCGGTCGGGACCCGTTCCCCGAGCCGGGCAGGTCGGCGTACCTGGAGGTGGAGCGATCGATGGTGGCGGTGATCGACGCGGTCCGGCTGCGCGCGCCCCATGCCAAGATCCTGCTGGTGGACTATCCGCCGGTCGTCGAGGCCGGTAAACCGTCGTGTGCGCGGTTGCCGTTGCAGCCCGAGCAGGTGGCCCAGACCGTCCGCATCTTCAACGGGCTGGCCGAGGCCACCGCTCGTGCCGCGCAGACCACCGGGGTCACCCTTGTGGAGGCGTCGCGCGCGGGCGCTCAGCACACGGTGTGCTCCCCGACGCCGTGGGTGACCGGCTTCACCCCGCCCGTGCCCTATCACCCGTCGGAAGCCGGTAAGACGGGTGTGGCTGATCTGGTCATCGACACACTCCGGCCGAGCCGCGCCCAGCAAGCCGGCAGCCGTACCGGCGCCTGATCCTTCCTGGCACCAGAAACGCACCGGGCCGGTCTCGTCTTATCGAGACCGGCCCGGTGCGTTGTCAGACAGTGGATAGGGGAGACACGCCCTAAACGATCGCGCCCTCTTCGACGGCCGCGCGGCGTCGCTTGTAAGCGACGACCCCGGCGGAGATGAGCAGCAGTAGACCGGTACTCGTGATCAGCTGGCCGACCACCATCTCGAAGCCGTAGCGCAGGACCAGGCCGACTGCGATCGCGCCGACCGCAACGGCCGCACTGCGCACCTCGTTCTGCTCACGCCAGTCGATGGTGCTGCGGCCGGTGGTGATGAGGCTGATCGGGCTGCGGCGCAGCACTTCGACGACGAACACGGTCAGCGTGCAGGTCACGATGTAGGTCAGGAAGATCTTGGGCCACAGCGGGCCGTCGGGATGCTTACGCAGGAAGTTCATCAACTCGGCCAGGGCGAGCGCATGCGCCAGGTAGATGCCGTAGGACCGGTCGGCGGCCTTCGCCATGAACTTGTCGGCCAGTGAACCCTTGGACCGGCGTTCCTGCCAAACGGTGCCCAGGCAGTACAGGATCACGATGATCGAGATGAACGCGGCGACGTTGTAGATGGAGAACACGTTGGTGGCGCGGAACATACGGTCGAACGCGGGACCGTTCATGACATTGCCGAGGCCACCGTGGTAAGCGGCGGTGTACCACCACAGTGTGCACCCGACGACGACGAGAGCGCCGGAGATGAGCTGGAGACGCCAGCGGATCATGAACGCCTGGAACGCCTCCAGGTGCATGGCCGCGACGGCGCCGGAGAGTATGAAGAACTGGTATGGCAGCAGGGTGATCGTGAGATGGCTCCACAATGTGCCGGGCAGTCCGGACGCGAAGAACTCCAGCGGTGGCAGCATCATCCGCCAGATCAGCCAGGCGTGGAAGGCGAAGCTGATCGCGAGCAGGTAGCGGTGGTATCCCCAGGTGCGTTTGAGCACCCATAGGACTGCCGGGAACACCAGGTAGATCTGCATGCTCACCGACATGAAGTACATGTGGTAGAACGCGTGACCGGTGATCAGGTCGTAGGCGATGCTCTTGAGGGCGATACCGATGCTGTGCCAACTGTTGAAGATGTCGGTGAGCGCGTCGATGCCGCCGCGCCGGTAGCGCGTGTAGCCCCAGTAGAACAGGCTCCACACCAGGAACGGCAGACCGATCAGCTTGTAGCGGCGCCGCCAGTAGTCGACCGGTTTCAGTTCGCGGTCGCGGTACTGGTAGGTCTGCACGAAGCCGGTGAGCGCGAAGAACGAATACCGCGTGTAGCGGCACAGGAGGCCGACGCCGCCGGCGACTACGGCGGTGGCCGACATGAGGCCGAGGATGACGTGGTCGAAGATGACCGCGGCGAACGTGACCAGCCGGACGAGGTCGATCTGATAGAGATGACCATTCCGCTTCGGCTTGGCGACGACGGGGCCACCGTCCGGGCCCGTCGACACCGGGTCGGGTACCGGCGTCGCCGATGCGGGGTCCTGGGGCTGTGTGGTCGTATCCACGCCGGTCTTCGCCCGCATGGACGTGCGTTCCTCCATGGTGATGGGGGCCTCCGTCTCGCCTCGGCCGTGCATTGAACTCGAGCGGCCGATTGTGCTGATCGTGGGCAAGGCTACCCGCACTTACGCCGGGGGCGTGCTTCGCCCGCCCCGTGAGCCCCGATTGTGGCGTTCAACCGCACGGGCTACACCGGGATGCAGGCGGGGCAATCACATCAGTCAGGCAGAGCAATGACATCAGGCAGGCAGAGCAATGACATCAGTCAGGCAGAGCAATCACATCAGGCAGGCAGAGCCTGGGCACCGCGAGCCGTCAGCAGCATCGTCATCAATGAGATCTCCTCGCCCTGGTCGGTCATCATCTCGTAGGCCGTCCGTTTGACGATGTCCGAGACGTCGTCGCTGTTGTACGCGGCCTTCGCCATCAGCAGTCCGCCCCGGTGGTGCCGGATCATCAATTGCAGAAACCACACCTCGGCGTCGCGACCGGTGAGACCGGCGAGCTTGGAGATGTCGTCGGTACTGGCCATGCCGGCCATCGCCGGTCCCGATCCCGACGAACGCGGCGCAGATGAGGTGGTGGTCTGCGCGGTGGCGCCGTGACCGCGACCGTGCCCGGAAGCCGTGGCGGCGTCGTCGTGTGTGGCCGCCATCCAGCCCATCGGGTTCCCGGAGGTGAGCGGCTTGCCGAACCAGGTGAGCCAGCCGCGCAGGGTGGCGTTCTCGGCGGTCTGCGCCGTGATGATCCGGTTCGCGAGCCCCGAGATCTCGGGCCCGACGCCGGGGCGTCCGGCGACCGTCGTCGACAACAGGATCGCCTGATCGTGGTGCACGGACATGTCCTGGGCGAAACCGACGTCGACGGTGGTCATCACGGGGGCCCTGTCGTCGTCACGGGACTGCCAGGCCGCGCCCGCGACCATCCCGACGGACAGCAGCAGGATCGCGACACCCAGCGCGCCGACCGCGAGGACGACAGTCCTGGGGAACCGCCTCATCCCCGGTTCCGGATCATCTCCGGTTCCGCATCATCACGGCGCGGAGTTCCCCAGCGTGGTGTCCTGGTTCGCAGGTGGCGTGTACACGCGTTTGCTCAGTTCCATGGCCAGGAATCCGGTGTCCGAGCAGGTGGCCCAGATCTGGTTGCCGCGGAACTCCGGCGGGGACATGCACCAGTCCGTGGACCGGTCACCGAGCGCGATCATCCCGGTCCGTGGGCCGATCGCCTCGTGCAGGCGTACCTTGCCGTTGATCGTCTGCATGCCCAGGCTCATGAACTCGATCGCGGGCACACCGATGATCGAGCCGAGCGCATGCGGCGAGTTGGGCAGGCCGAACGGATTGGTGCTGCGGTAGGTCGGCGGGTTGAGATAGCCGATCTCGGTGATCTTCTTCAGGTCGGCGATGTCGAAGACGCGGATACCCGACGATTCCCAGCCGCAGGCCAGCGCCGTCGGGTTCTCGATGCGGTCGGCCGAGCAGTAGTGGGCGTTGTAGCTGAAGATCGAACCGCCCATCGACGAGCGCAGGTTGGCGTCGAGGTTGGCCGGCAGGTTGATCTCGAGTTTGATCTGGGCGGCGAGTTTCGGCTTGTTGACCTGCTCGACGTCGAAGATCTTCACCCCGCCCGAGCCGGCCTCGTCGATGGTGATGGCGTAGGCGTGGCCGTCGTAGAAGACGGGAATGGTGTGCTGGTTGATCTGCCCGTCGGGCCAGTGGTATGCGGCGATGTGCGGCACCTGCGGGTACGGATCGCGGCGCTGCACGGCCGAGGTGTCGAGGACGGTGATCCCGGCCATGTTGGACAGGTACATGCGGTTACCGTCGGGGGAGATGCCGAATCCGTGTCCGACGAAAGAATGCAGCCCCTGCCAGATCACTTTCGGCCGGCGCGGGTCGCTGATATCGATCGCCGACAGGTGCCCGGGGAACAGGCCCGACGCCCAGTACGTCTTTCCGTCGGGGGAGAACCCGCCCTCGTGCGAGGTGAACGGAAGCGGTGTGGTGGTGCCGGGGCCGGTGTTGAGGAGCTTGGGATGCGCGCAGTCGGAGATGTCGTAGACGGCGAAGAAGCCACCGCCCCACAGCAGCGGTACCGCGGTGCCGGCGAGCAGCTTGCGCTTCTTGTTGACCTTGAGGGTCTCCCAGGTGCCGCCGAGCATGCCGGGTGCGGTGAGCTTCCCGACGATCCGTGGGTTGCGCGGATCCTTGACGTCGACAACCTGCACACCGGTGTTCTTCTTGGTGATGGCGGTGCTGATCATGCTGCCTGTGTAGGAGCAGTGGTCGTAGTTGGCCGAGACGATGCCGCCGCCGGCGCCCTGCACCTTGCCCAGCAGGGTCATATTGCAGTTGTAGCCGCGTTCGCTGCGTCCTGAATCGCGGTCGGCCGCGGGCACATCGCCGGACAGTCCGGTCTCCGGTGACGACCCGGGCCCGCAGTCGGCCTGCTTGACCGCGGTGTTGCCGAAGTCCATGAAGTAGTGATTGCCGGCGTTGGCGGGAGCCGCAAGACCGACGCTCGCGACGAGTGTCGCGGCGATGGTGACGACGACGCCGATCCGCCGCCGGGCGCGTTGAGACAGATTCCGATGACCGTTCATTTCTTCCGGACTCTAGTGCCGCCGGCGGAACAACGAGGCCGATTTCGTCAACGCCGTTCGCGTTCGCTCGGATACGTCCTGCGGGTCAGCCCGGTGCGGGCCGACACCTCGGCGATGGACAGTGCGTC
>NZ_JAGQTN010000185.1 GCF_020438995.1 Gordonia sp. (in: high G+C Gram-positive bacteria)
GTCACCGACGGCCCGTTCGCGGAGACCAAGGACCTGATCGCGGGCTGGATGGTGATCGACGTCGACTCGCAGCAACGCGCCTACGAGGCGGCGGCCCGGCTGTCGGCGGCACCGGGCCCGGGTGGTACCCCGATCTGCGAATGGATCGAGGTCCGGCCGTTCTACGGTCACGTCCCGACGGTCACCGAATGACCGACGTGCTCCCCGACCTGATTCCGCAGGTCGTCGGCATCCTCGTCCGTCGTGGTCTCGACCGGGCGGCGGCCGAGGATGCCGTGCAGGAGGCGGCCATCGAAGCGCTACGACGCTGGCCCGAACAGCAGCCCGACGATCCGCTCGGGTGGCTGGTCACCGTCGCCGGCCGAAAGTCCGTCGACGCCCAGCGCTCCGATGCCGCCCGCCACCGCAGGGAGGAGCGGCTGCAGCAGGAGCCGGCATCGGGCCCGACCGAGGTCGATGACGACACCCTGCTCCTGCTCAGCCGCTGCTGCCACCCGTCACTGAGTATGGCGTCGGCGATAGCGCTGACCCTGCGCTCGGTCGGCGGGCTGACCACACGGCAGATCGCCGATGCCTTCATGGTTCCGGAATCAACGATGGCCCAACGGATCTCGCGAGCCAAGCGGACGGTGCGCGAGGCCCGGTTCGATCAGCCCGGCGATGTCACCGCGGTATTGCGCGTGCTGTATCTGATCTTCAACGAGGGTTACACCGGGGAGGTCGACCTGGCCGTCGAGGCGATCCGGCTGACCCGGCAGCTCGCCGCAGGCAGCGACGATCCCGAGATTGCCGGACTGCTTGCCCTGATGCTGCTGCATCATGCCCGACGGGCAGCCCGCCTGACGCCGGACGGTGAGATCGTTCCGCTCGCCGAGCAGGACCGCTCACGCTGGGACACCGCGATGATCACCGAGGGCGTCGGCATCCTGCAGCGGACGCTGGCGCGCGACCGGCTCGGCGAATATCAGGCGCAGGCCGCGATCGCCGCCTTACACGACGACGCCGCGCACGCCGGCGAAACCGACTGGCCCCAGATCGCGTCCTGGTACGACGAGTTGCTGCGTTTCTCCGGCGGAATGGTGGTCCTGCTCAACCGGGCCGTCGCGATCGGCGAGGCCGACGGACCGCAGTCAGGTCTGAAGGCACTCGAGGGCGTCGCAGCCGGTACCCCGCGTCGTGACGCCGTCGCCGCGCACCTGCACGAGCGCGCCGGTGACCTGGCCACCGCGGCCACGTTGTACGCGACGGCCGCACGCGCCGCGACCAATCAGGCCGAAATGTTCCACCTGACCAAGCAGGCCGCCCGGCTCAACCGGATTCTCGCCGCGAACCCGCCCACCTGATCACGCCCGCGAAACCGTGTAATCCGCTTCGCCCCCTTGCTGATCAGGAAGTTTCCCGCCACTTCGCGTATTCCTTGTCGAATACCGGGGCCACGGCATCGAACAGTTCCCACGAGTCCCCGGCGTGATACAAAGTCGGCAGCTCGGCGATCTCCGGCACCGCCACGTAGGCGTGTATGCACTCGTCGTATTTGGCCTCGGTGAAGCGGTTGCCCTCGTCGGTCAGCATGGACGAGTTGATCTCGCCGCAGCAGTGGTCGCCGAGGTACCGGCCCGGGGTGACCAGCCGCTGCGTCAGCAGGTGAAAAGTCGTCACCGGACGCATGATCGGCGGCCCGCCGGGATTGTGGAAGGGCACGGCGTCGGCTACGAGTCCCCGAGAGTGGGCCCACGCGAAGTACATCCCGATATGGGTGCCCGCCGCGGCAAGATCCTCGATACCCAACTCGTCGAGGCTGTCTTCGTGCCAGGTCTGGTCGTCGTAGGTCATTCGTCGATCATGACACCCGACAACGACAGGGTCCCGTGCTGACGACCGATGAGTAGGCTGGTCCGGGCATCGGATGCGAAGACAGGAGCTGACACGTGAAGGCCTTGTTGTTGTCCTGGGGTGCGGGAGCACTTCCGGGATTCCTCGACCGGCACACCGGAAAGGCTCCTGCGGACATCCGTCTCGGCTATCTCAACGACGCGATGCTGCCCTTCGCCGGCGAGGACTTCGCCGGTACCGAGCGTGGCCGCCTCGAACAGCTCGGGTACCGGCCCCGCACCATCACCGCCGGCGAGATCGGTTCGGCCGACGAGTTCGCCGCCATCCTCGACGAACTCGACGCGCTGTATGTGTGCGGTGGCGAGACCTTCGTTCTGCTGGCGAATCTGCGACGGCACGGGCTCGACGACGTACTCGTCCGTAAAGTTCGTGCCGGCGAAGGGAATTCGACCCCCCTTCCATACATCGGACTGTCAGCGGGAGCTGTGATCGCCGGTTCCAGCATCGAACCCGTGTCACTCATGGACGATCCGGCAAGTGCACCGGATCTCACCTACTATCGTGGGCTCGGTTTCGTCGACACGGCGATCGTGCCGCACGCGGACAGCAAGATCGAGCTCTTCCCGCCGGAACTTTTCGTCAAGATCGATCAGACCTATTCGCCCCGGCACCAATTGACCTTTCTCAACGACGACCAGGCGATCCTCGTGGAGGGTACGCAGACAACCGTCGTCGAATCCCTCTGATCGTCCGGTCGACGCCTGCGCAACGTTGCACTCAGTTCCGGATTCCAGAACTATCAGCAAGGTCTATTGAACACTCCGCGTGCAATGGTCTCGTCCAGGTCGAACCGCGAAACATCCTCGGGGCGTGCTGGTTTCCCGTTCAGGGTCAGATCCCAGCAGGTACCTCGGAAGCGGAGACGGGTGGCCGTCGCCGATACCGGGTTGACTGTGAATCATCCGGTCAGGTTCGCCCTGACCCACGCCCGCACCCTCGGGTCGGTGCGGCAGCGAACATCACCAGCAACACGAGGCCGCAGACCGCGAAACGAAAGGCCTGAAGCCCGAGCCGGTACACAGGCGTATTCAATCACGCCGCCGAACTCGCGGCCGAGAAGTTCCCGATCCGGCTACGAGACTTATCCCGCAGTGGTTGCCGGGCGAGTGCGCAGCGAATCCGCGAATCCCGGAATGAGTGGACGACAGCCGGTTTCGGAAACCACGCGGTCAATAGTCTTCCGGATCGTCTTCGAGTCGATATAGCCTCGGTGCCGATCGGACCTGACCAGGGACAGGCCACCACTCAGATCAGGTGTGTCGTGGGCGATGAGATCGTCGAACCGGGCGGCCAGTGCCGGATCCGAATCCTGCGCGGCCAGGTACTGGGCGATCAGGTTCGACACACTGTCGAACAGGGTGTACGCACTCGAGTTGGTCTCGATGTAGCCGAGGGTGAACA
>NZ_JAGQTN010000186.1 GCF_020438995.1 Gordonia sp. (in: high G+C Gram-positive bacteria)
CGGGGGTGCGAGCCACGCGCTGCTCGCGCAGCGCATCGGTGAAGCGAGCCGCGTCGATGGCGTACTCATCACTTTCGCTCATCGTGCCCTCCTGCGGTCCCGTTCGATGCTACCGTACGCACAAAGGCGGCTCGGGAACTGTGCCAATCGGCCGACTTCGGCCTGAACGACGTCTATCGAGTCCCATAAAGATCTATACCGAGCGCTGCACGTACTAGGATTGGATTGTGTGAGTTCTTGATATTTCCGACTTTCGATTTTCGCATGAGGTGTAGTGCGGCGGTTGCTGCGGCTCGTGTTACGGCAGCATCGTCCAGGAGTTCATCCAATAGGTCCAGGTTTTCCGCGATCACATTGTAATTGAACGGTCCGGATGCTTGGTATGGTGCTTCGTCAATGATGACACCGGGATGCTGGCGAAGGAATCTGACTATCGACTTGTCGGACATACCGTCGCCGAATAGTTCGACTCCATTGACCTGTACCCACCCCGACAGGTGGCCACTCTGGTCGATGTTCAGTCTGAACGCTTCCGTCCACCCGATGCTCAGATTGGATAGAGCCCTGTGGGGTGGGATCCGCTCGGGCGAGCTGAGAACCCAGTAGTCGTACTCGGTAAGCAGCGGCAAGGGGACGCACCGCTCGATGTATGTGCGTATGAGGTTGAGTGCGATCTCCGACTGTCCATCTGTTCGGGAGAGCCACTTCTTGTACGCGGGCACACCTCTGGCGCGCTGGTTGGGGGAAATCGTCAGGTTCCGGGCTACTTTACTGAACTTTGAATTCTGCTGAATAGGCTGAGCCAGCCAGTCCGACGTTGAGATCCTGCTTGCAGCGAAAATCTCATCGAGAGCTCGTTTTCCGCTGATATATGTCATTTCACTTTTGTTTCGGGAGTGAAGCCCAGTTTGCTGGAGTGCGGCGAGGAGTTCTCGCTCGACGCGCAGGAGATGGCGTAGGGGGTTCGCCATACGGGCTGCTGCTGGATCAGGGCTCAGGCGAATACTGGAGATGTCCTTGTGTACTAACCTGTGTCCTTTGAGTCGCTCCGATATATCAACCGACTGGCCGAGGTAGCAATCACCATTGTCGAATTCAAGAAGGTAATACCCGGTCTCGCCGAGATCCAGCTCGCTGAGAGTCTTCTTGGTGGCTGAGGGGGTTGCCGGCTGAACGATGGTGTGGAATCCATACTCGGATGCCCATGATTCGATGCTTGCCTTCTTCTCGGCTACTTCTGCAGATGATGGCTTATGGTTGTCATCTATTCTGGCGGACGATGAGATCGTTGTTTGCGGCATTGGAGATCCCGTGCTGTGTCGCCTGAAATCGGAATCGATTCCGCTCGTGAGCGTCCATGCTGGAGCTGATGCAATGGCGAGTGCGCTGATGAACCGAGGTGTTGTGGCTATTTCTTCCTGCTCGTTCACCACGAAGTGAGTGCAATCTGGTTGCCAGTGCCACAGTGGATCTGAATCAGCGTCTGTGGTTGTCCAGCGTGTTTCGAATGCCGTGATCCCCGTCGGGTAACTCCAAGCCTGCAGTGTGGACGAGGCGCGAACCATATCGAGGGTAGGCGGTGTTGCGTACACGTTGACGTCAAAGCGCTGGGGGTCAAAGGTGTTTCTACTATGGGTGATGTGAACCTGCCAGCCGGCGCCGGTCAAAGTCAAGTAGAGCTCGATGAGTTCGGCATGGATTTCTTCAATTTCCATGAGCCATTGATCTGATGTATCATCATCCAATGTCTGACCTCGCAAGTAAGGTGGTATGAGCGGCTCCCAGAATTCATAGTCGGTTGGACTTTCGCGTTCAGTGTCCCAGGTGTCGGTATTGTGGACGTATGAAGATGTAAGTTCTTTGTCTATTTCGTGAGTTATTTTGATCCCGGTGAGTGTGCGTTGCGTTGTCGTTGTCGACCCCTGGGACAATAGTGGTACGTGCGTGCGCCAGATTATTTGGAGGATGTCGGATTTGAAGGCTGGTTGGGGCGAAATATCGGTCACCTGCGCTCCTGATGTTGTGAATGTGGCTCTGCTGATGATGGGGTAAATCGCGCGGATGCCTTCTTGACAGGGGCGTGTGGCCTTGGCACGTACCTGGAATTGTCCTCAGGCTCAGCAGACGATACTGGGCGTCATTCCGTTCAGCACCGCGCCGCGCCCGTCTGTAGGGCTCGGCGGTAGGCAACTTGTTTGCCATTCACCTTGATGCTGCACGTCGCATAGATCTGCGGAGACTGGATGCGGGCGGCGATGTTTTGGCGTTTGGTGACGCGGAACCGGGTCGAGTACCCGTACTGTTCTCGCGAGAAGCCGACGGGTAGCGGCCGGAACCGCACCTGCTTGGTGATCTGCTTGCCGTCTTTGCCGATGTAGGTGATCTGGTTGCCGACGCTGTCCGAGGTCCACTGGTAGTGGACCGTCGAACCTGCTCCGGCGGTCCGGGCATCGGCGACACCCGGAGCGGCGATGACGGCACCGGCTACAGCCGTTCCGACGACGAGTGCACGCATAGTCTTGTTCATCAGGTCTCCACTCTGTGGTTCCGACTTCGGCGGCCCGCCCAATCGTCCCCCGGCCGCCGCGTGATTCGGTGGCGGATCTGAGGTGATTGGTCCATTCGGGCGACAGCGCGGTCACCGGTGCCGTAGAGCGTCGAAGAATGCACGCTCCCCATCCTCCGTGAGACCGTCGATGACGGTGTCCTCTGCGGGCAGGAGTGGGCGGGCCGAGGCCAGAATCGAATCGACGGACTTCTCGAGTGCGATGCAGGGTCGCTCATGCTGCGTCGACGGTTCGCCCATTGTGCCTCCTGCGGTCCCGCTCGATGCTACTCGTACTTCCCATAGTCCTTCCCGCTCAATCATTTCCTTGATCGCCAAACGGATCCGTTTGGCGATCAAGGAAATCGTTGCGCGTGAAGGTCAGGTGAGGGTGGTGCGGATGAGGTCGAGGTTGGCTTGCATGGCGTTGCGCCAGTCGGTTAGGCGGTGGGTGATTAGGCGGGACTCCTTGGCGGGATTGGCCTGGATGAACTCCGAGAGGCGGGAGGGGCCGGGGCCCAGGCGGGCCCATTGGCGGACGATGGTGCCCTTGCTCGACGGCTCGACTTCGAATGCCCACGTTGCCCAGGGGTCGCCACCGGCGGCGGGGCCGACCTGCCATACCCAGCGGCGGCCGGGGTCGACCTCGGTGATCTCGCATTCGCCGACCCAGGTGCCCAGATGCTCGGCGGTGTTGGTGCCGCGGAACCGGGCGCCGACGGCCACACCCGGGTCGCCGACCCATTCGGTGGACTCCAGTTCGCCGGCGGCGCGGGTGGGGAGGGTGATGTCGGTCACCAGGTCCCAGACCTGGTCGACGGTGGCGCCTTCGATGAGCGTGGATACCTCGACGGTCGGTGCGTCCCGGTACAGCATGTGGCCTCCGTGGTGGTCGTCGGTGATTCGGTGGGTACTGACATTGTTATCTCACCGGGTTTCGAGGTTCGTCGCTTGCGCTCCTCTCGCCTCAACCAGCGGAGGGGCGACTTCGCCGGCTGCGGGGTGTCGGGGTGATTCGGGGGCTGATCCGGCGGCAGTGGGTAGGCGCATTCGAAAACCGGTGGCCACTCCACATATCCTGGGAAAGTCAACCCCTTCCAGCCAGGAGAGATCATGCTCGCCCGAACCGACCTGCGCGGTAGCACTCCGACGCTCGCCGAATTGCGTCGTGCCCTGCCGCGTGGTGGCACCGATGTCAATGCCGTACTCGAGACGGTGACGCCGGTGGTCCATGAGATCGCCGACCGTGGCGTCGAGGCGGCACTGGAATACGGGGAGAAGTTCGACGGCATCAAACCGGGTTCGGTGCGGGTTCCGGCCGACGTCATCGCGAAAGCTGCGGCCGACCTCGACGCCGAAGTGGCCGATGCGCTGCGTGAATCGATTTCCCGGGCCCGGAAGGTGCACGCCGACCAGTGCCGGGCCACCACCCGCACCGACGTCGTCGACGGTGGCACAGTGAGCGAGAAGTGGATCCCGGTGCGCCGCGTGGGGCTGTATGTGCCCGGTGGTAACGCCGTCTACCCGTCGAGCGTCATCATGAACGTCGTTCCCGCCCAGGAGGCCGGCGTCGGGTCGCTGGTGGTGGCCTCACCCCCGCAGAAGGACTTCGGCGGCTGGCCGCACCCGACGATCCTGGCCGCTTGCTCGCTGCTCGGTGTCGATGAGGTGTGGGCTGTCGGCGGCGCGCAGGGTGTGGCGCTGCTCACCTATGGCGGTGTCGACACCACCGGTGAGGTGCTCGACCCGGTCGATCTAATCACCGGCCCCGGCAATATCTACGTCACCGCCGCCAAGCGCCTGTGCCGCGGCGTGGTCGGCATCGACTCCGAAGCCGGGCCCACCGAGATCGCGATCCTCGCCGACAGTTCCGCCGACGCCGGCATCGTCGCCTCCGACATGATCTCCCAGGCCGAACACGACGTGCTCGCCGCGTCGGTACTGGTCACCGACAGCATCGAACTCGCCGACGCCGTCGACGCCGCACTCGACACCCAGGTCGCCGCCACCAAGCACCGTGAACGCGTCACCACCGCGCTGTCGGGCAAGCAGTCCGGCATCGTTCTCGTCGACGATCTCGAAGCGGGTATCGCCGTCGTCGATGCCTACGCCGCCGAACACCTCGAAATCCAGACCCGCGACGCCGCGGCCGTCGCCGACCGCATCACCAACGCGGGCGCGATCTTCGTCGGCCCGTACGCGCCGGTCAGCCTCGGCGACTACTGCGCCGGATCGAACCACGTGCTCCCGACATCCGGATCGGCGCGGTTCGCGTCGGGCCTGTCGGTGCAGACCTTCCTCAAGGGCGTGCACGTCATCGACTACGACGAGGCCGCACTGCGGGAGGTTGCCGCCAAGGTGGTCACCCTCGCCGACGCCGAAGACCTGCCCGGGCACGGCGATGCGGTGAAACAACGTTTCGCGGGTGGGGTCGGCGCGTGAGCACACCCACTGTCCCCGGATCACAGATCACCGTCGACGATCTGCCGATCCGCGATAACTTGCGCGGCAAAAGTGCTTATGGCGCACCGCAATTGAAGGTTCCGGTGGTGCTCAACACCAACGAGAACCCGCACCCCCCGTCGCAGGCGCTGATCGACGACGTCGCCGAATCGGTACGCGAGGCCGCCGGTGAACTGCACCGCTACCCGGACCGCGATGCCGTCGCGCTGCGTACCGATCTCGCCGCGTACCTCTCCAAGGCCACCGGCACCGCGCTCGGCCAGGAAAACCTCTGGGCCGCAAACGGTTCCAACGAGATCCTGCAACAGCTCCTTCAGGCGTTCGCCGGACCGGGCCGCACCGCAATGGGTTTCGTACCGTCGTATTCGATGCACCCGATCATCTCCGACGGCACCGACACCACCTGGCTGCCCGCCAAACGAGCCGACGATTTCGGCCTCGACATCGACTACGCGATCGTCGAGATCGAAACCCAGCGGCCCGACGTCGTATTCGTCACCTCACCCAACAACCCGACCGGCGGGTCGACGGGCATCGCAGACCTGCGCCGCATCGTGGCCGCCGCGCCGGGCATCGTGATCGTCGACGAGGCGTACGCCGAGTTCTCCGCACAGCCCAGCGCCGTCACCCTCATCGACGAGTTCCCGGCCAAGGTGGTGGTAAGCCGCACCCTGAGCAAAGCGTTCGCCTTCGCCGGCGGACGACTCGGCTATCTCGCGGCGTCCCCGGCGATCATCGATGCGATCCTGCTGGTCCGGCTGCCGTATCACCTGTCGGTGGTCACCCAGGCCGCCGCCCGCGCCGCCCTGCGCCACGCCGACGACACCCTGGCAGGGGTGGCCGCGATCGTCGCCGAACGCACACGCGTCACCACTGAACTGGCCGCGATGGGATACGACGTCGTCGACTCCGACGCCAACTTCGTCCTGTTCGGGCGGTTTGCGGACGCACCGGCAAGCTGGCAGCGTTACCTCGACCGTGGTGTGCTGATCCGCGACGTCGGCATCCCCGGCAGACTGCGCGCCACGATCGGATTGGCCGAGGAGAACGACGCCTTCCTCGACGTGAGCAGGGAACTGGTGTCAACAGATCTGGAGAATCGCTAGTGTCCACCGCCCGTGAACCGCGCATCGCGCGCGTCGAACGCACCACCCGCGAATCGTCGATCACCGTCGAGTTGAACCTCGACGGCACCGGTGTCACGGACATCTCCACCGGCATCGCTTTCTTCGACCACATGCTCACCGCGTTCGGCCAGCACGGCAGCTTCGACCTGACGGTGAAGGCCGAAGGCGACGTGGAGGTCGAGGGTCACCACACCATCGAGGACACCTCGATCGTGCTCGGCCAGGCCCTCGGTCAGGCCCTCGGCGACAAGAAGGGCATCCGCAGGTTCGGTGACTGCTGGATCCCGATGGACGAGTCCCTCGCCCACGCCGCCGTCGACGTCTCCGGCCGGCCGTACTGCGTGCACACCGGCGAACCCGACCACATGCTCGGCGCCGTCATCGGCGGCTACCCGGGCGTGCCGTATTCGACGGTCATCAACCGGCACGTCTTCGAGGCTCTAGCCATGAACGCGCGCATCGCGCTGCACGTGCGGGTGCTGTACGGCCGCGACCAGCACCACATCACCGAAGCCGAGTTCAAGGCGGTCGCGCGCGCACTGCGGGCGGCCACCGAATACGACGCCCGGGTGACGGGCATCCCGTCGACGAAGGGAGCCCTGTGAGCACGAACGTCGCGATCCTCGACTACGGTTCGGGCAACCTGCGCTCGGCCCAGCGCGCGCTCGAACGCACCGGTGCCGACGTCACCGTCACCTCCGACATGCAGGAGGCACTCAATGCAGATGGGCTCGTTGTGCCCGGAGTGGGTGCGTACGAGGCGTGTATGACGGGCCTGCGCGAGGTGCGCGGGGAGCGGATCATCGGCCGACGACTGGCCGGCGGGCGTCCGGTCCTCGGGATCTGCGTCGGCATGCAGATCCTGTTCGAACGGGGCGTCGAATTCGGAGTGGA
>NZ_JAGQTN010000187.1 GCF_020438995.1 Gordonia sp. (in: high G+C Gram-positive bacteria)
CAGGCTCGCATCCAGATCCACCACCACCAACCCACCCTGAGCGCAGTGCACGTCAGGGGCAGCGGCCCCGGCCGCATCCCAGGCGTGGGCGCGAGCAGTAGCGCGGGCGGTGTTGATCGCCGCCAACACCGGCCCCACCTCAGCAGCCAACGTAGTGATCAACCGCGACACTGTCGGATCGGAGGCCACCGGCCCGAACACGTCCCAATCCCCACGCAGGTGCGCGATGTCGGCCAGGCAGTCCCCACCGATCGCGACCGACACCGCCAGATCGAACACGATCTTGCCCGGGTCATGGGTGGCCAGAGGTTTGCGCCACGGCGCCAACGCCTGCGACAGTTCATCGAGCAGACCGGTCTTCTCCCCGGCCCGCAACAGCAACGCTGTCCCCGCATGCGACACGATCCCGGTTCCACCGCCCTCTACAGACAACGACGGGTACCTCGACATAGACTTGCTCACCGGAATGGTGCTCCTGGATCTGGACTGATTCTTGCTGTGGTAAGCCGAATTATCCCAGGTCAGGGCACCATTCTTCGTTTATGACACGCAATCAGCGTGAAAGCCTGAGGCTAGTAGGGCCGAGATTTTGCACAGTTTCGAATACGACAAAGTGGGCACCACACTCGGCCCCTATCGGATCGACGGACTCATCGGCCGGGGCGGCATGCGCAAGGTGTATCGGGTCGGGCGACGGACCTGGGTAAGAACGGGTAAGAACAGGGTTGTCGCGCTGAAGCTGATGTGACGCAGCTGACGAGATCCCCCCGAGACCCCGGTGACCGACGTCCCGCAGGCCCGGCCCCCCGCCGCGACCCCGCGAACCACAACCCCTGCCAGAACTCGCACGCGCGGCACCGGCGACCTCGGACTGGCCACACCCATCAGCCAACCCGCCTGCGACGGGACCGGGATCGTCGTCGTCGGCAACGCGGTCAACGCATCGACCCGCACCGCCGACATCAGCACATACCTGCGCCAGTACCCCGGTTCGCAGTATCTGCGCACGGACGTCTCGTGCGGATCACTCCGCGATCGCGACGACTACGGCAACGTCATCTACGCCGTCTACCGGGTGGCAGGCCGGTCCCGTTCCGACATCTGCTCGCTACGTGCCGAACTCGGCGCCCTGGCCGCGCAACTCGGCAACGATGCCCCGTACGGCAAGTGGCTGGACAACACGACCGATCCGAGCACTTTCATCTCCCCCGCCGATTGCGGACAGTAATCGTCCGCCCTCTGGGGCACGATTGCTGCATGTTGGAAACGTCGGCACGCCTACTGCGCCTGTTGTCCCTGCTGCAGATGCGGCAGGAGTGGACGGGTCCCGAGCTTGCGAACAGGCTGAGCATCACCACCCGGACCGTGCGCCGCGACATCGACAAGCTGCGCGACCTCGGCTACCCGGTGGAGGCCAACGTCGGCGTCGGCGGTGGTTACCGGCTCGGTGCCGGTGCGGAGATGCCTCCCCTGCTTCTCGATGACCAGGAGGTCCTCGCCGTTGCCGTCGGCCTCAACACCGTTGCTGCCGGTGGTATCGCCGGTATCCAGGAGGCATCGGCCGGTGCGCTCACCAAACTGCGTCAGGTAATGCCGTCGCGGCTGCGCCACCGTCTCGACGCCCTGTCGGTCGATTCGGTGCCGCGCGACGCGTCGTGGACGACGATCCCCGCCGACCGGCTCACCGACATCGCCACCACCTGCCACCGGCACGAACGACTGCGCTTCGACTACCGCAAGGCCGACGGCACCGAAAGCCGCCGCGACATCGAACCGTATCGGGTCGTCCGCAACGGCTCCCGCTGGTATCTGATCGGCTGGGATCTGGCGCGTGAGGACTGGCGGTCGTTCCGCATCGACCGGATGGAACCCAAAACCCCCACCGGCCCCCGGTTCTCGCCCCGCGAACTCCCCGAGGGCGGCGCCGGCGCCTACCTGGCACGCAGTATCGGCGCCGTCTACCGCTCGGCGACGGCCCGCGTGCGCGTCCACGCCCCCCTCACCGACATCGCCGCGATGGTCTCCGACGACTGGGCCACCATCGAATCCGGCAACGACAGCGCCTGTGAACTGCGCGTCTACAGCAAATCCCTGACCTCGATCGCCCGCTGGCTGCGCGCCTTCAACGCCGACTTCGACATCCTCGAACCCGCCGCCCTCCGCGCCGAATGCGCCGCTCTCGCCGACGAACACGACCGCCTCGCCGACCGCTACCGCCGCTCCATCACCCACCCCTGAACTCCGCGTTTTGTGTCGCTGCGCGCCACAAAACGCGGATTCCGGCACGTCCCAGTTTGGACCACGACACGATCTGCCGCTAGATTCTTACGTTGGTGCGCGATGGCGCGCTGTCCGCGCGTATAGCTCAGCGGTAGAGCTCTGGTCTTACACACCAGCGGTCAGGGGTTCAAATCCCTTTGCGCGCACCGATGAAACCGCAGTTCAGGGACGCTGCTGAGTACTCCTCCAACTTCGCACAGTGCCAGGAGACGAGTCACCGGGTCACAAGTGGGCCGCCACTCATCTCCTTGTCGCCGTAACCGCACTCGTCACTTACATCGTCGTTAGCGACGACGGGCAATCCACGGCCGATCAGGACCACACGAGCGACGCCCAGAGTATGCCGGAATTCGGGAAGACCTCGCTTCGCGATACTGCAGCAAGAATGAACAAGCGTCTCGATCAACTCCGCTCCGAGGGCAAGAGTCAACTCGAAATGTTCGAGGAGGTGAAACGGTTCGCGACACCGGGGTGCTCAGCCCTCCTCACCAGTATTTTCGAGACATTCGGAGCCGAAGACGACGAAAAAGTCACTCAAGGGGCCACCAAGATCCTCAACGTTACAGAGACGGGCAACAGCGGAACTGTCACTGCCCAGACCGGCGACGATGAGCCAGAGAAGTCGAAGTGGATACGTACACGCGGCAAATGGCAGTTCACGTGTTCGTTCAATACGGACGACGATGACTCGACCACCCCTCCGACGCCGTCGCCAAGCAGTACCAAAAGTGCGCCGATCAGCGATCTGCCCGGTCAAGCGAACGAGGCAGAAAGAACTACATCGACTCCTCCAACACCATCGGCGTCCCCAACAGAGTCGCGAACCGAGGAAGGCCACGAGCGCAACGTTGACGATGATGACTACTTGCCCGTCCAGCGCTGGGATCCGTGCAGTGCGCCAGGATCGGCGACCATAAGTTCTCTGGACGGAGTGGACTACGTCTGTGTCCAGGACGACAAGGCGTACGGTGGCCACGAGTGGCGCACTTGGCAACCCGCGAATTGACGACCGACAAGATGCCTCCGCCAGCCATCGGCAAAGCCCCGGTCAGCCAAATCCAGCCGTCGCTACCGGACAAGGAACGGACGGCAAGGCCACCGCTCACCGGTTGTCAAGGTTTCCTTGACAACAAGAGATACGTAAAGATAACCTTTACAGGTGGAGATACGGGACAGTGCCCGCAAACACGACATCAGCGACGAGTCGATTCTCCACGCATGGGAGAACGCAATCCGACTGGTTGAGTACGACTACCACGGAGAGGATCGACTACTCGTCATCGGCCCCGACGTCAGTGGAACGCTACTCGAACTGGTCGCCGTCCCCGCCGGACGACCGACACGGATCATCCATGCAGATCGACTGCGCGCCAAGTTCTACGACTATCTCCGATAGGAGGGTGAAACGCTATGACTACCAGACATATCCACGATGTCACCGGACTTGACGACCTCGACCCGGCGCGCACACCGTCACGCGATGCCACCCATTTCCGGCGCATCATCGCCGCCCGCAAGAATCTCGCCGACGCGAGAGACGAGCTCAACGCCGCCGTCGCCGCCGCACGGGAAGCCGGTGACTCGTGGACGGTCATCGGTGCTGCCCTGGATACCACCCGGCAGGCCGCGTATCAGCGGTTCGGACAGGGATCGTCCGACGACTGATTCGGAACCAGATCAGCCGTCGGTACCTCCATTCACAGTGAAAGTTCAGCGTCGTGTTGCCGGCTTCCCCAGGATGCGCGTGGAACATCGGCGGTATGAGTATCACGGTCCTGGTCGTCGGGGTACCGGCGAGTCGTATGTGGGTGATGACCGCACTGAGGTCACCGGGCTGCTGTCGGCCGTCACCGACTGCCTGGACAGGCGGTTCATCGCGCAGTGTGTCCCGTACGCCGCCAGCTATGGCCCGGTTCCGCATCGGGACGGCCTCAGCTACGCCGAGAGCGTCGATGATGGCGTCGCCAACCTGGCCGCCGCATTCGGCAGGGCGACCGCGAAACCCGAAACCGGCCGTGACCGGGCGACGTTTGCGGTTCAATGACTCGACGGAACCCGTAACGAAGGAGTCGAAGGTTGTCGCGTTCATTGAGAGTTGCCGTGCTCGGCGGAGGATCGTGGGGAACCTCGGTCGCCGCGCTCGCCGCCCGCAACACACCCACCCTCATCTGGGCACGCGACAGCGCCACGGCCGACGACATCAACAACAACCAGCGCAACAGCCGGTATCTCGGCGACATCCCGTTGCCCGACACCCTCCGCGCCACCACCGATCTCTCCGAGCTCGCCGACTTCGCCGACGTGCTGGCCGTCGGCATCCCGTCCCATGCGATGCGCGAAACGCTCGCACCGCTGTCCGACGAGCTCCGGCCGTGGGTTCCGGCAATTTCGCTGGCCAAGGGACTCGAGCCCGGTAGCCGGCGCCGGCCGACCGAGGTGATCGCCGAGAGCCTCCCCGGCCACCCTGTCGGTCTGCTCGCCGGACCGAACATCGCCGGTGAGGTGGCCGAGGGCAAGGCCGCGGCCGCCGTCATCGCCACCGAGGACGAGCGGGTGGCCACAGCGCTGCAACCGTTGTTCACCTCGAAGGTGTTTCGCGTGTACCGCAACGACGACGTCCTCGGCTGCGAACTCGGCGGCATCTTGAAGAACATCGTCGCGATCGCCAGCGGCATGGCTGACGGTCTCGACGTCGGCGACAACACCCGGGCGATGGTCCTGGCCCGCGGGCTGGCCGAGATCACCCGGCTCGGCGAGGCGATGGGGGCCAATCCGCGTTCGTTCGCCGGCCTGACCGGCATCGGCGACCTCATGGCCACCTGCATGAGTCCCCGTTCGCGCAACCGCCGGCTCGGCGAACTGCTCGCCCAGGGCAAGACCACCGAGGAGGCCGTCGCCGAACTCGGACAGGTCGCCGAGGGCGCCAAGACGGCCCCGACGGTCCTCGAGCTCGCCAACGAGTTCAACGTCGCGATGCCGATCGCCGAGACCGTCGCCGGCGTCGTCACGGGCACGATGACCCCCGCCGACGCCTACCGCGGCCTCCGTCAGGTCACCCCCGGAACCGAAACCGACATCGGCTGACGGACCCACTTTCCTGAGGACTCCGTACTGCGTTCCGGCCGAACGCAGTACGGAGTTCTGCCGTTGATCCACCTTGGCATTCGATACAGGTAGTCCCACACCCGACATTCGGGTACCGCGCTACTCGTGCGCTCAACTCCGCGGAGAACCACCGTGGTTGATGTCAGTAACCGGCATCGATCACCAGAAGGATCTCGCCATGAGCGCACCCACCGCCGACCGGCCCGCAACTGAACTCGACGTCCCGATCACCGCGAAGGCGGCAGCGGATGCCACGCCCGACGACAATGTCGTGACATCCCGGCTCGGACTGCGCAAGTTCCGTGACGAACTCCCGATCCCCAAGGTCATCACGATCCCGGCCGGCGCCGACGAACACTGCGCGATCAGTATCCGGGCACAGGTGGGTCGTCACCGGTTCCACCGTGACCTTCCGAAAACCGATGTGTGGGCCTACGAGGGCCAGATCCCCGGACCCACGATCGAGGTCGAGCGCGACACCCCCGCCGCGATCGACTGGGTGAACGACCTGTTCAACGACGACGGGCAGCCGGCCACCCTCCCCTACGACGTTGTCCGGGTACCCCCGACCACCACAGGCGCTCCCCCCACGACCACAACAGCCATGACCCCCGGCGGCCGTGCGGTCAAGCTGGACCCTGCCGGCAGCGCAGCCGACTCGTTTCCCGCACTCGCAGGCACGGACGACCTCACCGGAGCCACCGTGGTGCATCTGCACGGCGCACTCACCAACGGCCACAACGACGGCTGGTCCCACAACGTCACCATGACAGGTGGACGTACGCGCGTGCTGTACCCGAACGGACAAGAGTCGGCGACGCTCTGGTACCACGATCACGCGATGGCGGTCACCCGCTTCAATGTCTATGCGGGGCTTGCCGGCTTCTACCTCCTCCGCGATACCAACGAGGCGTCGCTGACGCTCCCGTCGGGCCCGTACGAGCTGCCGTTGATGATCACCGACCGCAACTTCGAGACATACGTACCGAAACAACCAGGCGAGACGAGTTTCACGGGCCGGCCTCTCTACAAGCAGGCCGGCGTCGTCGCGGTCGGCGCGGAGGGCGCGCCGGTGGACACCGAGATCCCCGTGAGCGGACCGTTCAACCTCGTCAACGGCAAGGTCTGGCCCACCAAGAAGGTCAAGGCCCGCTGGTATCGTCTGCGGATTCTCAATGCCTGCAGCACCCGCACGCTCACGCTCGCCGTACACGACACGACCGACGAATCCGCGCCGCCGAACTCCCCGGCGAACAACACCGACACGAGCAACGGTTTCGTCCCCGCACGCGTGACGCCGATGACCGTCATCGGCACCGACGGCGGGCTGCTTCCGGCCCCGATTCCGGTGTCGACACTCGAGGTCGGTCCGGCCGAACGAAACGACGTCCTGATCGACTTCCGGTTGCTGGCGGGAAAGACTCTCGAACTGCGCAATGAGCAGAACGCATTCATCAACGCCGACCAGGGCCGGGCCGACGCGACGATCATGCAGTTCGTCGTCGGCAAGACTGCCTCGCCCACCGACACCCACTGGGAACCACCCGTAGAACTGAATCCCGACTATCGTCGCTATCTCCACGTGGGCACCGACCTTCAGGTGGGGTCACAGACGATCCACTCGCATGAGCATTTCTGGGTGGCGCTCATCCCGCCGGGGCCAGGCGGCGGAGGGCATCCCGAACTCTGGGAGCTACGGCAGCTCGACAGCAAGGAGCCGTCCCCCGGCAAGGATCTCATCAAGCTCATCGATCCGCGGGACAAGGATCTGCCACCTGCCGAACAGACGGTTCTCCGGTTCGTCCCGACGGCCAAGCTCTTCGACGACGCGAACAGCATCGTGTTCGCCGAAGGCAGCTGGGCGGTGTGGAACATCCTTCATCTGGGCGGCCCACCACACCCGTTCCATATCCACATGACGCAGTTCCAGATGATCGAACGCGGTCAGTGGGACCTGGCTGCGCTAGGTGACGACGGCTGGAACGCCGACAACGGCACAACGGGCGTCCTGCCGATTCCCGCCGACTCAGCGATCACCCCGACCCACCAGGGCATGAAGGACACCTACCTGATCAAACCCGGTGAATGGGTCAAGGTGCTGGGCGACTTCACCGGCGCGACCGGCAGTTTCATGTACCACTGCCACATCCTCGACCATGAGGATCACACGATGATGCGGCCGTTCGTGGTCCTGCCACGGGAGGTGATGGCCTTCCACAAGGCCCACGGCGGCGGCCACCACTGACGCCCCGACGCAAACTCCGCGTCTTGTGTCGCTCAGCGAGGCAAGACGCGGAGTTTCGTGGGCAGACCGGGGCTCAGACCGCGGCCAGGGCCTTGGTCCAGACGGAGTCGTCCCGGGACTCGCCGGGGCCGATGACGTCGGCGAAGGCGATGGTGCCGTCGCGGTCGACGAGGAAGGTGCCGCGGTTGGCGTAGCCGCTGACGTCGTTGAACACCCCGTACGCCTGCGCCACTTCTCCGTGCGGCCAGAAGTCCGAGAGGATCGGGAACAGGAATCCCTGCGCCGACGACCACACCTTGTGCGTGGGCGATGCCCCGACGGAGATGGCGACGGTGGTGACGTCGTCGTTGCTGAACGCGTCGAGGTTGTCGCGAATGTAGCCGAGCTCGCCCTGGCAGGTTCCGGTGAACGCCAACGGGAAGAACACCAGCAGCACGCGGCGGTCGGCACGCAGCGACGACAACGCCACCTTCTGCATGTTCTGGTCACGCAACTCGAATTCGGGCGCCTGCTCGCCTACTGCGAGCGGACCACTCATGCTCGTTTGCCGGTGCGCGATTTAGGTTGCACCAGACGCGAACCCGACCAGGTGCCGAAGTTGACGACGCTGGTCTGCGTGAGGCCTGCTGTGGAGGCCGCCTCCGAGATGTCGGCGGCGTCGACGTAGCCGTCCTGGCCGGTCTTCGGGGTGAACACCCAGACGAAACCGTCGTCGGCGAGGGGGGCTATCGCGTTGATCAGACCGTCGACCAGGTCGCCGTCGTCATCGCGCCACCACAGGACGACGACATCGGCGACATCGTCGGAGTCCTCGTCGAGCATTTCGGCGTCGATGGCGTCCTCGATGGCGATACGGAGATCGTCGTCGGTGTCTTCGTCCCAGCCGCGTTCCTGCACGACCATGCCGAGGGTGAATCCCAGCTTACGGCCGACCTGAACCGCGCCGTCTTCGTCGGGACCACCGGATTCATCGGTACCGGACTCTGTGGCGGCAACCACCGCGTGCGACCTCCCAGCTCTCGCTACATGCAGTTCTGACTACATGAGAACTCACCAGGACATCCGCCCGGCGACATCTGACAATAGGAACAGCCTAAAGGTCACGCGTGCAACACGCACAGGCGACCTGCGGACAGATTTACGGCAATTCCGGTGACCGATGTCGCGTACTGCTCGGTAACAACGACGGTGGGTGCGAAATGGGGCACGATAAGGAATGGAGTCGGCGTGGCTCACACATGACGCGTCGGGTCCTTTGATCAACCACAGCACGATCAATCCGCAGCACGATCACTGAGCTCGGTCCCGGCCGAGGTCAGCAGATTTGAGTCGCCGGTGGCCACCTGTCCGCCGGCCGAGACACCAAGGAGCTGTCAGTACCGTGACCGACCAGTTGGATCAGTCGACACCCACCACCGAGACCGCCAATAACCGCGTGCGGGTCATCCGTGAGGGCGTCGCATCGTATCTGCCGGACATCGACCCGGAAGAAACCGGTGAGTGGCTCGACTCGTTCGACCAGTTGCTCACTGCCGCGGGTCCGGCACGGGCCCGCTACCTGCTGCTGCGGATGCTCGAGCGCGCCAACGAGAAACACGTCTCCATCCCGGCGCTGACCTCCACCGACTACGTCAACACCATCCCCACCGAGAACGAGCCGTGGTTCCCCGGCGACGAGGATCTCGAACGCAAGTTCCGGCAGTTCATCCGGTGGAACGCGGCCATCATGGTGCACCGCGCGCAACGTCCGGGCGTCGGGGTCGGCGGCCACATCTCCACCTACGCATCGTCGGCGTCGCTGTACGAGGTCGGTTTCAACCATTTCTTCCGCGGCAAGGAGCATCCCGGCGGCGGCGACCAGATCTTCATCCAGGGACACGCATCCCCCGGCATCTACGCGCGTGCCTTCCTCGAAGGCCGCATCGACACCCATCGTCTCGACGGATTCCGCCAGGAGCACAGCCACGCCGGGCTCGGCGGCGGCCTGCCGTCCTATCCGCACCCACACCTGTTCCCCGAGTTCTGGGAGTTCCCGACGGTATCGATGGGTCTGGGCCCGATGAACGCGATCTACCAGGCCCGGTTCAACCACTACCTACACGACCGGGGCATCAAGGACACCTCCGACCAGCACGTATGGGCCTTCCTCGGCGACGGCGAGATGGACGAACCGGAGTCACGCGCCTACGCCAGCCTGGCCGCGCTCGAGGGCCTCGACAATCTGACCTTCGTCGTCAACTGCAACCTGCAGCGTCTGGACGGCCCGGTCCGCGGCAACGGCAAGATCATCCAGGAGCTGGAGTCGTATTTCCGCGGCGCCGGCTGGAACGTGATCAAGGTGGTGTGGGGCCGGGAGTGGGACGCACTGCTGCACGCCGATCGCGACGGCGCCCTGGTGAATCTGATGAACACCACCCCCGACGGCGACTACCAGACCTACAAGGCCAACGACGGCGCGTTCGTGCGCGAGCACTTCTTCGGCCGCGACCCGCGCACCAAGGATCTGGTCAAGAACCTCACCGACCAACAGATCTGGAATCTCAAACGCGGCGGCCACGACTACCGCAAGGTGTATGCCGCCTACGCCAAGGCGATGGCGCACAAGGGCCAGCCGACGGTGATCCTGGCCAAGACCATCAAGGGCTACACACTCGGCAAGCACTTCGAGGGCCGCAACGCGACCCATCAGATGAAGAAGCTGACCCTCGACGATCTCAAGGATTTCCGCGACAGTACCCGGATCCCGATCACCGACGCCCAGCTCGAAGAGAATCCGTACCTGCCGCCGTACTACCACCCCGGGCCGGACGCCCCCGAGATCAAGTACATGCTCGACCGGCGCAAGTCGCTCGGCGGTTTCCTGCCGAGCCGGCGCACCACCGCCAAGCCGCTGCATCCCGACGTCTCGCGAGCACTGAAAACCGCGGGCAAGGGGTCGGGCAAACAGCACGTCGCCACCACCATGGCACTGGTCCGGATCTTCAAGGATCTGTTGCGCGACAAGGAGATCGGCCACCGCATCGTACCGATCATCCCCGACGAGGCACGCACCTTCGGCATGGACAGCTGGTTCCCGACGCTCAAGATCTACAACCGCAACGGGCAGCTGTACACCTCGGTCGACGCCGACCTCATGCTGGCGTACAAGGAGAGCGCGCAGGGCCAGATCCTGCACGAGGGCATCAACGAGGACGGGTCGACGGCCTCGTTCATCGCGGTCGGCACCTCGTACGCCACGCACGACGAGCCGATGATCCCGCTGTACATCTTCTATTCGATGTTCGGTTTTCAGCGCACCGGCGACAATTTCTGGGCGGCGGGCGATCAGATGGCCCGCGGGTTCGTCATCGGCGCCACCGCCGGGCGCACGACGCTCACCGGCGAGGGTCTGCAGCACGCCGACGGCCACTCACATCTGCTGGCCTCGACGAATCCGTCGGTGGTGGCCTACGATCCGGCGTTCGCGTTCGAACTCGGGCACATCATCGCCGACGGTCTCACGCGGATGTACGGGGATGCCCCGGAAAACATCTACTACTACATCACCGTCTACAACGAGCCGATCCTGCAGCCGGCGCAGCCCGCCGATGTCGACGTCGCCGGCCTGCTCAAAGGTATCTATCGCTATGCGGCGGCCCCAGTCGGCAAGAAGTACCCGGCCAACATCCTGGTATCCGGGATCACCATGCCCGACGCGCTGCGGGCCGCTCAGTTGCTCGCCGACGAGTGGGATGTGGGCGCGGCCGTGTACTCGGTGACCTCCTGGAACGAACTGGCCCGTGATGGCCGGGCTCTGGACCGCGACGCGGTCCGCGAACCCGGATCGGATGTGGCGCAACCGTTCCTGACCACCACCCTGTTGCAGACCGAAGGGCCGTTCGTCGGCGTCAGCGACTACGAGCGCGGCGTCACCGATCAGATCCGCGCATATGTGCCCGGCACCTACCTCACGCTGGGCACGGACGGCTTCGGCTTCTCCGACACCCGGCCGGCGGCCAGGCGGTTCTTCAATGTCGACGCCGAGTCGATCGTGGTGGCGGTGCTCGTGGCGCTCGCCCGGGACGGTCACATTGACATCTCGGTGGCCGCCGCAGCCGCCGACAAGTACCAGATCACCGACGTGTCGGCGGCACCCGAGCAGACCAGCGACCCCGGCAGCGCCTGACACTACATTGAGAACATGCCAGACAAGTCCGGTCCGCAACTGCCCCGCATCCGTAGCAGTCGGTTCCTGACCACCGCCGACGCACACGAGACGCTGCATGAGGCGTTCGCCGACGGACTGTTGCGCCGCCTCAAGCAGTACAGCGGCCGACTGGCGACGGAGGCGGTCAGCTCGATGCAGGAGCAGTTGCCGTACTTCTCCGAACTCGACGCGGCCCAGCGCGCCAGTGTTCAGCTGGTGGTGCAGACCGCCGTGGTCAACTTCGTCGATTGGCTGCAGGACTCCGAGGGGGACGTGAAGTTCACCGTCGAGGCGTTCCAGGAGGTGCCGCAGGATCTGGCCCGGAGGATCTCGCTGCTGCAGACGGTGGAGATGGTCCGGGTGGCGATGGAGTTCTTCGAGACCTGGCTTCCGGCGCTGGCCCGCAACGACACCCAGCTGCGGGCGCTGACCGAGGCGATCCTGCGGTACGGCCGGGAGATCGGATTCGCGGCGGCGGCCATCTACGCGTCGGCTGCGGAGTCGCGCGGTGCCTGGGATTCGCGGCTGGAGGCCCTGGTCGTCGACGCGGTGGTCCGCGGTGACAGCGGGCCCGAACTACTGTCCCGCGCCGCGGCGCTGAGCTGGGAGTCCGATGCCCCGGCGACGGTGATCGTCGGGGCTCCCCCGCCGGAGCAGAATGTATCGGTTCCGTTGTCGATTCATTCGACCGCCAAGGCGTTCAGCCGGTCCGCACTGTCGGTGGTGCAGGGGCCGTTGCTGGTGACGATCGTCAGCGGCTCGCTGAATCCGACCGAACGGTTCGCTACCGCGCTGCTGAAGCATTTTGCCGATGAGCCGGTGGTGATCGGCCCGACGGCGCCCAATCTGGGCAGCGCGCACATCAGTGCTGTCGAGGCGATGGCCGCGATCAGCGCGGTGCCGGGCTGGCCCAGTGCACCGCGTCCGGTCCACAGTTCCGAGTTGCTGCCCGAGCGGGCCCTCAACGGCGACCCGATGGCGATCGAGGCGATGACGGCCCTGTTGATCGGACCTCTGACAAAGGGAGGCGAGACGCTGGTGCCTACGCTCGATGCGTATCTCGATTCCGGTGGGTCGATCGAAGCCTGTGCACGAGGGCTGTACATCCACCCGAATACTGTTCGATATCGCCTAAAGAAAATTTCGGACATCACCGGACGTGATCCAACTAACGCCCGGGATGCCTACGTTCTGCGAGTCGCGAGCACAGTAGGCCGTTTGGCACGCTTAGGAAACGGATCCAATTCACAAGCACCACCAGTCACATCCGTCACATGACCTTGGCCACATCATCGCAGCTCGGCACCCATATATAGACATAGGTAACGATTTGCCGACCTGCTGCGATCACTCTCCGCGAGTTACCCGTTTTGTAGGATTCCTACAAAACTCTGCGGTAAGGTTCATGCTGAACGACACCCACAAATCCCATCACGAAGGTGTTCTCTGGTCACGTGCTTTCGATCTTCGCGCCCGGACAGGGCTCACAAACCCCCGGCATGCTCGCCCCTTGGCTGGAGTTGCCCGGCGCCCGCGACCAGATCGCCCTCTGGTCCAAACTCGCAAGCCTGGACCTCGAACGCCTCGGCACCACCGCCACCGCCGACGAGATCACCGACACCGCGGTCACCCAGCCGCTCATCGTGGCGGCATCGCTGATCGCCTTCGATGAGCTCTCCAAACGCGGCGTCCTGCCCGACGACACCGTCGTCGCCGGTCACTCCGTGGGCGAACTCACCGCGGCCGCTATCGCCGGTGTGATCAGTGCCGACGAGGCCGTCACCCTCGCCGCCGTCCGCGGCGACGCCATGGCACAGGCCTGCGCCATCGAACCCACCACGATGGCCGCTGTTCTAGGTGGCGATGAAGGCGACGTTCTCGACCGGCTCGCCGGGCTCGGCCTCGTCCCCGCCAACCGCAACGCCAAGGGCCAGATCGTGGCCGCAGGTGCCGTCGAGGCGATCGACGAACTCGTCGCCAATCCACCGGAGAAGGCCCGCGTCCGCAAGCTCGCCGTCGCCGGCGCGTTCCACACCGAATACATGGCATCGGCCCGCGAGGCCGTCGCCGAGGCCGCCTCGGCGATCACGCCCGCCGACCCGACCACCACGCTGCTGTCCAACTCCGACGGCCTACCTGTAACGAACGGCGCCGACGCGCTGAACAAACTGGTAGGGCAGGTCACCCGTCCCGTGCGGTGGGATCTGTGTTTGGCTACGCTCCGCGACTCCGGCACCGCAGCCGTCGTGGAACTACCGCCCGCCGGAACACTCGTCGGCATCGCCCGGCGCGAATTGAAAGGGGTTCCCTCCCGCGCGATCAAAGCGCCCGAGGACCTCGATTCCCTCTGAACTTGGATAAACGGTCCCGGCCACAGCTGCCGCGATCACCCCGGAGACCGGTCACCGGTCATCCAAGCACCCACCCGCGCCGATGACGCGTGGTTTCGGGTTGCTCCGGATCGAACACAGCAAGAAGTCACATCACCAGAAGGGAGCCACACAGTGGCCGCCACCCAGGAAGAACTCATTGCCGGCATCGCCGAGATCATCGAAGAAGTCACCGGCATCGAGCCGTCCGAGGTGACCTTGGAGAAGTCGTTCGTCGACGACCTCGACATCGACTCGCTGTCGATGGTGGAAATCGCCGTGCAGACCGAGGACAAGTACGGCGTCAAGGTTTCCGACGAGGACCTCGCGGGCCTGCGTACCGTCGGCGATGTCGTCGCCTACGTCCAGAAGCTCGAAGCCGAGAACCCCGAAGCCGCTGCCGCGATCGCAGCCGCCATCGACGCGGACAAAAAGGACGCCTGACAAGTGAGTGGTTCCCTGCGCGAGTACTCCACGCTGGGTGGGAACTATCCGAGCGTGGTGGTCACCTCGATGGTGGCCACCACCAGCCTCGGTGCGGATCTCGACACCACCTGGCAGAACCTACTGGCCGGTCAGAGCGGTATCCGCGAACTCACCGACCCGTTCGTCGAGGAATACAACCTGCCGGTCCGTATCGGCGGCCGACTGGTTGAGGACCCCGCCCTGGAGGTCAGCAGGGTCGAGGCCCGCCGGATGGCCTACGTCGAGCGCGTCGCGCACATCATGAGCAAACGCCTGTGGGAGCAGGCGGGCACACCCGACGTAGATCCCGATCGCCTCGCGGTCGTCGTCGGCACCGGTCAGGGTGGCAGCGACTCGATGGTCGACAACACCTTGCTGATCCGGGACACCAAGAACTACCGCAAGATCTCGCCACTGGCCGTGCAGATGGGCATGCCCAACGGTCCGGCCGCGGTGGCCGGTCTCAACATCGGAGCTCGCGCAGGGGTCATCACACCTGTGTCGGCCTGCTCGTCCGGGGCCGAAGCCATCGCACACGCGTGGCGGCACATCGTCATGGGCGACGCCGACATGGTGCTCTGCGGTGGTGTCGAGGGAAAGATCGACGCACTGCCGATCGCCGCTTTCTCGATGATGCGGGCCATGAGTACCCGCAACGACGATCCCTCGGCCGCGTCCCGGCCTTTCGACAAAGACCGGGACGGTTTCGTGTTCGGCGAGGCGGCGGCCCTGCTGATCATCGAACGTGAAGACCACGCCAAAGCGCGCGGCGCGCACATCCACGCCCGTCTGCTCGGCGCCGGAATCACTTCCGACGGTTTCCATCTCGTCGCCCCCGACCCCAGCGGTCAGGGCAACGCACGCGCGATGGCACGGGCTCTGCAGACAGCGGGTCTGACCAAGTCGGACATCTCCCACGTCAACGCGCATGCCACCTCCACGCCCATCGGCGACACCGCCGAGGCGGTCGGTATCAACTCGGCCGTCGGCACACATGCGGCGATCTACGCACCCAAATCGGCCCTCGGCCACTCGATCGGCGCAGTCGGGGCGCTCGAATCGGTGCTGACGATCAAAGCTGTCGAGGACGGCATCATCCCGCCAACCCTCAACCTGGAGAACCAGGACCCCGAGATCGATCTCGACGTGGTGCACGGCGAGCCCCGATCTCTCCAGATCGAGTACGCGCTGAACAATTCGTTCGGTTTCGGCGGCCACAACGTGGCGCTCGCGTTCGGCCGCTACTAGCGACCGCCACCACACCCGACATCTCAGGAGACTCCGATGACCACATTGGCTCCCATCCATGGCCGTAGTGACGCAGCGGATCCTCGCGATCCGCTGCTGCGCCTGACCAACTTCTTCGACGAAGGCACCATGTCGTTGCTGCACCCGCGCGACAAATCCGGTGTGCAGGCGGCCGTGGGCCTGGTCAACGGTGTCCGCACGATCTCCTACTGCACCGACGGCACCGTGATGGGCGGTGCCATGGGGATCGTCGGGTGCAAACACATCGTCAACGCCATCGACACCGCCATCGCAGAACAGGCACCGGTCATCGGTATCTGGCACTCGGGTGGCGCACGCCTTGCCGAGGGCGTCGAAGCGCTGCACGCCGTCGGCTGCGTCTTCGAGGCGATGGTGCGGGCATCGGGTTATGTACCGCAGATCTCCGTCGTCGTCGGCTTCGCCGCAGGCGGCGCCGCCTACGGGCCGGCGCTCACCGACGTCGTCATCATGGCCCCCGCCGGGCGGGTATTCGTCACCGGACCCGACGTCGTCAAGAGTGTCACCGGCGAGGACGTCGACATGGAGGCGCTCGGCGGACCGCTCACCCACGGAAAGAAGTCCGGCGTCTGCCACATCGTCGCCGACTCCGAACCCGACGCCTACTGGCGCGCGCGGCGCTTGGTGTCCACCTTCAGCCGCCAGGGCAACTTCAACCTCGCGCAGGCCGCCGCCGGCGACACCGACCTGCGCGCGTTGCTGCCCGAATCTCCGCGCCGTGCCTATGACGTGCACCCCATCGTCGAACAGCTCCTCGACACCCAGCTCGACGCCGGTCGCGACAAGACCATCTCCACGTTCGAGGAGATCCAGGCCAAGTGGGCGCCCAACATCGTCGTCGGATTCGGTAGACTCGCCGGCCGCAGCGTCGGCGTCATCGCGAACAACCCGCTGCGCATGGGCGGCTGCCTCAACTCCGAAAGTGCCGAGAAGGCATCGCGTTTCGTCCGGCTCTGCGATGCCTTCGGCATCCCCCTGGTCGTCCTCACCGACGTCCCCGGCTACCTACCGGGCGTCGGCCAGGAATGGAACGGCGTCGTACGCCGCGGCGCCAAACTGCTCCACGCGTTCGCCGAATGCACCGTGCCCCGCGTCACCCTCGTCACCCGCAAGATCTACGGCGGCGCCTACATCGCCATGAACTCCCGCGCACTCGGTGCCACGGCCGTCTACGCCTGGCCCGGCTCCGAGGTCGCCGTCATGGGCGCCAAAGCGGCCGTCGGAATCCTGCACAAGAAGGCGCTCGCCGCCGCCCCCGACGACGAACGCGAAGCGCTCCACGACCGCCTCGCCGCCGAACACGAAGCGATCGCCGGCGGCGTAGGCCGGGCCCAGTCCATCGGCGTCGTCGACGAGATCATCGATCCGGCCAAGACGCGCAGCATCCTCGCCGAAGCCCTCGCCTCGGCGCCCGCCCGCCGGGGACGCCACAAGAACATTCCCCTATAAGGGGAGCACCCGAACAAGAAGACAATCAGGCGCCGACAGTCAGCTGTCGGCGCCTGATTTCGTCGGGTGGGCGGCAACCCACCGGGAGGTGTTCGGGGGTATTGTCAGCCCACTCGCTGGGTGAGCCAGGTAACTTCGGCGCCGGCGCCGCCCATGCGGAAGGCTTCGAGCGCGACGTCCCAGGCGGTGCCGAGGGCGGCCTCGACAGCCCCGGCGAGGCCGACGCTGTCGGGCTGGGAGTCGAGCATCGCACGCAGTTGCATCTCGCCGAGGACTACATCGCCGTTGGTGCTCATCGACCCGCGCCACAGGCCGAGGCCGGGCACGTAGGCATAGCGTTCACCGTCGACGCCTTCACTGGCGTCCTCGGTGACCTCGAAGCGCAGCGCGGACCATTCGCGCAGCGCAACAACAAGTCGCGCGGCCGTGCCGACGGGTCCGGTCCAGTCGACCGTGGCCCGTTGCAGACCTGCTTCCGCTTCCTGCGCCGTCCACTTAAGGTTCGCGCGCGCATTCAGCGTCGACGACAAGGCCCACTCGACATGCGGGCACAGCGCCACTGGCGCGGAGTGGATGTACACCACTCCTGTCGTCAGTTCCGCAAACTGATTCAGATTGCGCACTGGTTTCACCTCCGGGTTTCGACGAGGAACGTCTTCCCCAACACACCTCATCGATGCCCGGATTTACTGATGTTGACTATTGTGCCTCAAGTGGCTCATGTTGCGCTAGTTTTTAGTGAGACTCCTGACGACAATATCGTTGAAGTCGCTCCACAGTGGTTTGGCCCACGTTCCGAACTCACGATCTGTGAGTACCACGCATCCGGCACCCAGCGCAGGATCGACCCACACAAATGTGCCCGATTGCCCGAAATGCCCAAAAGTCTCCGGCGAGTTGCCTCGGCCCGTCCAGTGTGGCGCCTTGTGTGAGCGAATCTCGCACCCCAATCCCCAGTCGTTGGGACGATGTCTGCCATAGCCGGGAACAAACCCGTCCAATCCAGCAAACCACACACTGCGTGCGCTGTCGGCGAGTTCATCCGACAGCACCGTGGGACGCAGCATATCGCGGGCGAACCGCGCGAGATCATCGACGCTCGACCGGGCTCCGTGACCTGCCGGTCCCAGCAGCCGCGTCGACGGCATCCCGAGCGGCTCGCAGACCGCCTCCCGCAGGTATTCGCCGAACTCGATACCGGTGGCGTCCTGCACCGTCTCTGCGAGCACCTCGAAGCCGGAGCTCGAATAGATGCGTTTGGCGCCGACTGGTGCCTCGACGTCTCGCGTGGCGAATGCCAGTCCGGAAGCGTGCGCCAGCAGGTGGGCGACGGTGGCACCGGGCGGCCCGGCCTCCTGATCCAGCTCGATCGCGCCTTCTTCCACGGCCACGAGCACCGCCTGCGCGACCAGCAGCTTGGTGACCGACGCGAGCGCGAAGACGGCCGACGTGTCGCCATACTCCTCGACGACGCCGTCGTCCGTTATCACAGCCGCCGAGACCGAGCCGACCGGCCAGGTACTCAGCGAATCGAGGATCGGCACGCCCGTGAGCGTATCGCAGCGACTGTCACCAATCTTCTTCGGTATAGCGGATGACGCCGCGGATGTTTTTTCCGTCGAGCATGTCCTGATAGCCCTGGTTGACCTGATCGAGCCGGTACTGCCGGGTGATCATGTCCTCGATGTTGAGCTTGCCCATTTTGTACATCGACAGCAGCTGCGGGATATCCAGCTTGGGGTTGGCGCCACCGAAGATCGAGCCCTGCAGATTCTTCTGCAGCAGCGTCAGCATCGCCAGGTTCAGCGTGACCTCGCTGTCCATCATGCTGCCCATGCCGGTCAGCACGCACGTACCGGCCTTCGCGGTGATACCCATCCAGGTATCCACGTCCTTGCCGTGCACCTCACCGACCGTGACGATCACCTTCTGGCACATGTGCCCGTAGGTGAGCTCGGCGATCTTCCCCGCCGCCTCGGCCACCGACTCGAAAACGTGGGTGGCACCGAACTTGAGTGCCTGCTCACGCTTCCACGGCACTGGGTCGATGGCGAACACGTAGCGTGCCCCCGCGATGACCGCACCCTGCAGCGCGGCCGTTCCGACCCCGCCGACACCGACGATCGCGACGTCCTCGCCGGGGCGGACATCGCCGCTGCGCGTCGACGATCCGTAGCCGGTGGGCACACCGCAGCCGACCAGCGCGGCGACCTCGAACGGGATGTCCTTGTCGATCTTCACCGCCGAGGCCTCGTGCACCACCATGTACGGCGAGAACGTGCCGAGCAGCGTCATCGGGTAGACGTTCTCACCCTTGGCGGTATGGATGCGGAATGTGTGGTCCGACACCGCCTCGCCCTGAAGAAGGTAGGCGCCGAGATCGCAGAGGTTGGCCAGACCGCGCTTGCAGGACGGGCACTTGCCGCACGACGGGACGAACGAGAGCACCACATGGTCGCCGACCTCGAAGTCGGTGACGCCCTCGCCGAGCTCGATGACCACGCCCGAGCCCTCATGACCACCGAGGACCGGAAAGCCTGCCAGCGGGATACCGCCGGTCATCAGGTGATGATCGGAGTGGCACATCCCGGCCGCTTCCATCCTGATCTTGATCTCGTGCGGCTGCGGGTCTCCTAGCTCGAGCTCCTCGATCTCCCAGGGCTGGTTGTTGGCCCGGATCAGCGCGCCTTTGGTCTTCACTCACATACCTCCACACATCTGCCGACGCGGTCCGCCTCGGTGCCGCGCCCCGCCGCCACCGGCGGGTGATATGTGACGACCCTAACCATTTTCCACCAGAAATGAAACGTGTTCTAGTTATTGGCGCGCCGTCCGGGCCACTCCGCTAGACCGCGTGACCGGCGAGCCCGGCGTCCTTGCTGCCGTACGACGATCGCAGCGACGGCTTCACGATCTTGCCGCTGGCATTGCGCGGCAGTTCCGGCACGAGAACCAGGTCCTTCGGGTGCTTGTAGCGGGCGAGATGATCGTTGAGATGCGGCTCCAGCTCCTCAAGGGTCATATCGGCGCCGTCGTTGGTCACCACCACCGCGACCGGCACCTCACCCCACTTGGGGTCGGCCCGCCCGATGACCGCGGCCTCCAGGATCCGCGGATGCGCGGCCAATGCGTTCTCGACCTCGGCGCAGTAGATGTTCTCGCCGCCGGAGATGATCATGTCCTTGGCCCGGTCGACCACGTAGATGAAACCTTCGGAGTCCCGGCGCACCAGATCGCCGGAATGGAACCAGCCGCCGCGGAACGAGTCGGCCGTACCTTCGGGGTTCTGCCAGTACCCGAGCATCAGGTTGGGGCCGCGGTAGACGATCTCACCGACCTCCCCGTCGGCGACGTCGTTCATCGCCGGATCGACGATGCGCGCGGTGACCGCCGGGATGACCTTGCCGACCGACCCGAGCTTGCGCTGCGCGTCCTTTCCTTCGAGCACACAGGTGATCGGCGACATCTCGGTCTGGCCGAACACCGCGACGTTGAGGGCATCCGGGAACGTCGCGTCCATCGCTTTGAGCACGGTGTCCGAGGCGGGCGCCGCACCCCAGCTGATGATGCGCAGCGCCAGATCGCGCGGCTTGGCCTGCTGGGCGGCGCACACGGCCTGCCACTGGACAGGCACGAGGAAGATCGATGTGGTGCGTTCGGTTTCCAGGGCGTCGAGCAGCTCGTTCGGGTCGAACGCGCCGAGCGGATGGATCACCGACAGCGCACCCATGTAGAACAGCGCCGACATCGCGCCGATCGCGGCGATGTGGAACATCGGCACCACCATCGACCCGATGTCGTCGGCGCGGGTCTGCAGCTCACGCAGACAGGTCACCGCCTGCGCCTGCATGTTCTGATGGGTCAGCATGGCGCCCTTGGGTTTTCCGGTGGTTCCCGAGGTGTACATGATGAGCGCGACGGACTCCTCCGGCACGTCGATCTCCGGCAGATCGTCGGCACCTTCGGCCAGCAGCGTCTCGTAGTCGAGGTGCGCGGGTGAGTCCGATCCACCGACGACGATGATCTGCTCGATGCCCGGTGCGGCGGCCTGGACCGCGCCTGCCAGCGGCGCGAGCAACGTCTCGGTCACGACCACCTTGGCGCCGCTGTCGGACACGAGGAAGGCGATCTCCGCCGGGGCCATGCGGATGTTCACCGGGACCGCGATCGCGCCGAGGATGTTGGCACCGAAGATCGCCTCGACGTATTCGGAGCGGTTGAGCATGAGCAGCAGCACCCGATCACCGAAGCCGACGCCGCGGCGATGCAGCGCCGCGGCGAAGGCGTGCGACCGGGCGTCAAGTTCGGACCAGGTGGTGACCTTGCCGGCGTACTTGAGCGCGGGTGCGTCGGGAATGGTCAGCGCATGGCGGCGGACCTGGTTGTTCCAGTGGTTGCGCCGTGAGCGCAGCGGCTCGGTGACACGGCCGTCCGCGCCGTCTGACAGGTCGGCAGAAGTCATCACATCTCCTCATATGTCTGATTCGTTTGGTTCAAGCTACTTGCTCCATGAGACATGGAACACCATCCCCGGGTAGAAGATATACGATATATGTTCTACAGTCAGTCATACGTTCACCACCGCGGGCGCACACCGCGGCATCCGTCCCGGAAGGACCCCCATGGTTGCGTTCACCGCCGAACAGCGCGCATTCGCCGACTCCGTCGCCGACTTCTGCCAACGCGAGACAGGCACCCGAGCCCAGCGCGACGTGCTGACCAATCACGGCACCGAACTGCATTCGCAGGACCTGTACAAGAAGATGGCCGAACTCGGCTGGACCGGGATCGTCGTGCCCGAGGAGTACGGCGGCTCGGGCGCCGGCAACGTCGAACTGTGCATCCTGCTGGAGGAATGTCTGCGCGGCGGTGCCCCGATCGGCGGCATCGGCCCCACTCTCATCACCGCAGCCGGCTACCAGAAGTTCGCCGCCGAGGACATGAAACGCGACGTGCTCGCCGGCGTCGTCGCCGGTGACTCACTGTCGGTGTCGATGTCCGAACCTGAGGCCGGGTCCGATGTGGCGGCCCTGACCTGCCGCGCCGACAAGGTCGACGGCGGCTGGCTGATCAACGGGCAGAAGACGTGGTGCTCCAATGCGCACTTCGCGCGGTCGATCCTGCTGATCGCCCGCACCGACAAGAGCGGCAAGAAGCACGAGGGGCTCACCCAGTTCCACGTTCCGGCAGGAACTGCCGGCCTGGACATCCGCGGCATCGACACCCTCGGCGGCCGCGAGGTCAACGACCTGTACTTCACCGACTGCTTCCTGCCCGATTCGGCCGTCGTCGGGCAGGTCGGCAACGGCTGGAACCAGCTGATGGCCGGACTGAACACCGAACGCCTCATCCTTGCCGCGATGCAGCTCGGGCTCGCCGAACGGTCGTTCGCGCAGACCCTGCAGTTCATCACCGAACGCAAACAGTTCGGCCGTCCGATCGGCACCTTCCAGGCGCTACGGCACCGGATGGCCGACCTGGCCACCGAGATCGAATGCACCAAGCTGCTCGTGTACTCGGTGGCGCAGAAGGCCGACGACAACCCCGACAAACTGCTCCCCCGCGAGGCGTCGATGGTGAAGCTCAAGGCCACCGAGACGTCCAAGCGGATGACCATCGACGCGATGCAGATGATGGGCGGCTACGGCTACGCCACGGAGTTCGACGCCGAGGCCATGATGCGTGCCTCCATCATCTCGACTGTCTACGGTGGTACCAACGAGATTCAGCGCGACATCATCGGCAAAACCTACGGCCTGTAGGCTGTGGTCGCCGGATCGCGGCGGCACGGGAGCAGGTACATGGCAGTGGCAGCACATCAAGGGGCACCCCATAAAGAGTCACCACAGAACGCGTCGGGACGGGTGTCCGGCGGCAAGATCCGTAAACGGCCGCAACTGTCGGAGGAGGTTGCCGCACATCTGCGCCATGCGATCATGACCGCCGAGATCCGGCCCGGTGAGTTCGTCAGGATGGACGACATGGCCGTGCGGCTCGGGGTGAGCGTCACCCCGGTCCGCGAGGCCCTGCTCACGTTGCGCGGCGAGGGAATGGTCAACCTCGCCCCGCACCGCGGCTACATCGTCGCCGATCTGAGCCGCACCGACGTCGAGGACCTGTTCTGGTTGCAGAGCGAGATCGCGGTGCGGGTGGCACTGCGCACCGCCGAGGCCATCACGGGTGAGCAGATCGGGGAGCTCGAGTGGTGTAACCGCAAGCTCGCCGTCGCGGTGCGTGCCGGTGACGGACCGGAGGTGGCCGACGCCGAGTTCGAGTTCCACCGCATCCACAACCTGATCGCCGACAGCGGCAAACTCTCCTGGTTCCTGCTCAGCGCCACCCGCTACACCCCCACCCAGCTGTACGCCACAGATCCCGAATGGGGTGAGGTGGCCGTCGACTCGCATGCCAAACTGATCACCGCCTATCGCAACGGTGACCGTGAGCAGGTCATCGAGCAGACGCGCCGCCAATTCACCGACGGCGCGGCCCGCCTGACCAAGCACCTGGAGAGCACGGGCATCTGGGACTAGGGTGCGGCGGTCCGCCCGAACAACTGGACGTAGAACCAGGTCCCGTTGCGGCCCTGTGCCACACCCACGCCGATCCTGTCGAACTCGGGGTTCATCAGGTTCTCGCGGTGGCCGGGCGAGTTCCACCACGCCAGGTGTGCGGTGGCGGCGTCGGGCTGACCGCACGCGACGTTCTCGGCGGCCCAGTTGAGATCGGTCTGATCCAGTATCGGAGTCATGTCCTGGTGGTACAGGTTCAGCTCCGCCGCCAGCGTCGCCGCGTGCCCACGAGCGAACCCCACCAACCCCTGATGCACCCACAGCGTCCCGAGCCCACTCCCCGCCCGCGCCCCGTTCGCCAACGCAACCAACTCATCCTCCACGCCGTCGATCTTTCCCGCTCGATGATTTCCTTGCACACCAATCGGATCCGTTCGGTGGTCAAGGAGACTGCTACGCGGGAACGTCTCCGATGGAGCTCGGGGCGCGGGGGCTGCGGCGGTACGTCGAGACCGCTGGGGAGGTCGGGAGCCAGAGGCGCCACGGGCGGTCGGCTGCTTTGGCGACGCCTACGCGGGGGCCGGTCTCCCATGTTTCGGCGCCCCGCAGCTCCAGGCAGATCGTCGACTCCGGGTCGAACAGGTCGGTCCCGTTGTCGGACAGCTCAATTCCGAGAGCCTTCCCCAGATTTCCGGGCCCCCTGGCGAAGTCGCCGGCCCGCCGGACGCCGGGCCGGCGCGCCTTCACGACGTCGTCACCGTCGATGATCTCGGCCGACCGGAGCAGCACTGCGCAGGCGGTGTTCTCGGGTCCGCAGACGACATTCACGCACCGATGTATCCCATAACTCAGGTACACGTACAGGAAACCCGGCGGACCGAACATCACCCGGTTACGCGGCGTCGGACCGGGATACGAATGTGCGGCGGGATCGGGCCACGGCCCGTCTTCGGGCGACCCGTACGCCTCCACTTCGACGATCCGCGCACGCACCTCGCCCACCGTCAGTATCGAACCGAGCACCCGGCTCGCAGCAGTGACCGGATCGGTATCGGCAAGGTCGGTGGCGTCCACGTGCAGCTATTCTGCCGTGCCCGGAGATTGCGGGGCGAAGGCGGTCTGGCGCGCCTATGGTGAGGCATGGCCGAAGATGTCCGCGAGATCCGTACCGTCGTCACAGGAATGTCCTTCACCGAGTGCCCCCGCTGGCATGACGACCGATTGTGGTTCGTCGACTTCTACACCCACGTCATCTGCTCGGTCCGCGAGGACGGCAGCGACCTGCGTGTCGAGGTCGAGGTGCCGGCCCAGCCGTCGGGGCTCGGCTGGCTGCCCGACGGACGGCTGCTCTACGTCTCGATGCGTGACCGCAAGGTCATGCGGCGCGAGCCCGACGGCACCTCGGTGGTCCACGCCGACGTCAGTGAGTTCGTGGGTGGACACCCCAACGACATGGTCGTCGACGACGCGGGGCGCGCCTGGCTGGGCAACTTCGGTTTCGATCTCATGGGCAGTGGCGACGTCGCTCCGACCGTCCTGTTGCGCATCGACCCCGACGGCTCGGTCACGGTCGTGGCGGACGACGTCTGGTTCCCCAACGGCAGCATCGTCACTCCTGATGGCGTGCTGCTCGTCGACGAGACCTTCGCCAATCGGGTCAGTGCCTTCGACATCGCCGACGACGGCTCGCTGCGCAACCGCCGCGTTTTCGCACAGTTCGCCGAGCCTCCGGCCGCAGGGCCGCTCGCCGAGGTGTTCGCCCAGATCGCAGTCGCACCTGACGGGTGTGGGTACGACTCCGACGGATGTGGATCGCCGACGCGGTCGGCGGTCGCGCGATCCGCGTCCGCGAAGGCGGCGAGATCGTCGACGAGGTGGCTCCCGGCAGCGGCGTCTTCGCGTGCATGCTCGGCGGCGCCGACGGCCGCACCCTGTTCCTCTGCTGCGCCCCCGATTTCGACGAACAAGCAAGAACGGCCGCAAGAGAGGCGGAAATCCGAGCCATCACAGTCAACACCCCCCGCGCAGGCCTCCCCTGACGACGTGACATTTCCCGCTGAGCAATTTCGTTCAGCACCAATCGGATCCGATCGGCGATCAAGGAAATCGCTACGCGGGAGGTGATCACGCGCACAGACCGAGGCGCTTGAGTCGCGGTTTGAGGAGGGCGACGACAGTGTCCGACTCCAGGTGGGCCCACGTCCAGCGGACGAAATGCGCATCGGTCGCCCGGAGTTCATCCTCGCGCAGTTTCTCCCGGACGACGGCGTGCTCGGCCGTCTCACCGGGTCTGAGTAACCGACCGTACTTGTGGAGACCGTCGAACTCGCCGATCAGGGCTTCGTCCCAGTCGAAGTCGGTGTGGTAGCTGCCCGATGGGCAGTGGAATCGATGCTGTAGACGCGGAACCGGCAGCCCCGCTTCGATCATCTGGGCGCGGCTCCATGATTCGCCGACGCTCTCGGACAATCCGTTCGCGCAGGCGAGTGCGCGCCGTGCGACCCGAACACCGACGCGCCGCCTGGACTCCAGGATGTCACCCATCACCTCGACATCTCCGCCCATGCGGATCGCCTGGTCGAACGCCGTCAGAGCCTGCGCGAACACGCCCTGGGCCGCGACATCGACCGCGGTCCGCTCGATGGTGGTCACCGCGATCCCGTCGACGACTGTGACCTCCGCCGGATCGAACGGCGCCGCGTGCAGGTGTCGATACCGGTGAACGGCGCCACCCGACCGGCCACCGGTCGTCACGTGGACGCGCGCGATGTCGGGCTTGAGCAATGGGATTCCATGGAATGCGGCGGCGGTGGCGTGGCACAACGGTAGCGGTGAGTCCGACGTGGACAGTCCGGATGTCGCGACCGCGATAGCTGTCATGCGGTGCAACCGCTGAGCACCCTCGTGGCCGTCGAAGGATGCGCTGGGTGCCACCAGCACCCCCGGATAGACGCGGATCAGCAGACCACGCCGCACAGCATCGGCAATCTGATTGTCGGACAAGCCCATTCCCAACAGCACAGACCGCCGAACAAGCCCATAAGAGTCACAAGGATACGAATGCATGGCTATCAGACGCACCAACCCCCCGTTTGGTTCCATCCAATTTGTTCCCGCGTAACGGTTTCCTTGATCGCCGATCGGATCCGTTTGGTGTTCAAGGAAACAGTTGAGCGGGAACGGTTCCGTCAGGCGTCGCGGACGCGGCGAACGGCTCTGCCGAGGGCGCGGCGTTGATGCGGGAGTCGGCGACGTCGACGATCCGCGACCGTCGCGCGCGGGTCACGCCGGCGTTGAAGCTGTTGTGGCGGATCGTGTTCGCGTTCGCCGGCCAACCCCGGACAGGGCTGCGGTTGCATTGGGGTCCGATCGAGTTCCGGTCCCTGGCTGAGAAGGGTGCGGCGTCGGCGCAGGCCTCGGCGGCGCTGTCGCAGGAGCGGATCCTGACCGACATCTGGGAGATGTCACCGCAGGAAGCGGCACTGGTGATCCAGCAGCGCACCGCCGATGCGTTGCTGCGCATGCAGATCGCCGCCCCCGCCGAACCATCCGCACCCGATTCGACTCCCCCGGTGACCGGTGACAGCACCGACGACGACATCGACGGCCAGTAGCGGCAGCTACGCCCAGGCCCTGGCGGCCGCCGCGGCGTTGCACGCTGCGGTGTCGGCGGCACCGGACCCCGGCGAGGCGATCCGGTCGCTGGCGCTGGCGGTGGCCACCCGCCGTGAGTCCTTGGCAGCGTGGGCGTTCGAGGTGATCGCGCAGTTGTGGCGGCGCACCAACCCGTACGACGGGGCATCGGTGCAGGCGTTCACCGCGCAGGCGGCGCGGGCGTTGCATGCGGCGCAAACCGACCTCGCCCGCGTCACCGCGGCGGCGCAGTCGCAGCAGATGACGGCGCTCGGCATCAACGCCGGCACCATCATCCCGTCCGACCCTGCCGAGGTACGTGGTGCGCGGGTGGATGTGGTCGACGGCCGCGCCGAGGTGATCGCCACCCCGACAACCGTCGAGTACCAGCCCGAACCCGCCACCGAAGACGCTGATCGTGCGAGCGATGAGCGTTCCGACGCCGACCGCGACTCACAGCAACCGGCACGACGCCCCACCCAGACGGCGTACACGCCGTCGCAGGGCGAACACCGCGGCCCAACGCCGCGCTCAACGAGCACCTCGCCGCCGACGGGGCAGCGCCGCGGCGTGACATCGACTTCGACGAGCGCACCAGCACCCGTGGGCCAGCGGCGCACCGCCGGCTCGACGAGCAGCTCGCCGTCGGCTGGACAACGCCGCGGCGTCACCTCGACGACCGGCACCACCAGCGACGGCCGCCCGGTGCAGGTGACCGTGTCCGATCACTCCACCGAGGAGGTACTCAACCGCCCGGCCCGCACCTACCGGTACCAGCGGACGCAGGGCGCGACCGTCACCGAGGCCAACACCGCCGCCGAGGAACGCCTGGCCCGCATCGTCGACGACAACCTGATGCTCGCCCAGCGCATCGCCGAACACGAAGCCCTCGCCCAGGCCGCCGACCTCGATGACAAGGTCCTCGGGTACCGGCGCATCGTGCACCCGGAGCTGGCCAAGGGCGGGTCGTGCGGCATGTGCCTGGTGGCGGCGAACCGCCGCTACAACATCGGCGACCTCAAACCCCTGCACAGTGGGTGCCATTGCACGGTTGCGGCGATCACCGCCGACTTCGACCCGAAGATGGTCAACGACGAAGACCTGTCCCGCCTGTACGGCGACGCCCAGAGCAACTACCGGCGGGCGCTGGTACGTACCCGCTACCAGGTCGACGAGCACGGCGAGCTCGGCGCGGTCCTGGTCCCCAAGACCGCGCACAAGACCCGCACCGAACGCGCCCGGGCCACCTCGGCGCGCCGCAAACTCGCGGCCAAGATGCACCGGGAGGGGTCGTCGACTGCGGAGATCGCCGAGGCGCTCGGGGTGTCGGATCAGACCGTCCGCAACGATCTCAAGGCATCTGGGGTCAGTGCCGGTCGCCCAACACCTGGCGGCATGCCGAGGAAGTCCGGCGTGTCGCCGCCGAAGAAGGTCCAGAACGACGACACTGATCGCCGCTTCGGCCAGACTGCCGGAGGTAACGGTGGCGGCGAGCCGCCCATCACTGGCAATGGGCCTGGTGCGGGCTCGGCCGGCTTCCCACCGGAGTTCCCTCGCCTGCCCAACGGTTCCGCAATCCCGTTCACACCACGTGACGTGGAACGGCTTGATGAATCTGACTTCAAGCACTTCAACGGGACTGATGGCACGACGGACGGCGGTCACATCTTCGGCCTTGGATGGAATAGGAAGACCGAGTTTCCGCAGTGGGTTCAGTCACTCGAAGACTTGCAGCGAATTCAGAATGCGGTGCTCAGCAGCGGCTCAGTGCAGGTCCGGTCGGGCCGGTTTGGTCGATTCGAGTTCCGTGGTTCGATCATCGTCGATGGCCACTCGATGGTCGTCCAAGTCGTCCTCGATGCCGACGCTGTCCCGATCACCATCTTCCCGGTGAACGGTGATGGAGTAGGCCGAAATATCGATGGGCGTCGCCGAGACCAGCCGTACAGCCTGGATGCGTTGCTAAACTGGGCTGGTGGCAACGAGTAGTGACGCGATTGACGCGCTGGTCCGCAGCGGCGTGCAGCTTGATGATCTCGCCGTATCCGCGCTCGACTGCGGTGCGTTCGGGGTCGTGCTGGTCGATGCCATCGGATTGGCTGACGAGCAGCAGGCGGTGCTGACTGCCGATGTGCTGCGCGATGTTCGGGACGCGTTCGAGCACGATTGCGTGTTCCGGCCGGGCAGTAACGAGCCGAAGCTCATCCGAGATGCGCTGCAACGCATTGAAGAACGATCAGCGGCGGCTGCCGCTTAGTCGCCCACACCGCGACCTGAGTACCCCGTAACCCGTTCAGGGTGCGGGGTTCTCGCATATCTACAGGCACTCCCCTCCCCTCGTTCGGGGTGAGGAGCTATCGCCCGTCGTCGGGCATCGTATACCCCCGTGAGGAGTCATCATGTGCGAGACCGTCTATGCGCGTATCGAGCAGGACCCGGCCGTCGCCTGGCGTGCGACGGCCGGGATCGAGATACCGCAGGCGTCAGATCCGTTTCTCCAGCTCCGCGACTTGCTGCTTGAGGGCCTCAACTTCCGGCAGGATGTGCTGGCTGAATGCCCACAGTGTGTCGCACAACGCGGCCAGGCGCACGGTGTTGTCGGCGGCCGCGGTGAACAGGTCTTTGAGCGTGTCCAGGGTTTCCTCGGTCGTCGGGCTGGTGCCGGTCACGCGTTGGCGCAGGTTGTCGGCCGAGTATTCCCACGCTCGTTGTAGGTCGTTGCGGGCTTCGTCTTCAAAGGTCATCTCTGATTCTCCTTGCGTTGCTCGGGCTGGTACCCCGAGTCGCCGCCTCGACCTCCTTGCCGGGGCGGCGTGTGCAGCGTAAGGCCCCGATAGGCCGAGTTGAGATCCTGCCCGAAGCGTAGTCTGGGACACGCGCAGGGAGACCCGTTCCAGCTTTGAAATAATAGGCCGTCAGAACGAGCGGGGCCCTGCGTTTCTAGCTTTCCGGGGGTGACGACGCTGGTGCGTCATCCGGACTGTAAATCCGGCGCGTGAGCATGGCAGGTTCGATCCCTGCCACCCC
>NZ_JAGQTN010000188.1 GCF_020438995.1 Gordonia sp. (in: high G+C Gram-positive bacteria)
ACAAACCGGCCAAGCTCGCCAAGTTCGTTGAACGTGACGAGCTGACGTTCCCGCTGCTCAGCGACCCCGAGAAGAAGGTCCTCACCGAGTGGGGTGCATTCGGCGAGAAGAAGATGTACGGCAAGGTGGTCAACGGCGTGATCCGCTCGACGTTCCTCGTCGACGAGAACGGCACCATCGAGGTCGCCCAGTACAACGTGCGTGCCACCGGGCATGTCGCCAAGCTGCGGCGCGATCTGTCGGTCTGACCCGCAGCGGCATGCCGGACACCGAGCTGCTCGTTCCCCGCAAACGCCCCGCGCAGGAACGCAGCAAACGCAAGTTTCAGGCGATGCTCGGCGCCGCCCGCGAACTGCTGATCGAGGTCGGCGTCGAGTCGCTGACATGCGAGGAGATCGCCGTCCGCGCCGAGGTGCCGATCGGCACGCTGTATCAGTACTTCGCCAACAAGTACGTAATCGTCTGCGAGCTCGACCGGCAGGACACGGTCGCCGTCCGTGAGGAGCTGGCCGCGTTCGCCGGCGGGGTGCCCTCGCTCGAATGGCCGCATCTGCTGGAGAAATTCCTCGACCACCTCGCCGCACTGTGGCGTAACGATCCGTCGCGCCGCGCGGTGTGGCTGGCGGTGCAGTCGACACCGTCGACGCGACTGACCGCCACCCAGAACGAACGTCTGCTCGCCGAGCTCGTGGCCCGCGCACTGGCACCGCTCACGCCGTCGCAGCGGGGCCGTCGCGAGATGATGTCGCAGGTGCTGGTGCACACCACCTACTCGCTGCTGAGCCTGTCGGTGCAGGATGTGACGCAGCACGAGGAGATCGTCGCCGAACTCAAACGGATGCTGGCCGGCTACCTGCTGCTGGAAGAGTCCGTCGCAGAAGGTAGCTGACCGGTCAGCCTTGCGACGGCGCATCCTCCAGGATGGCGACGGCGGCGGCGGTGTCGCCGTCGTGGGTGAGTGAGACATGGACGACGGTGTCGCGCAACAGGTCCGCGATCTCGCCGCCCAGCCGGATGGCGGGGCGGCCCCAGTTGTCGGTGACCACCTCGATGTCGCTGTGCCGGATCACCGGCAGCAGCGGTTTGCGGCCGTAGCGGCTCACCGACCACGCCTTGATCACCGCCTCCTTGGCGGCCCACCGGGCGGCGAGATGCAATGCGTCATCGCCGGTTCCGACGCCGGCATCACGACGCTCCCGTGTGGTGAAGCGGTCACCGAAGGTGGTGCCGGCCTGCGCGAGTTGCTCCTTGAAGCCGGGGACCGACACGATGTCGATCCCCACGCCCAATACGCTCATCGCACCGACCCTACGCCGTACTCGCCCGATGCACCCAGGCGTGCCGAATCATCGAGCAGCAGTGCGGATTCGGCGTCGTGCTCGTCGTGGTCGGCGTCGAAACGACGGCCCGACGGGCGCGTGTAGGCGGCTTCGCCACCGCACATCGCTTCCAGCAGACGCTGGTTGCCCAGGCGCTCACGCTCGGCGGCCCGCTCGCGGTAGTCGTCGGCGACGGCCGGATCCAGTGTCGCCACAAAGGCTTCCGGATGGACCACCGCGACGAGCCCGGACACGTGACCGAAGCCGAGGCTGGTGAGCAGACCGGCCTTGAGCGGGAAACGCTCACCGAGGTGCAGGGTGTCGCGCGCCCACACCAGGTGCGGGTAGTCGGCCATCTTCTCGTCGACGCAGTCGAGGCTGCGGTTGGGCGGGATCACCCCGTCACGCAGCACCTGGCACAGCCCGATCAGCTGGAAGGCCGCCGCGCCGCCCTTGGCGTGACCGGTCAACGACTTCTGCGACACCACGAACAGCGGTGCGCCCTCGCTGCGGCCGATCGCCGAGGCGAGCCGCTCGTGCAGTTCGGACTCGTTGGGATCGTTTGCGCGGGTGGAGGTGTCGTGTTTGGAGATCACCGCCACCTCGTCGGCGCTCACCCCGAGTGTGGCCAGCGCACCGGCCAGGGGCGAGGTAAGCCCGCCGCGGGCCGCGCCGAGCGCGCCGAGTCCGGGTGCCGGGATGGAGGTGTGCACGCCGTCGCCGAAGCTCTGCGCCCACGCCACCACACCGAGGACCGGTAGCCCCATCTGGGCAGCTACGTCGCCGCGGGCGAGCAGAATCGTTCCACCGCCCTGCGATTCGACGAACCCGCCGCGGCGCCGGTCGTTGGCGCGGGAGTAGCGACGTTCGTCGATGCCGCGTGCGGCCATCTTGGCCGATTCGGCGGTGGCCGACATGTCACCGAACCCGACGATCCC
>NZ_JAGQTN010000017.1 GCF_020438995.1 Gordonia sp. (in: high G+C Gram-positive bacteria)
ACGTCGGGCTGACAGGATTTGAACCTGCGACCACCTGACCCCCAGTCAGGTGCGCTACCAAGCTGCGCCACAGCCCGTTGCCGTCGTTCTCACGAGGCCTTACAGACATTAGCCCACCACCCCCGCGAACGACTAATCGCCTGGTCAGGGGCGGTGGATGTCATCTACTTCTTACGACGCTGCTCGCGCTTGTCGCGGACGCGGACGTTGATCCGGACCGGGGAGCCGTCGAAGTTGAACTCCTCACGCAGTCGGCGCTCCAGGAACCTGCGATAGCCGGCTTCGAGGAAGCCGGTGGTGAACAGGACAAACGTCGGCGGGCGGGTAGCGGCCTGAGTGGCAAACAGCACGCGCGGCTGGCGGCCACCACGCAGTGGCGGCGGTGTGGCGGCGATGATGTCCTTGAGCCAGTTGTTGAGCTGGCCGGTCGAGACCCGCTTGTCCCAGGACTCCAGCGCACCCTCGATGGCGGGCACCAGCTTCTGCACGGCCCGGCCCGTGCTGGCAGAAATGTTGACGCGCCGCGCCCACGGCACCCGGGCCAGTTCGCGGTCGATCTCCTTGTCGAGCTGATAGCGCCGGTCCTCGTCGACCAGATCCCACTTGTTGAACGCGATGACCAGGGCCCGGCCGCTGTCGATGATCATCGACAGCACCCGCAGGTCCTGTTCGGTGATCGGTTCGGACGCGTCGATCAGCAGAATCGCCACCTCGGCCGCATCCAGGGCCGAACGGGTCCGCAGCGAGGCATAGTATTCGTGCCCGCTCGCGGTGCGGACTTTACGGCGCAGACCGGCGGTGTCGATGAACTGCCATGTCTTGCCGCCCAATTCGACGAGTTCGTCCACCGGGTCGACGGTGGTGCCGGCAACATTGTCGACCACCGACCGCTCGGATCCGGCAAGCTTGTTCAGCAATGAGCTCTTGCCCACATTGGGTTTGCCGACCAGCGCCACCCGGCGCGGGCCCCCCAAGGTTGTTGCCTCACGCGGGGTTTCGGGAAGAACCTCCAGGATCTTGTCGAGCACGTCGCCGGCGCCCCGGCCGTGCGCCGCGGACACCGGATGCGGCTCCCCCAGCCCCAGCGACCACAATGCGGCGGCTTCGGCTTCCTGCCGTTCGCTGTCGATCTTGTTGGCCACCAGGATGACCGGGGTCTTGGAACGGCGCAGCACCTTGGCGACCGCTTCGTCGGTCGAGGTGGCGCCGACGGTCGCATCGACCACGACGACGATCGCGTCCGCGGTCTTCATCGCGAGCTCCGCCTGCGCCGCGACGGCCTGCTGCAAACCCTTCGCATCGGGCTCCCAGCCACCGGTGTCGACGACGGTGAACCGCCTGCCCGACCAGCTCGCCGCGTACGACACCCGGTCCCGGGTCACTCCGGGAATGTCCTCGACAACGGCTTCCCGGCGCCCGAGGATGCGGTTGACGAGTGTCGACTTGCCGACGTTCGGCCGCCCGACGATGGCGACCACCGGCACCGGTCCCCCGGTACCGAGTTCGTCCCCGTCGACCAGATCGCTGATTTCCCAATCGGTTTCATCCGACCACGTGCCGTCACCGGCAACCGTCAGGCCGGTATCGATGTTGTCGGTCACGGCTGTACTCCGATCCGCTCGTCGACCAGGCGAGCCAGTTCGTCGAGTACCTGGTCGAGGGTGAGGTCGCTGGTGTCCACGAGGACGGCGTCGTCGGCCGCCCGCATCGGCGACACCGCCCGGGTCGAATCGAGATGATCACGCCGGTTGACCGCCGCCAGCACCTCGTCATAGTTGCTGGGCTGCCCCAGCTCGAGGTTCTGCTGATGCCTGCGCTGAGCGCGCGCTTCGGCGGTCGCGGTGAGGAATACCTTGAGCCCGGCATCGGGGAACACCACGGTACCCACGTCCCGGCCTTCAATCACCACAAATCGGTCGCGCGATACTTTCCGTTGCAGCGCAACCAGTTTCGTACGAACTTCAGGGACAGCCGACACCGCCGACACCGCCGCGGATACCTCGGCTGTGCGGATCCGGTCCGAGACGTCCGAATCGTTCAGGAACACCCGGTTGGTGCCGTCGGCATCGATGATGACGTCGACGTCCACGTCTGCCATGGCAGCGGCGATCGCGGCCGGGTCATCGAGCGGCACACCGAGATCGAGCGCCGCGAGGGTGACGGCCCGGTACATCGCTCCGGTGTCGAGACACTGCGCACCGACCGTACCGGCGAGAAGTTTGGAGACGGTGGACTTTCCGGTCCCGGCAGGACCGTCGATGGCGACGACACGGGCCGATCCGGTCACCACGCCCGTATCCGGTGCGGTCGGCACGTTCGGACTGGTGCTCACAGGCCGACCGCCTCGTACAGTCCACCGATCTCGTCGCGGCCGAGCACCCGCAGGCTGCCGGCCCGCTGGTCGCCGAGGGCGACATCGCCGACCTGGGTGCGCAGCAGTCGGCGCACCGGGAAGCCGACTTCCTCCATGAGGCGGCGGACAATCCGGTTGCGGCCCTCGTGCAGCACGATCTCCACCAGCGACGCCCCATTGTTGACGTCGACGATGGTGAACGAGTCCACCTTCACCGGGCCGTCATCGAGCTCGACTCCGGCGCGCAATGTGCGGATCAGGCTGCGCGGCACCTCGCCCTTCACCGTCGCCATGTATGTCTTGGGCACCTCGTACGACGGGTGCATCAGGCGGTGCGCCAACTCGCCGTCGTTGGTGAGTAGCAGCAGGCCCTCGGTGTCGGCGTCGAGGCGGCCCACGTGGAACATCCGGTGCCCGGCCATGACGCGTTCGGCGATGATGTCGCCGATGCACGGGCGCCCCTGGTCGTCGGCCATCGTCGATTGCATGCCGCGCGGCTTGTTCAGTGCCAGATACTGTTTGGTCTCGTCGATGATGACGCGGGCGCCGTCGACCCGCACGATCGCGGTGTCCGGGTTGATCCGCAGTCCCTGTTCGACGACGATCTCGCCGTCGACGCTGACGCGGCCGGCGGCGATCAGTTCTTCGGCACCGCGCCGCGACGCGACACCGGCCTGTGCGAGCACCTTCTGCAGGCGAACCCCGTCGGAGACATACGACGCGCCGCCGTCACCTCCGGCGTTCCCGCCCTGGTGCCGAGCCGGGCGAGCATTGTTCAGACGCACCTTTCCCGACGTGACGTCGGGCTTCGAGGTGCCCTTGCGGTGAGTCTTCTTGGCCGGCCTGCCCGTTTCGGCGCCGCCCTTGGCGGCCTTTGAATACTGCGAACCCGTCTTGGGCTGCCCTGCTTTGCGCGCCCCCCGTCCGGGCTGTCCCCCGGACGATGCGGATGTGGAACGACCTGCGCGTTTACGCGGGCCCGGTGTGCCGTCTCGGCTAGCGGATGCCATGTGGATCTCTCATTCGGCGGACGAGGACACGTCGTCGTCCGGTGTCTTCTCTCCCGACGAGTGTGCCCTCTTGGCGTCGAGTTTGGCGAATCGTGGATCGGTGAGCAGCTCGTCGTCGAGCGAATCGATGACATCCACATCCGGCAGCAACGGTGCCAGATCAGGCAGTTCGGTCAGTGAGGCCAGGCCCAGCCGTTCCAGGAACATCTCGGTGGTGCCGTAGGTGGTGGCCGACGTGGTGGGGTCGGTGCCGACCTCGACGATAAGACCGCGGGCCAGCAGCGTACGGACTACTCCGTCGACGTTGACGCCGCGGATCGCGCCGACCCGCGCCCGGCTCACCGGCTGCCGGTAGGCGATCACCGCGAGCGTCTCCAGCGCCGCCCGCGTCAGTTTGGAACGCGCCCCGTCCAGGAGCAGACGCTCGACATACGGCGCGTAGTCGGCGCGGCTGTAGAACCGCCAGCCATCGCCGGCGAACCGCAGGTCGAAGCCGCTGCGTGCCACCCCGAAGTCGGCCGACATCTGCTGCAGCATGGGAGCCACGCGGGCCTCGTCCTCGTCGACGGCGCGGGCCAGATCCGCGGTGGGCGCCGGAGTGTCCACCACGAGCAGAACCGCCTCGAGCGCGGCACGCAGCTCGGCGTCGTCGAGCCTGACTTCGGACGTTTCGACGGCCTCCTGGTCCACCCCCACCTCACGCTCGCCGTCGCTGGTCTTGTCGACCATCGCTTCTTCCACCGGGTCGTCGCTCACTCGTAGTCTTCCTCTCCCCGACTGAGATTCACCTCGTCCGGCGCGCGCTCGCCGGTCCAGCTCACCTTGAGCTCGCCGAGCGCCTCGGGCTGTTCGAAGGCGATCGCGCGTTCGCGGAACAGTTCCAGCAGCCCCAGGAACCGTCCGATCACCTCGTACGGGTTATCGCAGGTGGCGACGATCTCCCGGAAACTGAACCAGGCGCCCGGATCGTCGAGCAGCATCGCCATCACCAGTCGCGCCTGCGCGGGCACCGATACCTTGGGCACGTGCAGGTGCGCGAGACCGACGGCCGGTGCCGGGCGCGGGGCCAGACCAGCAGCCGCGATCTCGGCAAAACGCGCCGCGTCGACGCCGAGGGTGACCTCCGGAAGCAGCCCGGTGAACCGTTCCTCCAGCGATACCGACCGCGGATACCGTTGCAACGCAGCGGCTTCGAGCTCGCCAAACAGTTCGGCGACCTGCTTGTAGGCGCGATATTGCAGCAGCCGGGCGAACAGCAGGTCGCGCGCCTCGAGCAGGGCGAGGTCCTCGGCGTCGTCCACCTCACCGGCCGGCAGCAGCCGCGCCGCCTTCAGATCGAGCAGTGTGGCCGCGACCACCAGAAACTCGGTGGTCTGCTCCAGGGTCAGCTGATCACCGAGCCTGCGGGTGTAGGCGATGAAATCGTCGGTGACCGCGTGCAGCGCCACCTCTGTCACGTCGAGGCGATGCCTGCTGATCAGATCGAGCAGCAGATCGAACGGTCCCTCGAAATTGGACAGCCGTACCTGAAAACCCTGCTCGTTGTCACTCACCTGACGTGATCACACGACGCCGGCGTCACGTGCGATGACCTCGCGCGCCAATGCCCGATACGATTCGGCCCCGGCGGATTTGGGCGCCCATGACGTGATCGGTTCACCGGCGACACTGGTCTCCGGGAACCGGACGGTACGGTTGATGACGCTGTCGAACACGATGTCGCCGAACACCTGGACGACCCGTTCCATCACCTCACGCGAATGCAGGGTGCGGGAATCGAACATCGTCACCAGGATGCCGCTGAGCGTCAGCTTGGGATTGAGCCTGTCACGCACCTTGTTGACGGTGTCGTTGAGCAGTGCCAGCCCGCGCAGACTGAAGTACGCGCATTCCATCGGGATCAGCACGCTGTCGGCGCAGGCCAGCGCGTTGACGGTGAGCAGACCCAGCGACGGCTGGCAGTCGATGAGCACGAAATCGTAGCGGTCGAGCACCGGATGCAATGCCCGGGCCAGGGACTGTTCGCGACCAACTTCGGTGACGAGCTGGATCTCGGCCGCCGACAGGTCGATGTTGCTGGGCAGCAGGTCCATGCCGTCGACCCGGGTGCGCATCAGCACGTCATCGATGGCCATCTGCGGTGGCACCAGCAGGTTGTGCACCGTCGCGTCGAGCTCATGATGCGGTACCCCGAGCCCCGCGGACAGCGCGCCTTGCGGATCGAGGTCGACCAGCAGCACCCTACGACCGCATTCGGCCAGGGCCGCACCGAGATTGATCGTCGTGGTGGTCTTGCCGACGCCGCCCTTCTGGTTACAGATCGCGACCACCGACGCCGGGCCGTGCTTGTCCAGCGGCCGCGGGTCGGGGATCTGCCGGTAGGGCCTGCCCGTGGGGCCGAGCGGCACATCACCGGAAGGCCCCGCACCCCCGGTGTCGGGTGCGGACTCCGCGACGGGTGTGGGCTGATCTGGTTCGGGCTGTGGCTCTGCTGCGAGCAGATGCTCGGAATCGGGTAGCGCTACGGACGGCTCCGGTGCGGGCACCGACGGCGTTGAGGCTCCGTCCGGGTCCCCGCTGTCAATTGTCACGTCCCCCGCGCTCCCTTCGTCGGCTGAGTCGGCCTGGCGTGAAATCAAGGATCTGGTAGTTCCGATTGTCCAGCCTAATAGGTCCACGACGTCTGATCATCGCGGATCGCCCACATCCGCCGCGACCGGTCACCGGGCCCTCGGATGTGCGGTGGCGTAAACCTCACGCATCGTGTTGACCGTCACGAGCGTATACACCTGTGTGGTGGTGACCGACGCATGGCCGAGCAACTCCTGCACCACCCGGACATCGGCACCACCGTCGAGCAGATGGGTGGCAAAACTGTGCCGCAAGGTGTGCGGTGAGACCGTTTCGGCGATACCAGCGCGTTCGGCGGCCGAGGCGAGGACCTGCCAGGCGCTCTGCCGCGACAGACGCCCACCCCGCGCGTTGAGGAACACACCGGGCCCGACCGATACCGACCTGGCACCCGCGGCCAGTGCCGGCCGGCCACGCACGAGATAGCCGTCGAGCGCGTCGGCCGCCGGTCCGCCGATGGGCACAATCCGCTCCCTTCCGCCTTTACCGCGCAACCGAACTGCGCGCGCACCGATATCGAGGTCGTCGACATCGAGGCCGATCGCCTCGGAGATCCGCGCACCACAGCTGTAGAGCAGTTCCAGCAGCGCGCGGTCGCGAAGCGCGCGCGGGGTGTCGTCGGTGCCGACGGCGTCGAGGATCCGCGCCACGTGATCGATGGGCAATGACTTCGGCAGCCTCCGCGGTGCGCGCGGCGGGGAGACCTCGTGGGCGACGTCGACATCGGTCCACCCCTCGGCCACCGCGAACCGGTGCAGCCCGCGAACGGCCACCAGGGTCCGTGCGATGGAGCTGTCGGCGAGCGGGACGATCGACCGGTCGGGGTCTCCCCTGCGTAGCTCCACTAGAAATTCGCGCACATCGGCGCAGGTGATCTCCGGTAGCCGGTCGATCCGTCGGCCGGCAAGGTAGCCGAGGTACCGGGTGAGGTCGCGCCGATAGGAACTGACGGTGTTGGTCGCCGCACCCCGCTCGACCGTCAGGTGATCGAGGTAGCGGCCAACATCGTCGGTCAGGCTCATGACCGCCGGGCGTCGCCGTGTTTACGCGATTGCAGTCCGGTCGGCTGGTCGGTCCATTCCGCTGACGGGTCGCGCAGTGCGGCGCCGTTCGTCAGTGCCACCGACACGGCGAGGATCCCGGCGACCGCTGTGGCGTTCACGATCTCCCCGGACAGGACCTGGGCGACGGCGTCGCCGAGAGCAACCCATTCGACCGCCATGTCGGCCTCTTCGTCGTGACGTTCCGCCGGATTCAGGGAGTGCAACGATTCAGCCAGATAGACCCGCAGGGCCTCGTCGGTGAATCCCGGGGACAGCGCCAGGTCTGTGAGTACCCGCCAGGAGTCGGCCGCCAGATCCACTTCTTCGGCGAGTTCGCGCTGCGCCGCCGTCAGCGGGTCCTCGTCGGGTCCGCCGTCGAGCAACCCGGCGGGTAGTTCCAGCAACCGGCGCCCGATCGGATGCCGGTACTGGCGCACCATCGCCACGCGACCGGCATCGTCGAGCGCCACGACCGCGACCGCGCCATGGTGTTCGACCACCTCACGTTCGGCGATCCGGCCGCCGGGCATCTCGACCTGATCGACGCGCAATGCGAGGATCGCGCCGTCGTAGACGGTGCGTGAGTCGCGCACGACGAAGTCATGCGATCCCGGTTCGCTCACGCTTCGGCGTCCCCGGAACCGGCCGACGGGCCGCCCTGCTCCCGCTCACCCGCGTCGTACTCCCCGAGATCAACCGGAAGACGTTCGGCCGCTTTATATTTCAGCGACGACTCGATCAGTGAACGGAACAGCGGATGCGGTCGGGTCGGTCGGCTCTTGAGCTCCGGATGAGCCTGTGTGGCCACCAGGAACGGATGGCGGTCGCGCGGGTACTCCACGAACTCGACCAGCTGGCCGTCGGGCGAGGTGCCCGAGAACACCAGCCCCGATTCGGCGATCTTGTCGCGGTAGGCGTTGTTGACCTCATAGCGGTGCCGATGCCGTTCGGTGACATCGAGAGTTCCGTACGACTCGGCCGTGACGGTGCCGCGGATCAGCTTCGCCGGATACGAACCCAGGCGCATCGTCCCGCCGAGATCTGCCTCCCCGGCCACGATGTGTTCCTGGTCGGCCATCGTCGAGATCACCGGATGCTTTGTGTCCGGGTCGAATTCGGTGGAGCTGGCCTCGTTGAGACCCACCGAGCGGGCCGCCTCAATCACCACGCACTGCAGCCCGAGACACAGACCGAGCAGCGGAATCCCGCGCCGGCGACTGTAGGCGATGGTGCCGAGTTTGCCCTCGATGCCGCGGATGCCGAAGCCGCCCGGCACCAGGATCCCGTCGACATCGCCGAGTGCGGCCTGCGCGCCCTCGGGGGTGGCGCAGTCATCCGACGGCACCCATTTGATCTCGACCTTGGCCCGGCAGGCGAAGCCGCCGGCCCGGATCGCCTCGGTGACCGACAGATACGCGTCGGGCAGGTCCACATACTTGCCGACGAGCGCGATCCGCACGGTCTCCCGCGGTTCGTGGACCCGCTTGAGCAGTTCCCCCCACACCGTCCAGTCGACGTCGCGGAACGGCAGATCGAGCTTGCGCACCACGTAGGCGTCAAGGCCCTCGCTGTGCAGCACCTTGGGGATGTCGTAGATCGACGGCGCATCGGGCGTGGAGATACAGCCCTCGACGTCGACATCGCACATGAGCGCGATCTTGGCCTTGAGACCCTCAGGGACGTCCCGGTCACAGCGCAGGATGAGCGCGTCCGGCTGGATACCGACGTTGCGCAGCGCGGCCACCGAATGCTGCGTGGGTTTGGTCTTGAGCTCACCCGACGGCGCGAGATACGGGACCAGCGACACGTGCAGGAAGAAGACGTTGTCGCGGCCCACGTCGTGCCGGATCTGCCGGGCCGCCTCGATGAACGGCAAGGATTCGATGTCGCCGACCGTGCCACCGATCTCGGTGATCACCACGTCGGGTGCATCACCGTTCTCGTCGGGGGCACGCATCGCCAGGACCCGCGACTTGAGTTCGTCGGTGATGTGTGGGATCACCTGAACCGTCTCGCCGAGATACTCGCCGCGCCGTTCCTTGGCGATGACCGTCGAATACACCTGCCCGGTGGTCACATTCGCCGACTGCGACAGGTTGCGATCGAGGAACCGCTCGTAGTGTCCGACGTCGAGATCGGTCTCGGCCCCGTCTTCGGTGACGAAGACCTCTCCGTGCTGAAACGGGTTCATCGTGCCGGGATCGACATTCAGATAGGGGTCGAGCTTCTGCATCGTCACCCGCAGCCCGCGGGCGGTCAGCAGTTGACCGAGGCTGGAAGCGGTGAGTCCCTTACCGAGCGATGAGGCGACACCACCCGTTACAAAAATATGCTTAGTGCCTGCGTGCACGTGGCGCAGTGGTCGCAATGCGTCTCCCGTCAGGATGAATCAGGCTCGAAACCTGCTTACCTACGGGACTTCACAGTAGCACCAGTGCCCGTACCCCGGTTCGACTCGGCAACGACGGCGCGCCGCGACCGGCACCGGTCCGGAGCACGGGCGCGTACTCTAGCGCGCGCCGACTGTGATGGCCGTGGCTCCGGGGCCCGTACCGTACGCACCGGTCCGTGCATTCCCCTCTTCCGCGAGTGTGAGCACACTGGTGATCCGGCCCGTCGGGACGTCGGCGTTGTCGACGGTCGAGATCGCGTTGCCCAGCGCCGGATCCGAACGCACGATCGCGATGGGTGATCCACCCGTCGCCGATCCGATGCGACCGACCAGCGACCCACCCTGTCCACGCGCTGCCATCGCGGCGGCGAGCCTGCCGACGAGTTGTCCCTTGGCTCCCGAGTCCCCACCGTAGGCGCCGCCCGTGATCACCAGCACCAGGTCGGCAGGTGTGATCGCATTGTCGACATAGCCGATGAACCCGCCTTCGCGAAGAGCTTCGAGCCCCACCCGCGAATCCTCGGCCGCAGCCGCGCGCGTGTCGGCCGAATGCAGCGTCAGTGTTCCCAGCAGGTCACCGGCCCGCGACCCCGAGTCGACGTAGTCGGCACGCAGCTGCGCGCCGACGGGAATCGTCTGGTCGATGATGCTGCGCAACTTGGCGGCCTCGTTGTCCGCCACGAGTTGCTCGGAGATCTCGATCTGGCCGGCGAAGCCGGCGCCCGCGGCCGATACCGACTCCTTGAGCGCATCGACATCGGCGTCGACGACACCCGGGACGGTGACCACGAGCACCGAATGACCTTTGAGTGTCTGGGCGATCAGGCGCGGCGCCATCGCCCGGTCGAAGCTATCGGCCGAGTTGAGCTTCGCGTTCAGCTGGTCGCGTTCCTCCTGCAGGTCGCCGATCCGGTCGCGTTTTGCGCCGGTCAGCGAATTGACCTGATCACCGACGAAACCCGAACCGAGAAAGAGCCCGAGGGCGAGTGCGAGGAACACCGCAACCAGCGAAATCGCGTGTTGACGCAGCGAGATCATGCGCTAGCGGTTCCAGACGCCGCGCGCCCACTCGACCAACCGATCCCACTGAGCCACGATCCAGTCCCAGGAGTCAGCCCCCGAATTGGACAGGACGACCGCGGCGATGATCGCGATGAGCGCAGCCAGCACGACGAAAGCGATCGCGGTACCCGAAACCCGGCTACGGTACAGCGTTGCAACGGCTTTCGCGTCGACGAGCTTGGCCCCGACCTTCATCCGGGTCAGGAACGTCGACGGGTTGCTCTCCCGGCGCGAGCGGTCGAAGAAGTCGTCGAGGTCGCCGCCGCAGCCTGCGGTGACGATCAGGTCCGCACCATGGTGGTCGGCGAGCAACAGCGCCAGGTCCGAGGGTGATCCCGCGGCGGGGAAAGTGGTTGCCCCGATGCCGAGATCCTGGATCCGTTCCAGACCGGGCGCATGACCGTCGGTATCGGCCGGAAGTACCAACTGCGCACCTGATTTGAGCGTCTGGGTCTTGAGTTCGTCGGGATCGGCGATGATGACCGCAGGCTTGTAGCTCGCCTTGACCAGCACGTCGGCGCCCGCCCCGACACCGATGAGTACCGGCTGATACTCCTTGATAAACGGTTTGAGGGATCTCAGATCGGCGGCGTGATCGGGTCCGTCGGCGACGACCACCACGTGGCGGCCCTTGAGGTTCACGTCGATCTCGGGGACACCCACTCCGTCGATCAGCAGCGGCGACTCGTTGCGGATGAACTCGATGGTGTTGCCCGAGAACGCTTCCAGATGATCGACCATGCCCGACTTGGCATCGATCATCATGTCGGCGATCTCGATCTCGTCGAGTTGGGTGCCATGTGCCAGCCGTTTGTCGCCGACGTACAGGTGATCGTCGTCGACGCGGAGTCGGGCGCCGTCCTTGACCCGTTTGAACACCTCCGGCCCCGTGTTGTCGAGCAGGACGATGCCGGAGGCAACCAGCACCTCGGGGCCGAGGTTGGGGTAGCGGCCGCTGATGGATTCGGAGGCGTTGACCACCGCCACCACACCGGCCGCGACGAGACGGTCGGCGGTGGCGCGGTCGAGGTCGACCTCATCGAGGATGGCGATGTCGCCCGGCCCGACGCGACCGAGCAGCCGGCGAGTATTGGTATCGATCCTGGCGATTCCGGTCACACCAGGAAGTTCTTCTGTGGAGCGCGTGAGCAGAGCAGGCATCTTCATGAGGGCAATGATTGCCCCGCTCTGTGGGTCAGTTGGGGAGGCGCGCCGTAACATTCGCAACTTTTGTCACACCAACACCATCTGTTGCGGCCAAGCTCGTGGGCCGAGTCGCTCAGCCCGCGCGTTCGCGACCGCCTTCGGTGGCAGGTCCGCGCTCGGCCTCCGCAGTCGCCAGCAACTCCTCTGCGTGGGCCCGGCCGGTGTCCGAGTCACCGAGCCCGGCAAGCATCCGCGCGAGCTCCGCCACTCGTTCCGACCGGTCGAGCGTGCGTACCGTGCTGGTGACCTTGCCCGTCCTGCCCGCCTTACCGGCTCCCACAGAACGAACCTGTTTACCGATGACCAGGTGATTGTCCGCGAATGCGGCCACCTGTGGCAGGTGCGTCACCACGATCACCTGATGTGCCCTGGCCAGCCGCGACAGCCGGCGACCGATCTCCACTGCCGCCGCACCACCGACGCCGGCATCGACCTCGTCGAACACCATGATCGATCCGCTCGTCGGCTCGGCCAGCACCACCTCGAGCGCCAGCATCACCCGCGACAGCTCGCCACCCGACGCCGACCTGGCGATCGGCAGCGGCTGCGCGTCGCGGTGCGCCACCAGCGAGAACTCGACGCGATCGGTTCCATTCGGGCCGGCGTGCAGCAATTCGCCGCCGCAGTCGACGGCCAGCCGATCATCGGCCGAAGCCCGATCGCCGGTGACGGCGACGGCAACGGCCGCCTCCCCCATCGCCAGGCCGGCGAGTTCGCGGGACACCTTCTTGCCCATCGAATCGGCCGCCTTGAGCCGGATCGCGGTGAGTTTGCCCGCCGCCTTTGCCACCTCATGAGCGGCGTCGGCAAGCGCGGCTTCGAGTTCTTCGATCGACCCCGCCGGGTCCTCGATCTCGGCCAGCCGGGCCCGTGCCTCGTCGCGCCATTCGATCACGCCGTCGATGTCGGGCGCGTACTTGCGCAGCAGCGCTTTCAGCTCGGCCTGCCGGGTCAGCAGTTGGTCGAGTGAATCCGCGTCCGTCGGCAGGTCGGACAAGAAGTCGGTCAGTTCGGCACCCACGTCCGTGACCACGGTCAACGCCTCGGCCACGCGCGGTAGCAGCCCGCGCAATGTGTCATCGGTGGATGATTCCAGGAGCGAGCGCACCTGGCCCAGGCCATCGATCACCGACCTGCCTTCGTCGGCGACGATACCGTGTGCGCTCACGGCCGTCGTCCGGATCGTCTCCAGATCTGTCAGGCGCCGGATCGTGGCCGTGAGCTCTGTGTCCTCGCCCGGTGACGGGTCGACCACGTCGATCTCGCCGATGCCGAAGCGCAGTCGGTCCGCTTCCTGCGCGAGTTCGCGCATATTGCCGCGCCGCTGCTCGAGCTCGTCGAGGATCCCCGTCCAGGTGTCCCGTGCCGAGCGGTAACCGGTGAGCGCCTTCGCTGCCGGCGCACCGGCGAAGGTGTCGAGCGCGCTGCGCTGATGCTCCGGTTTGAGCAGCCTCAGCTGGTCGTTCTGGCCGTGAATGGTCAACAGGCTGGTGGTGATCTGACCGAGCACTCCGACCGGCACCGACCGGCCCCCGACATGGGCCCGCGAACGACCATCGGCGGCGACGGTGCGCACCGCGATCACCGAGTCGTCGTCATCGACCTCACCACCGGCCGCGGACACCATTTCGGCGACCTCCCCGGCCCCCGATGGCAACCGGAATCGGCCTTCGATGATCGCTTTGGGGCTACCGGTCCGTACGCGCCCGGCGTCGGCACGGGCCCCCGAGAGCAGATGGAGGCTGGTAACGATCATCGTCTTGCCCGCACCTGTCTCGCCGGTGAGCACGGTGAACCCCGGATGCAACCGGGCCGACGCGTGCTCGATCACACCGAGCCCTTCGATGGTCAGCTCTTCGAGCATGTCTACCCTTGTCTCCCCCGCCACGCCGCGTCGTTCCCGCCCCGCCACCCGGCGTCATTCCCGCCCCGCCACCCGGCGTCATTCCCGCCCCGCCACCCGGTCACCGGAAGCTTGAATTTCGTCACCAACCGGTCGGCGAACGGCTCGGAGTCGATACGCAGCCACTTCAATGGCCGTGGACTGCGCACGATCTCGATCCGCGCTCCCGGCGGTACCTGTAGCTGCCTGCGACCGTCGCACAGCACCACCGCCGAGCGGCCGCCCTTGTCGATCTCCAGCGCGATCCGCGACCGCGGGCTCGTCACCATCGGCCGGGCGAACAAGGCGTGCGCATTGTTCGGCACCACCAAGATCGCCTCCAGATCCGGCCACATCACCGGTCCGCCCGCGGAGAACGCATACGCGGTCGAGCCCGTAGGCGTCGAAACCAGCACACCGTCGGCACCGAACGCCGACACAGGCCGCCCGTCGACTTCGGTCACCAGTTCGAGAACGCCGTGATTGGTCCGGTTCTGCAGCGCGATCTCGTTGAGTGCCCAGCTCTGGCCCAGGATCTGGCCCGGATGAGCCGGGTCGGCGATGGTGACGTCGAGTGTCATCCGGTCCTCGATCCGGTAGTCCCGCTCGACGAGACGAGTCATCACCTCGTCGATGCGGTTCGCCTCGGCCTCTGCGAGAAATCCGATCCTGCCGAGGTTGATTCCGAGGACTGGGACGTCGGCCCCGTACGCCAGTTCAGCGGCGCGCAGAAATGTTCCGTCACCGCCGAGAACGATCACAAGCTCGCACCCGGCCGCGGCATCCGGATCGCCACCGGTCACCGCGACATCGGCACCGATATCGCGCAGGTCCGCCGGATTCACCGGAAAACTTTCGGGGAGTTCGGGTCCGAGTTCGACCTGACCGGTCGGAAAATCGACGCCCGGCACAAAACTCCGGGTGTCGTGATCGATCACCCGTAACGTCACACCCGCGGCGGCACAATGACGCGCGATCGCGGCCGTGGTCTCGGTGACGATCGCGCGTCCCGTATGTGCGACCACCAGGAACTCCCGATGATTCCCACCGCGCCTATCACCGTCCACTGCTGTCCTTCCGTTCACCGCGACTTGAGGTCGGTCTTGGCCCCGTCGCCCGACGACGATCGGCCCACTCCGTACTGGCCTGCCCCGATGGGCGTCGTCTCAGCGAGGGCCTGCCTCGACCGCGGCGACGATCATCGCCATGATCTCAGGACCGACGGGTTGCGCGCTCACCGGAGCGCTCCGGTCTCCGACCTTATCCGCCGCCGCCGACATACCGCCCGGCACGTCGGCGGGTTTGTGCAACCAGATGAAGTACTCGACGTTACCCGCGGGCCCGGGCAGTGGGCTGGCCACAACACCCCGGGTTTCGAGCCCCAGCACGGCGGCGTCGCGGGCCACCTCGGCCACCGCTTCGATGCGTAGTGCGGGGTCACGGACCACTCCGCCGGCACCGACCCGATCCTTGCCGACCTGAAATTGTGGTTTCACCATCGGGAGCAGGTCACCATCAGGCTCGACGCAGTCGGCGAGTGCCGGTAGCACAAGGGACAGGGAGATGAACGACAGGTCGGCCACGACCAGGTCAACTGGTCCGCCGATCTGGTCGGATGTGAGGCTACGCACGTTGGTTCTGTCGTGCACATCCACGCGGACGTCGTTCTGCAGGCGCCAGATCAATTGGCCGTAGCCCACATCAGCGGCCACCACCCGGCCTGCATCACGGCGGAGCAGGACATCGGTGAACCCACCCGTCGAAGCCCCCGCATCGAGACAGCGGCGCCCGGCGACCGTCAGCCCGCTACCGGCGAAGGCGTCGAGCGCGCCGATCAGCTTGTGCGCCCCTCGCGAAGCCCAATCGTCCGGCGGCGCGTCGACGACGACGATCGGGGTATCGCGGGCGACATTGGTGGCAGGCTTCGCGGCGACCACACCGTTCACCTTGACCGTTCCGGCTTCGATGAACTCACGCGCCTGTTCGCGGGAACGGGCCAGGCCGCGCCGCACCAGTTCGGCATCCAATCGGGCTCGCGCGGCCATTCAGCTCCACCCTTCGGAAAATGTGGTGAACCAGCACGACCGACTCATGGGCGTTCGACGCCCTCAAGCGCCTCGGTCAGCTCGTCGTGGGCGCGTTCGAGCAGTGCGCTCTGCTTGGCGAGCCCGACGAGGTCGAAACCCTTGCTCTCAGTCTGCTGCAGCGCATCGACCTGGGCCAGCAGCTCACGCACCGCGCCCACGACAGCATCGTCGCCGACGTACTCCGATTCGGTCATCGCAAACTCACGTCAGCCCACTCCGGCGAGACCGAGCTGCGCCAACAGTGCGTTCACGGTGTCGTCGGCACCGGAGATCCTGAGCAATCCGTGATCGATGGTCTCGCTCGAGGCCCAGACCGCGGCCGCTAGGCTCGGCAGCAGACTCTCGGCAGACCCTCCGGCGGACTTCACGGTGATCGTGTCACCGTCGATCTCGATCTCCCAGCCATCGTGCGGGGTGATCGCAACCAGGTCGGCAGACAGATACAGACCCCGCAGGTCAGCGGTCACATAGGTGGGACGTTGCTCGGGCGGCGCCGCGAGCAGGTCGCGTGCGGTGCTGACCCCGGTCAGGACGAGCAGGCTGTCGAGTCCTACTGTGTGCGCACCTTCGATGTCGGTGTCGAGACGGTCGCCCACAACAAGCGGCTTATTGACACCGCTGCGACGGATCGCATCCACCATCAGCGGTGCTGCGGGCTTACCCGCGACCAGCGGACTCTGCCCGGTGGCGTTGGCGACTGCAGCGACAAGAGATCCATTGCCCACCAGCAGTCCGCGTTCCGATGGCAACGTGGCGTCGATGTTGGTGGCCACCCACAGCGCTCCGGCCCGGATCGCGAGTGCGGCCTCCGACAGTTCCGCCCACCCGATGTGCGGTGAATACCCCTGGATAACGGCGTCCGGCTTGTCGTCGGCACTGCGGGCGACACCGATGCCCACCTCGCGAACCTCCTGCGCGAGTCCTTCCGAGCCGACCACCAGCGTCCGCGATCCCGGTTCGAGGTGTTCGGCAAGGAGCTGGGCGCCGCTTTGTGCGCTGGTCACCACCTGCTCGGGCTCGGCGTCGAATCCTAGTTCGTTCAGGTGATCGGCGACGTCGACGGGACGCCGACTGGCGTTGTTTGTCACGAAGAACTGAGGAATCTCAGCGCGGGCGAGCGTCTCGCGGGCACCGATAATCGGTGCCTTGCCGCCGAAGACAGTTCCGTCGAGGTCGAGAAGCAGCGCTTCGTAGGCTGCCATGATCGATCCTGCGGGCAGCTCATTCACTTCGGGCGCGGCCGCAGGTGATGCGGAGTCACCGTCGATCACCGTGATGATCTCCGAACTCTCCTCGGCCCCGATCACATCGGCAGCGTCACCGGCGGGTCCGGCGGCGGGTGCACCTTGCTCCTGTTCGACCACAGCAAGCACATCGTCGGGCTCTTCGCCGGGTGTCTCGGCGGGTACCGCTTCATCCGGTACGACTTCAACGATGTCGGTGTCCCCCGCTCCGGTCACCTGTGAATGATCATCGACGGCAGTCCCGCCCGACGCGTCAAAATCGGGATCGGTCAGCTCGACCAGACGTAACTCTGCATCGGTGACATCATCGATGTCAGCTGCGGAGGCGTTCATGAACCAGGTGACGGCGTCCGCCCGACGCCCCGCCGCCAGCAGTGCCGAGGCGTAGGCGTAGAACAACCGTGCCGGCCCGGTTCCGGTCTGCCCGACGGCCAGATTCTCCAGCTGCAGTGTGACGAGCGCCTTCTCCGGCTCCCCGAGGTCGATGCGTGCGCCGGCCTCTACGATCCGCATCTCGGTGGCTTCCTCACCCGTCAGCGCGCGGCCTTCGGTGCTCCGGGCGATCTCGATGGCCCGGTCGGCGCGACCGAGTCCGCGTTCGGAGTCGGCGATGAGCGGCAACAGGGCAGTGCTGCCGGTAATCCGCTTGGCTGCCCGCAGCTCGGATACCGCCTCCTGCCATTCACCCGCGCTGTACGCGGCGATACCGGCAGTTTCCCGTACCAAACCGATACGGCTGCCGCGTCTGCGCGCCGCCCTCGCGTGTTCGAGCGCCAGCGCCGGGTCCTCTTCGAGCAATCTGGTCACCATCACCAGATGTCGCGCGACGCTGTCGGCGTTGGCCTTGTCGAGCGAGAGCAGGTCCCGCCGCACCGACGCGTCGAGATCGCCTGCTGTGACGTCGTCTGGCAAGGCCGGATCATCGGTTCTCGCAACGCCGACTGCGGGGCGCTTGGTGCTGGTATGCGAGTTTCTGCCTCGTCCGTTGCCATTGCGATCATCACGGCGGTAGGGCCTGCGGTCACTCATGGTTGCCAATCTATGCCTTTGCGACGCTCCGCCCTACATGAGGGCGTTCACGACAACCGGTCACTGTTGTCAGCTGTGTCGTCGTCCTACTGATGAAATACCTCGGGCCCCGCCACAATAGTGGCAGGGCCCGAAGGGGGTTGATTGCGGCGGTGTCCTACTCTCCCACACTGATCAGGGTGCAGTACCATCGGCGCTGGTGGGCTTAGCTTCCGGGTTCGGAATGGGTCCGGGCGTTTCCCCACCGCTATAGCCGCCGCAAATCTGTGAA
>NZ_JAGQTN010000189.1 GCF_020438995.1 Gordonia sp. (in: high G+C Gram-positive bacteria)
CACCCGCCGCGCCGTCGCACGTCCCACCCGCCGCGCCATCCCGCTTCCCACCCGCCGCGCCATCCCGCTTCCCACCCGCCGCCCGCTGGACCATCGTGTTCGTCGTGGTGATGGTCGCCCTAGTGGTGGCCATCTGGCCCCGCGGCGGCGACTCCGGGATCTCCGACGACCCGACGACGACCGTGGGCACACAGACCAGCGTCGCCGTCGAGCCCGGTGAACTGGCCGGAGCACGTACCGAAGCCGCCCTTGCCGACTGCCCGGAACCCGCCGCCGCCCCGGGCCCCGATGCCGCGCTCGCCGGGATCACCGCCGAATGCCTCGGCACCGGTAGGGCGTACAACCTCGGTGACGGCACCGCGGGCACCCCGCTGCTGGTCAACATGTGGGCCACCTGGTGCTATCCGTGCAGGCAGGAACTGCCGATCCTCGCCGACTACGCCGCCCGCGCCGGTGACAAGCTCAACGTGCTCACCGTGCACGCCAAAGAAGGCGCGGGCAACCCGTACCTCGTGCTCAAGTTCCTCACCGAAGTCGGTGTGCGCCTACCGGCCACCCTCGACACCGACGGCAAGATCGCCGCCGCACTGCGCGCCCCCCGGGTCTTCCCGTCGACGATCCTGATCCGTGCCGACGGCACCGTCGCCAGGGTTCTGCCGCAGGTTTTCCACAACACCGACGACATCGCCGGTGCCGTACGCACCCACCTGGGGGTGGAAACGTGAGCACGACCCCGTCCGACGACACCCGCCACGGCCCCACGGTGCCGCAGGCACAGATCCCACCGTGGCTGCATGCCCTCACCGACGACGTCACCGCGGTCACCGCCAGCGTCCTCGGCCGCGGCGGCGACCGCACGCGCTGGATGTCGATGATCCAGCGGAACAAACGCACCGCGGCCGTCCTCATCCTGTTCGCCGGATCGTGGGATGCCGACCCCACCGCCCACGGTGGACTGCCCGCCGACGTCGACGTGCTGCTCACCCAGCGCGCGCCCACCCTGCGCCAGCACAGCGGCCAGGTCGCGTTCCCCGGCGGCAGCTTCGACCCGGGCGACGATTTTCCCGTCGGCACCGCGTTGCGCGAGGCCAACGAGGAAACCGGTCTCGTGGCCGGCGGCGTCGACATCCTGGCCAACCTGATGCCGTTCCCCGTCCCCGCCTCCGGCTTCGAGGTCACCCCGGTGATAGGGCACTGGCGCGAGCCAGGACCCGTCGGCGTCGTCGACCCCGGCGAAACCGCCCGCGTCACCCGCGTCAACATGCGGGAACTGCTGCACCCCGACAACCGTTTCCAGGTACAACGGTCCATCCTCGGAGGCAGCGTGTACAAAGGTCCGGCCTTCTTCATCGACGGCATGCTCGTCTGGGGATTCACCGGTGGCCTGATCGCCGCGATCGCCGAGGTGTCCGGCTGGGAGATCCCGTGGGACCGCGACGACGTCCGGCCCCTCGACGAGGCCATCGCCCTCGCCGAAACCCCCCAATCGAACTGGGTCCACCCCAATTCGGTTCACCCGAATTCAGTTCAGCACGGCGAGGAGCCCACAACATGACAGGCTCGGCCTGGGTCGACCTCATCGTGATCGGTGTCGCGATTCTCGTCGGAATCAGCGGCTACCGGCAGGGCGCCATCGCATCGGCGCTCGCATTCATCGGCGTGATCGCGGGCGCCGTCGCCGGAATCCTGCTCGCTCCCAAGCTGATGGAATTGGTCGACTCCCGGGAGGCACGTCTGTTCATCGGGATCGCGATCCTGGTGGTCCTCGTCATCTCCGGTCAGGCCGCCGGCCTGATCCTCGGCCGCGCCGCCCGGGGTGGAATGCGTTCCCGGGCCGTACGCACCGTCGACAGCGTCATCGGAACGCTACTGCAGATCATCGCCGTCATCATCGCCGCCTGGTTGCTCGCGATCCCGATCTCCAACTCCGGTCCGCCCAAGGTTGCCACGGCCGTCCGGGACTCCGCGGTCCTCGGCGCCGTCGACGACCTGGCCCCCCAATGGCTGCGCGACCTGCCCAACGATTTCAGCGCTCTGCTCGACAACTCCGGCCTGCCCGAGGTCATCGGACCGTTCGGGCGGGCGCCGGTGACCAGCGTCGCACCCCCCGACGAGACGCTCGCCGGGGGACAGGTGGTCAGCCGGGCACGGGCCGGCACCGTCAAGATCGTCGGCATCGCACCCAGCTGCCGGCAAGAACTCGAAGGCAGCGGATTCGTCGTCTCACCCGAACGTGTCATGACCAACGCGCACGTCGTCGCGGGCACCCGCCGGCTCACCGTCGAATCCGAATCCGGCGAACAGCTCACCGCCCGCGTCGTGTTGTTCGACTACAACAACGACGTCGCCGTCCTCGACGTACCCGGCCTCACCGCGCCTGCCCTTGCCTTCGCAGACAAGCAGGCACGCACCGGCGACGACGCCATCTCGCTGGGCTTCCCCGGCGGCGGCCCGTTCACCGCGACCCCGGTCCGGGTCCGCAACGTGATCCGGTTGTCGGGACCCAATATCTACAGCTCACAGCAGGTGCGACGCGAGGTGTACACCGTCCGCGGGCAGATCCGGCAGGGCAACTCGGGCGGGCCACTGATCAACAGCGCCGGCGAGGTTCTCGGCGTCGTCTTCGGTGCCTCCGAGGACCCCGCCGACGAAACCGGTTTCGTTCTCACCGCCGACCAGGTCAACGACAACCTGGAAACCTCGGCCAACCGCTCGGCGAGGGTCAGCACGCGCAGCTGCATCGGCGACTGATCACCGCGATCAGTTGCCGATGAAGTTCAGCAGTTGCCGGGTGACGGCCTCGGGTTGTTCCTGGTGGGCAAAGTGACCGCTGCCGGGGATCACGACGTACTCGAAACGAGCGGCGTACCGGTTCGAGCGGGTGAGTGGGCGTTCGAAGATGTATGGGTCGTCGGCGCCGCGCAGCGCGAGCACCGGGACCGTGAGTCGTCGATTCATCAGTTTCATGAACTTGGCGCCGTCGGGACGGAACTGTGACCGGTACGCCCAGCGGCGGTATTCCAGGCTGGAGTGGGCCACGTACGGGATCTGCATCGCAGCCCTGTTTCGGGTGACGGTGTCGGCGAAATCGGCGGTCTGCTGCCAGCGCGGCGACGACAGCCGCCGGAAGTACTGGTCGACGAACCGGGCGTCGTGATGGACGAGCCGGCGCTCGCCGAGCCGCGGCAACTGGTTGTGCAGAAACCCGGACAGGAACGCCGAACGCTGCAGCCGATGGAGCAGCACGTCGCGGCGCAACGCCCGCGGATGCGGCGAGGCGAGCACCGCGATCCGGTCGACGACCCGCGGATGCAGCGTGGCCGTCGCCCAGCACACGAGTCCGCCGTCGGCGTTCCCGACGAGGGTGGCGGTGCGGTGCCCGAGTGAGCGGACCAGACCGTTGGTGTCGCCGGCGAGGGTCCAGCCGTCGTAGCCGCGGGGCGGCTTGTCGCTGTCGCCGTAACCGCGCAGGTCGACGGCCACCGCGCGATAACCGGCGTCCGTCAGGGCCTGCAGCTGATATCGCCAGCCCCACCAGAACTCGGTGTACCCGTGTAGCAGCAGCACCAGCGGCCGATCCGGCGACCCCGACGGCTCACATTCGACTGCGTGAAACTTCAGGCCGTTGGCGCGTACGTCGAAGTGGTGCCAGGCGCGGTCGTGCCAGGGTCCGGGGAAGCGGACGCTGGAGGGATCCGGCGCTGCGGCCAAGATCAGCGCCGCGGGTCGTGCGCGGCCGGTATCGGCGGATAGCCGTTCCGGGTGCCGACCGCCGGAACGTCGTCCTTGCCGGGGATGGCGCGCGGCAGCACCGCCTGCACCTCCTTGACCGATTCGATCGTCTTCGCCGGTCCGCGGACCTTACGGAAGATGATGTACCCGACGAGGGCCGACACGATCGTGATGGTCAGCAGGATCAGGAAGACGATCAGCCATGCCAGCCACGGCGAGAGCCAGATGTCGAGCAACACGGCGAGAAAGAAGAAGAAGAACAGGCTGGTGTACAGCGCCATCACACCGGCGACGGCGAACAGGCCGGTGCCGGCGCCCGCCTTCTTGCCCGCATCCACCAGTTCGGCCTTGGCGAGGGCGATCTCGGCGCGGAACAGCGTCGACACGCTGGCGGTCGCGTCCTTGACCAGGTTCCCGATACTGGGTTCGCCGTCCTTGCCGACGTTCGCATCCCGCAGCGGGATCGACGGGACGGTCTGGTTGCCGGGCGGCACGGGTCGGCTCACTACATCCTCCGTAGATCGGGTATGGGGTTATGTTGCCATGCTTTGACTGCTTTACCACGACGCAGCGCCACCGGGATCGTTTACCGGTGGCGCTGCGTCGTGATCATCGGGTTGTCATGCTCAGGACTTACGGCTGCGGATCGCCTCGAAGACGGACGGATCGACGAGTGTCGACGTGTCGCCCAGTTCGCGGCCTTCGGCCACGTCCTTGAGCAGACGGCGCATGATCTTGCCCGACCGCGTCTTCGGAAGCTCGGGAACGACGTTGATCTCGCGCGGCTTGGCGATGGGCGAGATCTCGATCGACACCTGCTGACGCAGCTCGGCGATCAGCTGTTCGCCGGTGTTCTCCACTCCTTCGCGCAGGATGACGAACGCGACGATGCCCTGCCCGGTGGTCTCGTCTGCGGCGCCGATGACCGCGGCCTCGGCCACCCCCGAATGCCCGACCAGCGCCGACTCGACCTCGGAGGTGGAGATGCGGTGTCCGGACACGTTCATCACGTCGTCGACGCGGCCGAGCACCCAGAGGGCGTGGTCGTCGTCGTAGCGGGCGCCGTCGCCGGCGAAGTACCAGCCCTGCTCGGCGAACCGCGACCAATAGGTCTCCTTGAAGCGGACCGGGTCGCCCCAGATGCCGCGCAGCATCGCCGGCCACGGCTTGTCGAGCACCAGATAGCCCTGCTCGCCGGCACCGACGGGATTGCCGTTGTCGTCGACGATGTTGGCGCTGATACCGGGCAGCGGTGCCATCGCCGAACCCGGCTTGGTGGCCGTGACGCCGGGCAGCGGCGAGATCATGATGCCGCCGGTCTCCGTCTGCCACCAGGTGTCGACGATCGGTGCCTTGCCGCCGCCGATGACCTCGCGGAACCAGCGCCACGCCTCCGGGTTGATCGGTTCGCCGACGCTGCCGAGCAGCCGCACGCTCGACAGATCGTGGGCGTCGGGGATCGCCCGGCCCCACTTCATGAACGTGCGGATCAGGGTGGGGGCGATGTAGTAGATGGTCACCCCGTACTTCTCGATGACCTGGAAATGCCGGTGCTCGTCGGGCGAGTTGGGGGTGCCCTCGTAGATGATCTCGGTGGCACCGTTGGACAGCGGGCCATACACGAGGTAGGTGTGGCCGGTCACCCAGCCGATGTCCGCGCCGCACCAGAAGACGTCGCGGCCCTCCTTGTGGTCGAACACGTAGTGGAAGGTGTAGCTGGCCTGCGTCAGGTAGCCGCCCGAGGTGTGCACGATGCCCTTGGGCTTGCCGGTGGTGCCCGAGGTGTACAGCAGGAACAGCGGATGTTCGGAGTCGAAGGCCTCCGGCTCGTGCGTGTCGGACTGCTCGTCGACGGTGTCCTCCCACCACACGTCGCGGCCCTCCACCCAGTTCAGGTCCGGATCGTGGTTGGTGCGGCGCACCACCAGCACCTTCTCCACCGACTTGGCGGCGCTGTCGCCGGTGCCGAGGGCCTCGTCGACGGCCTCCTTCAGCGGGGCGGGCTTGCCGCGCCGGTACTGGCCGTCGGTGGTGATGACCAGTTTGGCCTCGGCATCGTCGACGCGCGAACGCAGCGCACCGGCCGAGAATCCGGCGAACACCACCGAATGCGTCAGGCCGAGCCGGGCACACGCCAGCATCGAGATGATCGCCTCGGGAACCATCGGCATGTAGATGGCGACGCGGTCGCCGGCGACGAGGCCGATCGCGGAGAAGTAGTTGGCGGCCTTGGACACCTCGGTCAGCAACTGCGCGTAGGTGATGTCGCGGCTGTCGCCGGGCTCACCGACCCAGTGGATCGCGACCCGATCACCCTTGCCTGCGGCGACATGCCGGTCGACGCAGTTGTAGGACACATTCAGCTTGCCGCCGACGAACCAGCTGGCGACCGGCGCCCCGCTCCAGTCGAGGACCTCGTCGAAGTCGGTGGCCCAGTCGAGACGACGAGCCTGCTCGGCCCAGAACGCGAGCCTGTCGGCCTCGGCCCGATCGTAGAGTTCGGCGCCCGCATTGGCCTGCGCGGCGAACTCCTCCGACGGCGGGAAGCTCTCGACGGGGTGGGCGGAAGTGGAAGTCATCTTCTCCGGGCCTTTCTCTTCGGTGAGTCTCTACGGGCTTGTCTGCGACCGGCAAACCTTGGGGTATGGGTCGTGTCCATGATCGAGGGTCTCCCGATCATGTCCGGGCTGCGCGCGGCGAGGGACGCCACACGTTCATGCGTGATTGTGAGGGTAGTCACGTTGGAGCGGCGTTGCGGGCGAGTCCGGTCCGATTCGCGCCGAAAGGTCGCCATGATGCGCCGAATGGGGCCGGATACTCGGTTGGTCGGGTGAACGTTCGGTTGGTGGGGTGGGCGAGGCGGCCGATAGGGTGAGCGCTGTGGGAACAGATCCGCTGGCACCGCTCGTTGCCCTGCCCGGTGTCGCCGATGCCGCGGAGAAGGCACGCGAGGCCCTCAGCGCCGTCCACCGGCACCGCGCCAACCTGCGTGACTGGGACAAGACGGCCACCGAGGCATCCTGGCGGGCCGGCAGATCCTCGGCGGCCATCGATGGCGGCAGCGTCGAACTGCGCCGCGACGGCGACTTCGACGACCCGATCCTGGCCGGCGCCATGCGCGTGGCCCAGGCCCTCGACGGCGACTCACTCGACCAATTGACCGGCGTATTCCGGCGTGCGCCCGCCCAGGCTCTGGCCCGGCTGCACATGCTCGCCGCCGCCGACATGGTCTCCGACCCCGACGATCTCGGCCGGCCGCGCGCCGGAGCCGACGTCGCCGCGCGCCTGGACCTGCTCGGTCAGCTCATCAGCGGCGCCACCGCGGTGCCGGGACCGGTTCTGGCTGCCGTCGTCCATGGGGAGTTGCTCAGCCTTGACGCGTTCCCCACCGCCAACGGCATCATCGCGCGCGCCGCCTCACGGCTGGTCTGCACCTCGACGGGCCTCGACCCGCACAACCTCGGTGTCCCCGAGGTGACCTGGCTCAAACGCATCAAGGATTATCGGGCCTATGCCCAGGGGTTCGCCGCCGGCACCCCGGAGGGGCTGGGAAACTGGATCGTACTGTGCTGCGAAGCCCTGGAAGCCGGCGCCGCAGAAGCCAAGTCGATCGCAGACAGCACACAATAAAACGCGGGCGGTGTCCTGACGTATGCCAGGCCACCACCCGCGTAGCACGGACCCAAGTTACCAAGCGTGCTTGGTGGGTTGTGGGATCACCTCGGCGAGGGACTGTGGCTTTCTCTCGACTCTCACTAAGCGGATTCGTCCTGATCGGCTGCTGCCGTGTCCGGGTGAAGCGCCGCTCTCATTCGGAGATCCGCGCGCTGGGCGACGGTCGTCGTGTGATTCGGGACCTCCCCGAATCCTCGTCATCCCTAGCGGGTCTGTGAGAGTTGTTGATCGGTCTCAGTGTCGCAGGTGCACAACGCTTTTGCCTTATTGCGGCGCGCTCCGCGTGGGTGCTTGCCGCCCGTGCTGGGAATTGCCCGGCCTGGGGGTCCGTTCCTTCTCTTCCGGCTCGAACTTGGCCTTCCGGGATTCCGTAACAACGTTTCTACACCGTGACTCCGATCACAGCAAGGCCTTCTGCCGTCCAATTTTTGCGCCCGATTTTTGTTGCCCGGAGCCGTTGGTGGCGGTGTATAACGCGCGGGAAACCATCGGAAACATGCGTCCTACCAGCGCTGACGCCGCGGCCGTGTGGACCGTGGTCCGGATCGTCGCCGGCCGGGGAGAACCGGACCCCAGTCCACCACGCATATGCGCTGGCCACCGTACGAAACCGCACAGCGTTCACGCAGACCATAAGTCGGCTTGCATCCGCTCGGATCGTGTGTATAGTCGTGGATACCCGGTTGAAAAATACCGGAGCGTTTCAGCCCGACCCCCCGGGGCTGAAACGCCGACAACCCCGGCCTCCTCCCCCCTGGCCGGGGTTGTCCTCTATCTAGGGGTCGAAACCTCTCGGCGCTTCTGCCCAGATCTGTGGATGAGAACTTTTTCATCCACAGATTCGGTCCGATCGGGGTTCTGGTCGGGTTGCCGGTCGATGTGCCACCGACGATGTAAGGCATGTCTGACGACGTACTTGCCCTCATCGACGACCACCTGACCGACGACGTCGCCCGCTGTGCCGCGGCCGCCGGATACCGCCTGGTCCGCCGCGATCCCGCGTCCTGCCGGCGGGACTGGCTCGGCGCCCGCGCTGTCATCGTTGACGCCGGGGCAGTCGCCGCGCTCACCGCACTGGCCCCACCCAAGCGCGCCGGGATCGTGGTCGTCGGCGCCGGTGCCGACGAGGTGCATTGGCCGTCCGCGATCGGGCTCGGCGCCGATCACACCGTGCTACTGCCCGGCGGCGACGCGGACCTCGTCCGGGTCCTCAGCGAGATAAGGCGCCCCCGTCGACATCCGGCGGGCGCGATCGCCGTGGTCGGCGGTCACGGCGGGGCGGGGGCGAGCGTGCTGGCCGCGGCGATCGGCCTCCGGTCCGCCGACGACGGCGCCCACACAATGCTTTTCGACGTCGATGACCACGGAGGTGGCGCGGACCTGCTGCTCGGACTCGAAGCCGAGGCCGGCCTGCGTTGGCAGGACCTCACCGTCGAACGTGGCGCCGTCGGCGGCGATGCGCTTGCCGCGGTGCTGCCCCGGCACGGACCGAGACTGTCGGTTCTCGCGCCGCGGCGCGGCGCTGACGGCGACGGGGCCGCGCCTATCCGGCCCGAATCGGTGGTCACCGCACTCGACGCCGCCAGATCACACGGCACCCTCGTCATCGTCGACACGCCGCGGGCCGCTACGGCGTTGCGTGACAACGTCATCGACTCCGTCGACCTCGTCGTGGTCGTCGCCACGGCATCTTTACACGCCACATCCGCGACCCGCGCCGTGGTGCCGGGCATTGTGGAGCGCGGTGCCGAGGTGGTGCTCGTCGTGCGTGGTCCGTCGCCGGGTGGGTTGCGCGCCAAGGCGATTGCCGACGCCGCCGGGCTGGAACTGCTCACCTCCTATCGTCCCGATCCACGGCTGCCGGCCCTGCTCGAACGGGACCGGTTGCGGGTGCCTGCTCGCAGCCCGCTGGGCCGGGCCTGCGAGGCGATCGTCGTGCGCGCCGCCCGCCACACCCCGGTGCACCCGTGATGGGCAAACGAATCATCCACAGGCACAAGCTATCCACAATTTCGGGTTCCGGCGGACATCGGGAGCCGAGAACGCCGGAATCCGGGGCACGATGAACAGTATGCCCATCGACGACGGCCTCCTCGATCGCGTACGCGACAAACTCGCCGGCGAACTCTCGAACACCGAATCTACTGACACCACACCGGAAGTCATCGCCGCGGCGATCCGCGCCGAAGCACGCGGGGTCCTCGGTGACGCAGATCTGCTGGTGGCGTTGCGGCACCTGCAAACCGAGCTCACCGGCGCAGGAAGGCTCGAACAGCTTCTCGCAGAACCCGATATCGCCGACGTGCTGGTCAGCGGACCGGACCAGGTATGGGTCGACCGGGGCCACGGACTGCAACGCACCGACATCGTCTTCGACGACGAACCGGCAGTCCGGCGGCTCGCGGCCCGGCTCGCGCTCAACGCCGGCAAACGTCTCGATGACGCCCAGCCCTGGGTCGACGGCCAACTGTCCAATGTCGGACGCCGTGGCTACACGGTGCGCCTGCACGCGGTGATCCCGCCGGTGGCCGCCGACGGGACCTGTATCTCGTTGCGGGTCTTGAGAACTGCGAGCAAGGACTTGCGCTCACTGATCGAGTCGGGTGCCATCGCCGCCGATGCGGTACCGCTGATCATGCACATCATCGAAGCCCGGTTGGCCTTCGTGGTGGTCGGTGGCACCGGTTCGGGAAAGACGACGCTGCTCGGCGCGATGATTGGGCATATGAACCCGGCCGAACGCATCATCTGCGTCGAGGACGCCGCCGAACTGCGACCGAATCATCCACACGTGGTCAGGATGGTCGCCCGCACCGCGAATGTCGAAGGGGCGGGCGAGGTTCCGGTCCGTGTTCTGGTGCGTCAGGCGCTGCGGATGCGGCCCGACCGGATCGTCGTCGGAGAGGTCCGCGGCGCCGAGGTCATCGACCTGCTCACCGCTCTGAACACCGGCCACAACGGTTGTGCCGGAACCCTGCACGCCAACTCGGTGTCCGAAGTGCCGGCCAGGATGGAAGCCCTTGCCGCATTGGGCGGAATGGGTCGCGAAGCCCTGCACAGCCAGCTCGCCGCCGCGCTTGACGTCGTGGTCGGGGTCGAACGTGACCGTACCGGTAGACGTGGCGTCAACGAGATCGGGGTCGTCCGGCGGGGTGCTGACGGTCTGGTCACCATCACGCCGGTGTGGGTACGCGGCACCGGAATACTCGATGGCGAACTGCTGGAAGGGAATCCGCCGGCGATCACAGGTGGACCGCGGTAATGGTCCCGGTGTTGTGCGCGGCGGCGGTCGCGGTGCTGTGGTGGCCCGCCACGCGCGCCGAGTACAGGCTGACGCAGCTACAGCCGACGGCGCGGCGCCCGGGTACGCCGCACTGGAAGTGGGTCGTGCTGCCACTGATCAGTTTTGTCGCGATGTCTTTCGGCATCGAGGTGACGGTGGCTGCGGGGATGCTGGCCGGTGTTGTGCTCTGGCGTGATTCCCGGCGCCGGCGCAGGCTGGTCGGCGAACAGGCGGACGCCGACCTGCTCACCGCGCTGTCGATCATGATCGCCGAGATGTCAGTCGGCGCACTCGTCGCCACTGCGTGCGCGGCCGCCGCTGCCGAACTCTGCCGAATCAAGCCGGATTCTGCTGTAGCGCAGGAACTCTCGTCGTTGGCCGGGCGAGCGGCCCTCGGCGGCCGGATCACCGTGTCGGGCATGAACGAGACGTCTGGCGGTCCGGGCACCGCGGTGTGGCAGCGTATCGGCACCGCCTGGCAGCTGTCCGATCAGCACGGCCTGCCCATGATAGATCTGCTTGTCGCGGTGCGTGCGGATCTGCTGGCGCAGAACGCTTTCGACGCCCGGACCCGCGCCGGTCTGGCCGGTCCGCGCGCGACGGCGACCGTACTGGCGGGACTGCCGGCGCTCGGTATCGCACTCGGCCAGGCCACCGGAGCCGACCCGGTGGGTGTGCTCACCGGCGGAGGGCTGGGCGGGCTGCTACTGATAGTCGGGACCGCGCTCGTGGTGGCCGGATTGTGCTGGTCCGACCGCATCGTGGAGCGGGTGAGTGCCCGGTGAACGCACCCGTCGTCGTTGCCGGCCTGTGCGCGGCAGGAGCGTTGCTGCTGTGGCCTTCGCCGGAATGGCTGTTGCACAGGATAGTTCCTGATGGTTCCGGAAACCGAAAGGCGAACGACAGTATTCGGTACGACGACCCGTTCACGGTGGCCGCCGCACTTGACCTGTTCGCGGTATGCCTGCGTTCGGGTCTGCCGGTGGAATCGGCGACGCGGATCGTGGCGGCGGCCGCACCCGAAAGCCTTGCCGCACCGATGTCGACGGCCGCGGACCTGCTGGCCCTCGGCGCCGACCCCGACCACGCGTGGACTATGGCCGCCGACGAGAGCGACGTCGAATCATCAAGCGGAACCGGATATTTCCGGGAACTTGCGATGCTGGTCCGCAGGTCGTCGCGGGCCGGGGCATCGCTGACAGCGGGGGTCGACGAACTCGCGGTCGAGATCCGCCGACGGGCCGAGGACCTGGCGCTGGAGAAGGCCGAACGCGCCGGGGTCGCGATCAGTGGTCCGCTCGGCCTGTGTTTTCTGCCGGCGTTCGTGTGTCTGGGCATCGTCCCGGTCGTCGTCGGCCTGGCCGGCGGCGTGTTCGCCGGAAGTTTATGAAACCTGTACCAGAAAAAGAGAGAAGGAGAGATCATGCAGAAGATCAAGACAGCGGGGGACCGTCGGCTGGTGCGCAGGATGCAGGCGGAGGTGCTGCGCCTGGCCACCGACGACGAGGGGATGAGTACCGCCGAATACGCCATCGGAACCGTGGCCGCGGCGGCGTTCGGGGCGTTGCTGTACACGGTGGTGACCGGTGACTCGATCACCAGCGCGCTCAGCGGCATCATCAGCAAAGCCCTCAGCACCTCGGTCGGCTGATGCGCCGGGACATCGTCACCGATGAGTCGGGGATGGCCACGGTGGAGGGGGCTTTCGTTATCGCCACCATCGTGGCGGTGCTGATCGCCTCGGTGGGCGCGGTGTCGGCGACCATCGCGCAGATCCGTTGCACCGACGCCGCCCGGGAGGTGGCCCGGCTGACCGCGGCCGGTGACCCGTCGGCGGTGTCGGTGGGCCGGCAGGTGGCCGGAGCTGCGGCGGCGGTGGACGTCTCGGAATCGGCGGAGCTGATCGAGGCGACGGTCAGCACCGCGGTGCGGTTGCTGCCCGGACTGCGCGTGTCGGCGCGGGCGGTGGCCGTTCCCGAACCGGATGGTCTCGGTCAGGTGCGGTTCGCGTCGGGGGTGAGTCCGTGATCGCCGCTGATGAGGACGGTTTCGCGACGATCCTCGGCACGTTCGTCATCGCGGCGATCGTCGCCGTCGTCGCGGGTGTCTGCTATCTGGGCGCGGCGACGGTGGCCCGCCACCGCGCCCAGTCGGCGGCGGACCTGTCGGCGCTGGCGGCGGCGGCCGAGCAGGTCGCCGGTGGTGACGGGTGTGCGGCGGCGACGGCACTGGCCGCCCGGCAACACCCGCCGGCCATCGTCTCGGCGTGCCGGATCGTCGACCCGGACGTGTCGGTGACGGTCGAGGTTCCGGTGGACCTGGGTGTTATCGGGCTGCGGCAGGCGAGCGCGACGGCGCGTGCCGGACCGGTGTCCGATGGGTGAGCGTTCAGAACATGCACTTCATCCGCATGGGGCCGCCATGCAGCGCGCTGATCACCGCCGACTGCACCGACGGAGTGTGGGTCATGGTGGTGTGGAAGACCGGATCCACCGGGCACTGCTTCTGAGTCACCAGATTCTCGTAGTCGCCGCGTCCGGTCATCAAGTTGGTGGTGTACGGGAACGCATTCTCGTCCCAGCGCGTGGTGATGTTGAAGTATTTGATACCGGGCAGTGCCTGGGTCGGGGTATTGAGGGCGCGCAGGCGTTTGCCGGAATCGGACATTTCATCGCAGGCCACTCGCGATGGGCAGCCACCGAGTTCTTGAACAACCCGCTGGAAGGGCGAGCCTTTGATCAAAGCGGACATTCCGACCATTGACCGCACATGCGGTGCGCCGCCGAAGTATTTGAGCCAATACCGGGTCACCAGCCCACCCTGCGACCAGGTCACGATGTCCACGCGGGGCGCGCCGGTCCGGGACAGGACTTTGTCGACGAATGCCGGCAGACGGCGCGAATTGCCGGATACCGTGGTGTACGGATTGGTCTTCGGATCGTTCTTCTCCCACACCATGAAGATGTAGGTGTCAAAGCCATTGTGCCGCAGTACTTTCGCGAACTTCTCGGCTGAACTGCGGTCCTCGGTGGAGCCGGAGACATACACGACGGGAAGCTTCGGCCAGGTGGCGTCACGGGCATTGTCGGCGTTATTGGGCGTAGCGCCGACCGGTGATGAAGCGATGCCGCCGATGACCAATGAAAGTCCGGTCAAGAACGCGACAAATGTAAGGCTTACTTTGGTCACGGCGGGATCGTAGCACCGTGACACCGCTAGCATTCGGGAAGTGGTGTGGAACGTGCGCGGATAGTTGGCTGAGCGCGAATAATGTCCACAAACGCACGCCCCGCCGGCGACATCGTGGTCTCGTCGAAGGCTATGACCAGAGGGTATACGAACCGCGGCGAGGCGGTGTAGACGTCGACGGCGTCGCCGGCGGTCTCGGCCACCGCCCGCTCCATGACCGTGCCGCCGACACCTGCCCGGACCATCGCCAGCCGGATCTCGGGATGGTCGGTGATCGCCGCCACCGGGGGACCACCCGGCCCGTGCGGCATCGCAGTGGAGATCTCGTTGGCGATCGAATAACGCGAGGACGCGAGCGACATCGGCACCGCGGGAAGGTCGCTCAGCGGGATCGGCTCGGCCGGAACGTCCGTACCGGCCGGATACACGACGACGTACTCCTGCTCACCGATCTCGACCATGGTCAGCCGATCGCCCGCGGTCCGGGGCGTGCACACCACGAACTCGCAGTGACCCTCGGCGATCATCGACTCGACCTCGCTCTCGGCGTCGAGCAGGCCGAGCCGCACCGGGACGGTCGGATACGCGGAGCAGAAGTCGGCCAGCAGGTCGGTCAGTTGTCCCGAGGCGGTCGCCGGAAACGCCAGGATGTCCAGGCGTCCGGCGAGCCCGCCGCTCTCGCCCTGCAACTGACCCACCATCCGGACGTCGCGCAGGAGCTGGCGTGCCGGGCCGATCAGTTTGCGGCCCGCGGCCGTCGGCACCATCCCGCGGCCGACCCGATGGAACAGCGCGACACCCATCTCGCGTTCGAGTGCGCGCAGCGCCTGCGACACCGTCGGCTCCGAAATGCCCAGCGCCGCAGCAGCACCGCCGACACCCTGATTTTCGACGACGGCCAGGAAGTACTCGGTCTGCCGGATCTCCATGGGGCCGACTACCTTTCGGCCTGACGCTGAGCCCGGTCGACGGCGGAGGCGACGAACGCCGCCGCCGCGGGCGACAAGGCGCTCGGCCGGGTCACCAGCCCCCATCGGCGGTGCAGCGGCGGGTCCAGCGCGAGGACCCGGGCTCCCGGCAACTGCTGGGTGGCGACCTCACGCGGCAGGACGGTCGCCCCGACGCCGCGGTTCACCAGCGCCCAGATCGCGGGAGGATGGGCGCAATCGACGACGACGTTGCGCGCGTCGATGTCGATCATGTCCGCCAGCAGCCGCTTGGTGGTGCGATCGCCGTGGTCGATGACCAACGGCAGGGAACGCACGCGGGCACGCGGGAGCGGCCCGGCCTGCGCGCCGAGGATTTCCGGATCCGCCGCCAGCACGAGTTCCTGTGTATCGATTGGGATTTCGTTGAATCTCTGCGGACCGTCGGACAGTTCTGCCACACCGATCTCCGCCTCCCCGACGCGCAGTGCGGCGTGCACGCCGGTCGGTGTGGTGACGTCGATGATCCGTACCCACAGCGACGGATGCCGCTCCCGGAACCGGGCGATCATCGGGACTAGCGGATCGATCCGGAAGTCTGCGTTGACCGCGACATCCACCCCTCCCGCGCGCAATTCACGGACTTCGGTGACCGCGGACTTGGCCTGCTCGACGTCGGCGAGAATGCGTCGGGCGGCGATCTCGAACCGGCACCCCGCCGTGGTGAGTTCACACCTGCCGCCGGAGCGGTCGAACAGGACTGTGCCCACCCGGTTCTCCAGGGTGCTGATCGCCTGATTCAGCGACGGCTGTGAAACATACAGAACCTGCGCGGCCTTCGAAACGGTGCCGTGGTCGACGATCGCCACGAAGTACCTCACGAGGTAAAGGTCCACACGGTGATCGTAGTGACCGTGCCCGGTTGTCGGGGCGGAAGCGGGCCCGGGGGATGCCGGGTCGGACTACCCTGCGACCTCGTCGAGACCGCGGGACGGGCTCAGCGCGTCGATCGCCACCATGACGACCGGGGCCAGGGACGTCACCACGAGCGACACCACCAGCGAGGTACCCGACGCGGCCAGGATCACCCCACCCGCCGCGAACGCCAGCGCCAGGACCACCGACACCAGCGTCGTGACCTCGGGCCGGACGAGGTAGCCGCGGAACGCTCCGAGGAGTGCGCAGTAGAGCCCGACCGGTACGGCCAGCGTGGCCACGACCGTGCCCGCGCCGATATGTGCCTCGTGTTCGAAGTAGAGGGCGGCCAACGGGCCGGCGAATTCGACACACGCACACACCAGCATTGCGATGACGGCGGGCCAGATGGCCATGTCGGCGAACGCGACGACGATCCAGCCGAGCTGCGCGACGACGGTCATCACCACATACGTCAGGCAGGCTTTCCGATGGGCCGGGCTCTGCGCGGCGGCCCGCAGCCACTGCGCGACCATCCCGATCCGCATCACGATGTAGCCGATCACCAGCACCCGGTTGTCGAGGTGTTCGTGCCCTTCGAGCGAGGTGAAGACGGCGGGGATGCCGATGGCGATGATGGCGACGCCGATCATCTGGACCAGCACGGTCAGCCGGAAGAACCAGTCATCGGTGTCGAACGCCGAGGTGAACCAGGCGAAATTGATCCACGCCCAGGTCGCGGCGAACGTGCACAGCAGGTATCCGATGATCGCGGACTGGAAGTGGCCCTCGGCGAGCGCATGTCCCACCTGGATACCCGCCACGCTGAACCCGACCACGAACACCAGGTCGTAGAAGAGTTCCAGGCTCGTCGCGACGCGCCCGTTCTCGTGCGGATCGCGGCCCGTCATCGGGCGCAGACGGTGGCTCAGTGATGCTGTCATGGCGGAGACTGTAACGCGAACCGTGCGCTCGCGTAGCGCGCCACGAGCAGGGTCACTGCGTTCCCACTCGGCAGATCGGTGACGAGGGTCAGACGGCCACCCCGGTATACCGATGGGCCCACGGTGCGGCCTGTTCCAGTTGTGCGGCGAGCGCGAGTAGACCGCCGTCCGAACCCAGCCCGCCGACGAACTGCACACCCAACGGCAGGCCGGCGCCGGTAACACTCGGCCCGCTCGCTTCGCTCCCGGCGCCGGTAACACTCGGCCCGCTCGCTTCGCTCCCGGCGCCGGTAACATTCGGCCCGCTCGCTTCGCTCCCGGCGCCGGTCCAGTACAGCGGCACGTTGATCGCGGGGCGACCTGTGAGATTGGCCACCTGGGTGTACGGGACCCAGCCGAGGTTTTGTTCGACGAGACCGTCGATCACCCCCGTTCGGGTGACAATCGAACCGCCGTGGACCTTCGCCATGATCCGTGAAGCCGATCGCATCAGCGATGGAGTGGCAATCTCGCCGATCTGCAGCGGCGGCTTGGCCAGGGTGGGGGTGAGGAGATAGTCGTAGGTGTCGTGGAAGGCCGACAGTGATTTCACGTAGTGGTTGACGCGCTCGAAGGCGTTGAACGCGGCGACGACGCCGGCGCTGCGGCCGAGTTCGGCGGCGGCGAGGGTGTCGGCCTCGAAGTCGTCGTCGCCCGCACCCGTCCGGCGGCGCGCCGAATCGACCTCGGCGGCGAGATGCGCGAACCAGATGGTGAGGAAATCCCGCGACAGGGCGGCGTCGTCGTACGGCGGCGCGACCTCTTCGACGATGTGCCCGAGGTCTACGAGGATTCCGGCCGCATGTTCGACGGCAGCCCTTGCCTCCGGGTGGACGGACGGCGCGAGCGCGGACTCGGTCGAAAATCCGATACGGAGTTTGCTTGGGGGAGTGGCTATCTGGGAAGTAAACGGAGTGCTCGGCCTTGGGGTGGGATAGACCGACGACGGGGTGGGGCCGACGATGGCGTCGTAGAGTCCGGCGGCGTCGCGCACCGTGCGCGCGACAACACCCTGCACGGACATCCCGAACGTCTGCTCACCCCGCGCAGGACCGAACGGGGACAGTCCGCGGGACGGTTTCAGTCCCACGAGGCCGTTGCATGCCGACGGAATCCGGATCGAACCACCGCCGTCGTTGGCGCCTGCGGCGGGAACGATACCGGCGGCCACCGCCGCACCCGACCCGCCCGACGAACCTCCGGGCGTGTGGCCCGGATTCCAGGGATTGCGGGCGGGGCCGAACAGCGTGGGTTCGGTGATCCCCTTCGCCCCGAACTCCGGGGTGTTGGTCTTGCCGAAGATCACCAGCCCGGCGTCGAGGAAACGCCGGGTGACGTGTGCGTGTTCGGCGACGGGGAGTTTCGACAGCGATCGGGAACCGCACGAGGTCGGATACCCCTGATAGTCCTGTGCGAGGTCCTTGATCAGGAAGGGCACCCCGGCGAACGGGCCGCTCAGCCCGGGATCGGCCGCCTGGGCGTCGGCCTCGTCGATGTCGATGACGATCGCGTTGAGAGCCGGATTGACATCGGCGGCGCGACGTCGTGCGAGTGTCAGCAGCTCAACCGGCGTCACTTCCTTCTCGACGACGAGTCTTGCCAATTCGGTGGCATCGAACGCACGGTATTCGTCGAGGTTCATGGAATTCAGGGTAGGGCGGTGACGGGCCCGGGGGACGGCATAGCGAGATTTGGTGATAGCCACGGACAAGACTTCATTTGCCGGTCTGTGAGGCGCGTACCGTCATCAGCCGATGCGGTCGGCGTCCTCGTCGACGACGATCCGCCGCGGATAGACCCGGCGCGAGCGCATCGGGGTGAACCACAGCTGTCCGAAGCGGGTGGTGGTGTCGCCGCGGTAGGCCAGACCGTAGTCGCTGCCGACGTCGGCGATCGGGATGAACGGTTCGACGGCCCGTACGAATGCCGACCAGTGGATGACCTCGCCCTCGGTGAGGAAGCCGCCGGCGACTGCCTGGTGCTCGCCGGTGTCGTCGCGGGTGGCCAGGTACACGTCGCCCAGCGCCGGCGCGAGCCTCGGCCCCACGATCGCGCTCTGCAGATACCACTGTGCGGTGGTCACGACGGTGCGGTCCAGGCGCGCATCGCACCACGCGTAGTGGATGTCGAGGGCGTCGAGGGCCTCGTCCTCGGTGTCGAAAACGTCCAGCTCGCCGATGGTCGAGGGCAGGGCGTCGGTGTTGGTCGTGGGCCGGGCGAGGAGAAAATACACCTGCTGACGGGTGGTGATCAGCCGCGCCGAATCGACAGGCGGTGATGCCTCTGATTCGTCGTACATGGTGTGTCCTCGTCAGCGGTGGTGGCGTGCCGCATGCCCGAAGGCCGCCACGTGGAGCTTTTACGCAGACCTTACTGTACAGCCGAGTGGCGGCGCCCACACCGGCGCTCGGTCGGGGGTCGGTGCGGAGGTCCTCAGCCGGTGCCGATGAGCGATTCGATCAGCGTGAGCACCGCGATCGCACCCGCCTTGTCGAGGGGTTCGTTTCCGTTGCCGCACTTGGGCGACTGCACGCACGACGGACAACCCGACGCGCATCGGCAGGCACTCACGGCCTCGCGTGTCGCACCGATCCAGGCGGCGAACGCCTCGTGGCCGCGTTCGGCGAATCCGGCTCCGCCGAGGTGGCCGTCGTAGACGAACACCGTCGGGAGCCCGGTGTCGGGGTGCGCGAGGGTGGACACGCCGCCGATGTCGCCGCGGTCGCAGGTGGCCACCAGCGGCAGCAGACCGATTGCGGCGTGCTCGGCGGCGTGCAGTGCGCCGGGCACCGCTGCCGCGTCGACGCCCGCATCGGCGAGGGCTTCCGGAGTGAGGGTGTACAGCACGGCCCGCGTCGGCAGCGTCTGCTCCGGCATGTCCAGGGGGACCGAGTCGAGGACTTCCCCGGTGAGTAGGGTGCGCAGATAGCCGATCACCTTACCGGTCACCTCCACCTCCGCGAAGGCGACGGTCAGGGGTCCGTACCGGTTCTCGGCGATCACCCGGCCGACCGATATCCCGGTGGTTTCGCGTGCCGACGTCGTCCAGTCGGGTTCCTCGGGATGGGTCAGGGCCAGCCCGTCGTCGAGGTCGAGTTCGTCGACGACGAACGTCTCGCCCTGATGGATGTGCACCGCGCCCGCGTAGACGGTCGACATCGCGCGGACGGCGTCGACGGTGCCCAGCAGCCGCCCGGTGCTGGTGTCGACGATCAGTACCTCGGTACCACTTCCGCCACGGAGGTTCACCTGGGCGTGCGGATCTATTCCGGCACCCACGTACCAGCCGGCGCGGCGTCGCTTGAGCGCTCCCTGAGCGGTGAGTTCGTCGACGACGGCACGGGCGTCCCACTCATCGACATCGCTTTCGGTCAGCGGCAATTCGGCTGCCGCACATAGTAGATGCGGTCCCAGGATGTACGGATTGCCCGGGTCGGTGACCGTCGCCTCGACGGGCTTGTCGAGCAGCGCCTCGGGATGGTGCACCAGGTAGGTGTCGAGCGGGTCGTCGCGCGCCACCAGCACCACCAGTGAATCACCGGAGTGGTGCTGGCGTCCCGCGCGTCCGGCCTGCTGCCAGAACGAGGCGACGCTGCCCGGATAACCGGCGACGATGACGGCGTCGAGGCCGCTGATGTCGACGCCGAGTTCGAGCGCGTTGGTGGTGGCCACGCCGGTCAGTTCGGCGTCGTTGATGGCCCGTTCGAGGGCGCGGCGGTCGTCGGCGAGATATCCGGCCCGGTAGGCGGCGACCTTGCCGACGAGTTCGGGGGCGGCCTCGGCGAGGATCTGCCGGGCTTGGCGGGCGGTGAGTTCGGCGCCCACCCGGCTGCGGGTGAAGCAGAGCGTACGGGCCCCTTCGATAACGAAATCGGCCAGGAGCCGGGCGGATTCGGCGCCGGCCGCGCGACGGACGGGCGCGTCGTTCTCACCGGTGACGCCCGGGATGAAGCCGGGCTGCCAGAGGGCGACGGTGCGCTCGCCGTGCGGTGAACCGTCGTCGGTCACGGCCACCGCGGGTTCACCGAGGAGCCGGGTGAGCGATTCGGCCGGCCGGGCGACCGTCGCGCTGGAGGCGATGACCACCGGGTCCGCGCCCGCGGCCCGTGCCACCCGGAGCAGCCTGCGCAATACCAAACCGGTGTGCGAGCCGAAAACCCCCCGATAATGGTGACATTCGTCGATCACGACGTAGCGGAGGTTGCGCAAGAAGTGCCGCCAGCGGGTCTGGGTGGACAGAATCCCGAGGTGCAACATATCGGGATTGGTGAAAATCCAGCGGGAATGCGCCCGCGCCCACTGCCTGATGTCCGGTTCGGTATCGCCGTCGTACGCGCACGGCTGCAAATGGCTGAATTCGGGCCGGGTAGCCGTCAGGGTGGCGACGGCGCGGATCTGGTCGGCCCCGAGTGCTTTCGTGGGTGCGATGTACAGCGCCGTCGCACGGGGTTCGGTGAGCAGTGCGGTGAGGATCGGCAACTGGTATGCCAGCGACTTTCCCGATGCCGTCGGCGTGCTCACGACGACGTGCGAGCCGTCATGAGCGAGGGACGCCGCTCGTGCCTGGTGGACCCACGGCCGCGAAATCCCTTGCTGCGCCAGGGCTTGCACAAGGGCCTTTGGTACCCATCCCGGCCAGTCGGCGAAATTTGCTGTGGTGGAATCGATTACAGATAGGTGAGTCAGCGTTGGGTCTTTGGTCCCGACGTCGTCGGTGGTGTGGCCGGAGCCGGTGACGTGACTGTCGACCGCTATACCGGACCCGGAGAGGACGTGGGAGAGGAGTTGTTCGCCGTAGGAGGGGCCCCGGCTGCCGCCCGATTGTTGTGTGATCTGCATTACTCGATCGTCAGTGTGTATGCTGTTCGGTTTCGTGGACGCCGATATTACGCCCGTGCACGAAAAGCCCGCCAGATGGCAAGGTTTATGCACAGTTTGGTGCGCCGACTATCGCCCGGGCCCGGAACGTGATTGACTAGGTGACGGTCGCAGCTTTCGAGACCGCCGGAGCACGGGGGTAGCGAGATCGATGTTGCGGTCGTGGTACTGAAGTTGGTTTGCGGTTCTCCGCGGGGCTCTTACGTATGGCGGTCGGAACCGGCCACGGCGCGGTACATCTCGCGTCGGCTCAGTTGGAATGCATGAAAAGGATTCAGTAATGGCACAGGGGACTGTGAAGTGGTTCAACGCGGAAAAGGGCTTCGGCTTCATCGCGCCTGACGAGGGTAACGATGACGTGTTCGTCCACTACTCGGAGATCCAGGGCTCGGGCTTCCGCACCCTCGAGGAGAACCAGCGCGTCGAGTTCGAGGTCGGCCAGGGCACCAAGGGTCCGCAGGCCACCGGCGTCCGCGCCGTCTAGGAAGCAATTCGCACCTGCGAAGCCGCTTCGAGCAGCCGCTCCCGACCTTCGGTCGGGGGCGGTTCTCAGTATCTGGGTCAAGCACGGTGTCTGGGTGGGATGAGCGTCAGGGCAGTAGGGTCGGTGAGGTGGTGCAGTTGTCGTTATTCTCGGCGGACATCGACGAGCCGGCTGACTCCGATCTCGCCGGTTTGCTAGCGGCGCACGGCCAGTCCCAGCACACCGACACCGGCACCCGCATCTCGATCGCCGTCATCGAACCATGGCGTGCCCAGGCAATCGTCCGCGAACTTCTCGCCACGGGGCTGCCGGCCGAGATCAGCGCCTCGTACGAGGGACATCCGGTGGCCCGAACCATGCCCAGCAGCGAACTCGACGACTTGGCCGGCCGCTGGACGTCGGGCGCGGTCAAAGCGGTGCCTGCGGGCTGGGTCCCGTCACCGCGGGCGCTGCGCCTATGGGTGCTGGCCGCCGGCCGACCGGAGGGCGACCGCTACCTGCTCGGGCTCGATCCGCACGTTCCCGAGTCGCACGCCCCGCTCGCCACTGCGCTGATGCGGGTGGGGATCGCGCCCACTCTCGTCGGCACGCGAGGTCCCACGCCCGCGCTGCGTATCGCCGGTGGCCGTCGTCTGCAACGGTTGCTCGAATACGTGGGACGTCCACCCGCCATCGCCGGTGCGGCCGCGGCGTGGCCGCACGGCTCGGGCGATACGCACGGTCTCGACGCCCATACCGCCGCGCACTGATAACCTGGCGCGGGCGGCCCTCCGGACGCGGTAGGGACTTTCGTCCCAATCTTGCGACCAGGGTTACCGTTTTGACCTGCGAAAATCCCGGACACAGGAATATTGTTCGCGTCGATTGGCGTCACACACGACACGTCGCCGGGTAATGGTGATGTGCACACGACGCTATACATAAGGTACAAACCGTTCCAGACGACCAACGTTCGTATCGGTGGGCTCACCGCCCGCCGACCTCCCCCAGATGACCCGAGAAGGACCCCCGGTGGCAGAGACCAGCACCGCTTCGCCCGCGAGCGGGAAAGCGATTCGACGGCTTGTGATCGTCGAGTCACCGACCAAGGCTCGCAAGATCGCCGGCTACCTGGGGCCCAACTACGTCGTCGAGTCCTCCCGCGGTCACATCCGCGACCTGCCGCGCGGCGCCGCCGACGTCCCCGCCCGTTACAAGGGCGAGAAGTGGGCGCGCCTCGGGGTGAACGTCGACGACAACTTCGAGCCGCTGTACGTGGTGTCGCCGGACAAGAAGTCGACGGTCACCGAACTCAAGTCGCTGCTCAAGGACGTCGACGAGCTCTACCTGGCGACGGACGGTGACCGCGAGGGCGAGGCGATCGCCTGGCATCTGCTCGAAACGCTCAAACCGC
>NZ_JAGQTN010000190.1 GCF_020438995.1 Gordonia sp. (in: high G+C Gram-positive bacteria)
GGAGGCGGCCGGTACGGCGGCCGGGGACTCACTCGGTTCCGCGGGCGCGGTAGGCTCCGGCGCATCGGCCAGCGGAGGCGCGTCCGGGGCGTCGGCGCCGGGTGCGGGGGCGGGGGTGGACGGCGTGGCCGGCTCCACCGGCGCGGCGGGTTCGGGCGCGGTCGGCTCGGCCTGGGCCAGCGGAAGGGCCAGCGCGGAGCAGGCCGCACCGGCGGCCAGCAGGGTCAATGCGGCGCCACGCACCGTCTTGTCGCGATTCATGGATTACTCCTGGTTCGGGGGCAACTTGGTAGTGACTTCGCGTCGGCGACGCCGCGCGTTACGGATGAGGCGGATGAGCACACGATTCGGCGCCGGCGTACGGAAAGCACGGCCCGGCCGGAGTGTTGTCGACGAAACCGCACGTTCGGCCCTCCCGCGAGGGGAGGGCCGAACGCCATGCGAGGTCAGACCGCGCCGAGCGCGTCGGTGATCACGTCAGTGCCCACCTGGGTGTGGCACGACTCCGACAGCGCCGAGACGGGCTGCTGGATCTGCTTCAGATCCTTGGCGACCTGCGGGTTCTCGGTGAAGTACACCCGGTAGGCCTGCGGGGCCTGGTCCGGGGACTGCTTCGAGATGTCCGTGAGCGCCTTGTCGGTCTCCGGGTGCTCCTGCAGGTAGGACCCCATCGACGCCGACACCGAGCTGTTGGTGGTGGCGATGCCGCTGACAGAGCACTGATCCGGCGTCGCCGGCGCGGGCGCCGCGTTGGCGGTGGGCGCGAGGATGGCCAGGGAAGCTCCCGCGGCCGCGGTTGCGAGCAGGCCGCCGGCCCCGATGCTGTACAGGCCGCGACGAACGGCGGTCATGCGGGTATTGGTCGAAACCATTCGAATTTCTCCTTCGGTCTGCGATGTTGATCGCGCCCAAAGGCCTAACCCGAACCGCACCTGCGCTAAACACCGCCGGTGACCGCACCGGCGTGTCGCGGGCGGTATCCGCGCAGGACACGCCGAGGAAACCGGGTGGTCGAGAAAAAATCAGCCGGCGGCGGCGCCAGCCTGGTTACCGGCCTGCTCGCGCTTGATCTCGAGGGCGATGTCGATGAGCTGGTCCTCCTGGCCGCCGATCAGTTTGCGCTGGCCGACGCGCAGCAACAGCTCATGGGCGGGCACGCCGTAGCGTTCGCCCTGGCGTACCGCGTGTTTGAGGAAGCTGGAGTACACCCCGGCGTAGCCCATCACCAGTGCGTTGCGGTCCAGCAGGCACTCTGCCGGCATGGCGGGCGCGACAACCTCCTCGGCGGCGTCGGCGATCTCGAAGAAGTCGATACCGGTCTTGACGCCGATCTTGTCGAACACCCCGACCAGCGCCTCGACCGGCGCGTTGCCGGCCCCGGCGCCGAACCGGCGGCAGGACCCGTCGATCTGCTTGGCACCCGCGCGGACGGCTTCGACCGAGTTGGCCACGCCCAGGCCGAGATTCTCGTGCCCATGAAAACCAACCTGCGCGTCGTCACCGAGTTCGGCGACCAGCGCGGCCACCCGGTCGGCCACGCCTTCGAGCACCAGGGCGCCGGCCGAATCCACCACGTAGACGCACTGGCAGCCGGCATCAGCCATGATCCGGGCTTGGGCGGCCAGTTTCTCCGGCGAGATGGTGTGGCTCATCATCAGGAACCCGACGGTCTCCAGGCCCAGCTCGCGGGCCAGCCCGAAGTGCTGGATCGACACGTCGGCCTCGGTGCAGTGGGTGGCGATGCGGCAGATCTGGCCGCCGTTGTCCTGGGCGGCGCGGATGTCGTCCTTGGTACCCAGCCCGGGCAGCATCAGGAACGCGATCTTGGCGCGCTTGGCGGTTTCGGCCGCCGCTTTGATCAGTTGCTGCTCAGGGGTTTTGGAGAAACCATAGTTGAACGACGAGCCGCCGAGGCCGTCGCCGTGGGTCACCTCGATGACCGGCACACCTGAATCATCCAGGGCCGCAACGATATCGCGGACCTCTTTTTCGGTGAACTGGTGCCGCTTGTGGTGACTGCCGTCACGCAACGACGAGTCGGTGATGCGGATGTCGAGGGTGTCGGAGTACTTGCGCGCATTGGCCATCAGATCAGGTGCGGTGCTCATGCCGGAACTCCTAGTTTTGCCTTGGCAATTTCGTCGCCCACCTTGGTGGCGGCGGCGGTCATGATGTCCAGGTTGCCCGCGTACGGCGGCAGGTAGTCGCCGGCACCTTCGACCTCGACGAAGATGCTCACGCGGGCGTAGCCACCGTTGATCACCGACGGCGGATCGAACTGCGGATCCTGCAGCAGCCGGTAACCCGGCACGTACGCCTGGATCTCCTTCTCCCGCTTGTGGATCGACTCGGCGATCGCATCGGTGTCGGCATCGGCGGGGATCGCGCAGAAGATGGTGTCGCGCATGATCATCGGCGGATCGGCCGGATTCAGGATGATGATCGCCTTGCCACGGGTGGCGCCGCCGATCGTCTCGATCCCCTTCGACGTGGTGCGGGTGAACTCGTCGATGTTGGCGCGGGTGCCCGGCCCCGCCGACACCGACGCCACGGACGCCACGATCTCGGCGTATTCCACCGGAACCACGCTCGACACAGCGTGCACCATCGGGATGGTGGCCTGCCCGCCGCAGGTGATCATGTTGGTGTTGGGGGCGTCGAGATGCTCACGCAGATTGGCCGGCGGCACCACCGCCGGCCCCACGGCCGCGGGCGTCAGATCGATCGCGACGATCCCGGCCGCCTCGTACTTCGGCGCGTACTCGCGATGCACGTACGCCGACGTCGCCTCGAAGATCAGGTCGGGAAGCTCACCGGAGGCGAGCAGTTCATCGGCACCACCGGACATCGTGATCAAGCCGCGATCCGCCGCCCGCTTCATACCCTCGGAGTCGGCATCGATACCCACCATCCAACGCGGATCGATCACCTCCGACCGCTCGAGTTTGTACATCAGGTCCGTCCCGATGTTCCCCGATCCGATGATCGCGGCTGTCAGTGTCTTTGCCATGTAGTCCTCACCACCGTCGAGATGTCTTGTCCAAAATCCTTGTAATGCAGCTGACTCCGCAGACGAAGCCACCCCCTCGCCGGGATGGTCGGCTTTCCGGGAAGTCCTCAGCATGCAATGCGGTCATGTGAAATCCAGAGTGACGCTGCCGAGTCCGGCGAACTCGGCGACGAAGTTGTCACCGGAGGCGATGTCGAAGGCGCGGGTGGCGGTACCGGGCAGGATCACATCGCCCTTGCGCAGCCGCACCCCGAAACTCGACACCTTGTTGGCCAGCCACGACACCGAGTTGAGCGGATTACCCAGTACCGCGGACGAATTGCCCTTGGCCACGACCTCGCCGTTGCGGGTGAGGGTGGCGTCGATGTCGCCGACGTCGATGTCGGTCATCGCCACTCGCTGCTCGCCGAGGATCCAGCCACACGAGGACGCGTTGTCGGCGATGGTGTCGACGAGGGTGATCTTCCAGTCCCTGATGCGTGAGTCGATCAGTTCGATCGACGGCACCACCCATTCGATGGCGGCGATCACGTCGTCGCGGGTGCAGCCCTCGCCGGGCAGGTCGGCGCCGAGGATGAAGCCGACCTCGACCTCCACCCGCGGGATGCACAACGCATGAAAGTCGATGGGCTCGGCTTCGTGGTACTGCATGGTGTCAAGCAGATGCCCGTAGTCGGGTTCGTCGACGCCCATCATGGTCTGCATGGCCTCCGACGCGAGGCCCACCTTGTGGCCGGCCACCTTGGCACCGGCGTCGAGCCGTTTACGAATGTTGATGAGCTGGATCTCGTAGGCGTCCACCACGTCGAGACCCGCATGGGAATCGCTGGGCCGGTCGATCGCGGTCGCGGTCCGCTCGGCCGTCCACAGATCATCGGCGATCTGTTGCCGTGTGGCCTGGTCCACCGCCATGTGGTGTCTCGCTTCCTGCTGGTACCGGGGCAATCCGTTGTCGGGCTCCGCCCATTCTAGAACACGTTCCAGTTTTTGAGGAGCCCTCGCACACACATCGTCGTAGACGCTGACATATCGGGCTACCCCAGCAACAGGCCGAACCCACTGGGCGGAATGGACACCTGTCCAACCCAGGGTGGCGGCAAGTTTCTGGAACGTGTTCTAATTTGGGGAGAACTCGTTGCATCCGTGGCGAATGAAGGGACCCCCATGGCCGACGCGACACCGTCAAGCACCACCAGCACAACCACGACTCCCGGCTCAGCCGGGTCCGAGACGTACGACGTCATCGTGGTCGGCGCGGGCGCCGCCGGGATGAGCGCGGCCATCACCGCCGCGAACAAGGGCCTCAAGACGATCCTCATCGAGAAGTCGCCGTACTGGGGCGGTTCCACCTCCCGCTCCGGCGGCGGCGTGTGGATCCCCGGCAACTCGGTCCTCAAACGCGACGGCGTCGACGACACCGTGGCCAGGGCTCGCGAATACGTGCACGCGATCATCGGCGAACACGCCCCCGCCGAGAAGATCGACGCCTACATCGACCGCGGCCCCGAGGCCCTCGACTTCCTGATGGCGCACGCCCCGCTGGAGTTCGAGTGGGTCAGGGACTACTCCGACTACTACCCGGAGGCCCCCGGCGGACGCCTGGGCGGACGGTCCATCGAACCCAAGCCGTTCGACGCCCGGCGCCTCGGCGACGATCTCAAGACGCTGCACCCGCCGTACTCCAAGGTGCCGCTGAATATGATTGTGCTGCAAAGTGATTACCGCTGGCTGAACGTCGGTTTGCGGCACTGGCGCGGCATCGCCCGCACCGCCAAGGTGGGCGGCCGGTTCTTCGTCGCCAAGACCCGCAAGAAGAAGCTGATCGCGATGGGGTCGGCGCTGGCCGCCGAGCTTCTCGTCGGCGTGCGTCAGGCCGGTGTGCCGCTGCGGCTCAACACCGGATTGACCGACCTGATCACCGAGAACGGCCGCGTCGTCGGCGTCGTCGCCGAATCCGAAGGTCAGCGGATCGAACTGCGCGCCCGGCACGGCGTCATCCTCGGTTCCGGCGGTTTCGAGAACAACCCGGAGATGCGCAAGAAGTACCAGCGCGATCCGATCGGCTCGGAGTGGACCACCGGCGCGCCGACGAACACCGGCGACGGCATCACGGCCGGCCTCAAGATCGGCGCCGCGGTGTCGATGATGGACGACGCCTGGTGGGGCCCGACGATCCCGCTGCCGCGCGGCCCGTGGTTCGCGCTGTCCGAGCGCGCGGTGCCCGGCACGTTCATGATCAACGAGCGCGGTGAGCGGTTCATGAACGAGTCGCTGCCGTATGTCGAAGCGGTGCACCGGATGTACGGCGGCGAGTTCGGCCAGGGCGAGGGTCCCGGAACCAACGTCCCGGCGTGGCTGATCATGGATCAGCGCTGCCGCAACCGCTACCTGTTCGCCGGCGTCAACGCCCGCCAGCCGCTGCCGCGCAAGTGGCTCGAATCGGGTGTGGTGGTCAAGGCCGGCACGCTCACCGAGCTGGCCGGCAAGATCGGCGTGCCCGTCGAGGCGCTCACCGCCACCACCGAACGGTTCAACGGCTTCGCCCGCAAGGGGGTCGACGAGGACTTCGGCCGCGGCAAGAGCGGCTACGACCACTACTACGGCGACCTCACCAACAAACCCAACCCGAGCCTCGGTCCCGTCGACAAGGCCCCGTTCTACGCGGTCAAGATGGTGCCGGGCGACCTGGGCACCAAGGGCGGCATCGACACCGACGCATCGGGCCGGGCACTGCGCGCCGACGGCTCGGTCATCGACGGACTGTACGCGGCGGGCAACACCAGTGCACCCGTGATGGGTCACACCTATGCAGGTCCCGGCGCGACGATCGGCCCGGCGATGGTGTTCGGCTATCTCGCGGCTCTCGACGCCGCCGAAAAGGCCGGCCCCGGCAAAGCCGGCCCCGACAAGGCCGGCGCCGACAAAGCCACGGCCGTCTCGAAGGGAGCATGAGCGATGCCCATCAATCCCGATATCGCCATCGGCGCCGACATCGGCGAGCAGTCCTACAGTTGGTCGGCCTCCGACGTGGCGCTGTACAACCTGGCCGTAGGCGCCGCGGCCGACCCGATGGACGAAGCCGGCCTCGGCTACATCCACGACTCGGACCCCAAGGTGCTGCCCTCGTTCGCGACCGTCGCACCGACATTCCACGCCACTGAGGCCCCCAAGGTCGTGTTCCCCGGAATCGACATCGACCTGGCCAAGGTGGTGCACGCCGGTCAGCAGGTGAGCATCCACCGGCCGATCCCGGCCGCCGGCAAGGCGACCACGAGCGGCCGGATCGCCGAGGTCTGGGACAAGGGTTCGGCGGCGGTCATCGTGCAGGAGTACACCACCGTCGACGACGAGGGCGAGTTGCTGTGGACCACCCGGTCATCGATCTTCGCCTCCGGCGAGGGCGGGTTCGGTGGCGAGCGCGGTGCCTCCGACAAGCGGACACTGCCCGACCGGGCACCCGATCACCGGATCGAGATCCCGACACTGCCGCAGCAAGCGCTGTACTACCGGCTATGCGGCGACCGCAATCCGCTGCACAGCGATCCGGCGTTCGCTCGGAAAGCCGGTTTCCCGCGCCCCATCCTGCACGGCCGGTGCACATACGGGGCGGTCCTGAGGGCCCTCGTCGACGAAGTCCGCGGCTCCGATGTCACCAAGGTCACGAACTTTTCGGCAACCTTCGCGGGCGTGGTGTTCCCGGGTGAGACGCTGGTCGTCGACGTGTGGGACGAGGGAGATCTGCTGGCCACCGCATCTGTCGCCGAGCGCGCCGACGCGGTGGTGCTGAAGAACATCGTGTGCGCGGAAGTGTAGAAAATCAGCTGTCCCGAATCGGCATCGGCGCGGACAGGCCGCACGAAACGCTTACCGCGACAAACAAGTACTCTCTACGACGGTAACCAGAGCACCGCTCGATTCCGCTCCGTACGGGGTGGGACCGGGGGTGCCCGACAGTGGCCGGGAGCAGCTTCGGTCCATCGTGCTTAGGGAGAGACATATGAGTGATTCGTTGCAGCATCTGCTCGAACCGGGTCGTCGCGAAGCGGTCGTCACCGACCTCGCGGCCGTCATCGACTCCGATGTGGCCGAGAAGAAGGGCCTGAGCGGCACCGCGATCAAGGCCGGCTACAACGCCGCCAACAAGTTCAAGCCGGGCCTGGTTCCGCACGCCACCGACAAGCTGCTGCCCGAGTTCGTGACCGCGCTGTCACCGTTCTGGGATTCGCGTCCCGCCGGCACCCCCTTCGGTGACCACCTGGCCGCCAATTCGGATGCGGCCGCCGAGGCCCTGCTGGCAATCACCGACGAGCACGCCGCAAGCGCGAAGGCGCCGCTCGCCAAGGCCTACAACGCCCTGCGCGGCAAGGCCAAGGAGAATGTCGCCGACGCACTCCCCCGCGTCGGTGCGGCTATCGAGAAGAACGCCTGAGGCCGCAAAGAGCGAAATGCCGGTGACTGGTTCACCGGCATTTCGTTATTTCTCGGCCCTCAAGTTGCCGAGGTCAGAATGAGCAGCAGACACACCACGACGCCGACGAGCGCGCTCAGCATCACCAGCAGGCGCCACATTCGCGCACGGACCGCGGTGAATTGTTCTCCCGACGCTGACGTGAAATCCGGTGATGCCATCGTCTCCACACTCCTGAACACCGATGCCTACTCGTGCGATTGCCTGTGCCGCACACGCTGGTGGGATTCGGCCCGATCAGCCGGACCAGGACGAGCCTGGCTGGTGTGCTATGAGACAAATGTAACCTTCCAGGGCGACTGTGTCGCATTACACGCCGGAAAATCCCGGTGAATTTGTGTTCCCGGTCACACCGACATTGGCCGGGCGATCCGACTCGTGCCGGTCTTCGGCATTGTCACCGTCCTGATCTGCGGAAGTCGCCGACCCGTCGGCCATCGCAGCACCGCCCGCGGTGGCGTCGATCCGGTTGGGAGTGATCCAGCACAGCACAGCCGCTCCTACCAGCGTCACGACGCCCACCACCAGGTAAGCGTGCCCCATCGGCACCGACCACGCCGCCCGCGCCCCGTCGGTGATCGTGGCCGCCACTCCGGGCGCCTGGTCACGCAACCCGTCGGCCACCGCCAGCGCCTCGGCGAGGGACTGCCGGACATGCTCTGCGACGGTGTCGGCCTGCCGTGAGGCCTCCTGCGTCGCCGCCGGGTTCCCGGCTGCGGCCGCCTGTCTGCCCAGGGCATCGATCTGATCGCGGGCCCGGTCGGCGGTTTCGCCGATCCGGGCATCGAAACCGGCGGCCATGATGCTGCCGGAGACCGCGATACCGAGCGCCGCGCCGAGTTCGCGGGCGGTGTCGTTGACCGCCGAGCCGACCCCCTGGTTGCCCGGCGGCGTGTTGGTCATGATCGCCGCCGTCGACGGCGCGCCGGAAAGGCCGAGCCCCACAGCGAAAGCCATCATCGGGATGAGCAGCATCCAGTACTCGTCGTAGTCGAACAGCCCCATCGTCAGGACCCCGATGCCGCCCGCGGTGATGCCGGCCGTCAGGAACAGCCGCAGCGCGTTCCACCGCACCACCAGGATGGTGGACAGCGGTGCGACGCATACCACCCCAACAACGATCGGCATGAGCGCGACGGCCGACTTGAGCGGCGAGTAGCCGAAGATCAATTGAACCTGCTGCAGAAACACCACGAACAGGCCGAACGACAGGAAGAACTGCACCAGCACCGATAACGATCCGGCCGCAAAGGCTCGGTTGCGGAACAGATTCACATCCAGCAGCGGCGACAGGTTACGTGCCTCCGCCCGGTAGAAGCCGACGACCAGCCCCATGCCCCCGATGAGGCACACCAGCACCAGCGGCGACGTCCAGCCCTTGTGCGGTGCCTCGATGAGCCCGAAGATCAGCATCGTCACCGCGGCCACCGACGTCAATGCGCCGATGAAGTCGAACGGACCCGGATCGGGGTCCTTGGAGGTGGCGATGGTCAGCGACAGCACCAGGATCGTCACCGCCATCACAGCGAACATGATGAAGATCGACTTCCAGGAGAAGAACTCGAGCAGCACGCCGGTGATGAGAATGCCGAAGATCGCGCCGGCACCCACGACCGCCGCCCAGATGCTGATACCCAGTTCCCGCTTGTCGGCGGGGACGCCCGTGGTGATCAGCGACAATGTGGTCGGCATGATCAGCGCCGCACCTACCCCGCAGGCCGCCCGCGAGATGATCATCGAGACCGGATCGGTGCACCAGATCGCCGCCAGCGAGGCCACACCGAAGATGATGAGCCCGACGATCAGTACTTCCCGCCGCCCGAGTCTGTCGCCGAGCGCACCCGCCGGCAGGAGCAACGCCGCCAGAGCGAGTGTGTAACCATCCATGATCCAGGTCATCTGACCGGTATTCGCGCCGGTGACCAGCGCTATCTCCGGCAGCGCCGTCGTCAGCCCGGCCATCGCCGCGATCACCATCGACACTGCCACCGACGCCACGGCGATCACCCATGCCGATCGCAGATCCATGGCGCGCAGCTTCTTCATCGGTGACCTCCTGGCCCGTCGGCACCGGGGAAGGCCAACTATCCGCACACGCTACTTCGTTGACTGTGGTCAGCGAAAGAGATTCGGGTCAGCGAAAGAGATTCGGGGTCAGCGAAAGAGATCGGGTCAGCGAAGAACCGGCGTCAGCCGCGCATGCCGACGATCATGTCGGTCAGCAGGTCGACCATCTCGTCCTCACTCACCGTCACCGACTGGGCCCGCACGGTGTGCCAGGACCGATCGAGCAGCCCGAACACCGCACTGCCGACGACCTCGGGCGAGTGCGCGCCCGCACCGGGCAGCCCCTGCCCGAGAATCCACGACACCCGGGTCTGCATGCGCCGGTATCCCGCGCGGAAGCCGTCGTCGTCGGGACCGGAATGCGCCCCGGCCATGGCGAACGCACCGTGCCGGTCCATGTAGACGAAGTAGTCGCGGACGAACCCGCGTACGTCGTCGGCCGAGCTGCCCGCGGGCAACGCGCTCCAGCCCGCGAGCACCTCACGCAGGTCGCGGTAGGCCCGCTCGGACAGGATGTCGAAGATCTCGCGCTTGTCCTTGAAATAGGTGTAGAAGCCGGCCCGGGATATCCCGCAGGCCTCGGTGATGGCGTTGACCGCCACCCCGGCGTAGCCGCGCTCGTAGAACAGCTTCCGTGCGGCGTCGAGGATGGCCTCGCGGGTTCGTTCGGCGCGACTGCCGCCGGCCACCCCGATCCTGCGCGGCTCCGGCACGCGTGCATCGGCAGTCTCCGGCCCGCGTGCATCGGCCGACTCCGGCCCGCGTTCATGGGCCGGGTGAGGTCCGGATACATCGGCGATCGTCACGACAGCGAGCCTACTGGACACAACTGTCAAGTTCTATATAGCAAGGTCAGAAATATAAATAGCTGGTTATCGAGTGAATGTTGACACACCCGTCAAGAAGTGCCAAGCTCAATGTCAGCCCACCCGGACCAGTCAGCCGTTCCCGTCGACCGGCACATCTCCCATAACCCATATCGTAAGCGCTACAGTATGGGAAATGACGAAAGGAGCTCTGCCATGGAAATGAACGACATGATCTTGATGAGCGTCGACGACCACATCATCGAGCCGCCCGACATGTTCGACAACCACCTGCCCGCCAAGTACAAGGACGACGCCCCGCGGCTGGTGCACATGGACAACGGCGCCGACATGTGGAAGTTCCGCGACCGCATCATCCCCAACGTCGCACTCAACGCCGTCGCCGGACGGCCCAAGGAGGAGTACGGCCTGGAGCCCGAGGGACTCGACGAGATCCGGCCCGGCTGTTACGACGCCGCCGAACGCGTCAAGGACATGAACGCCGGCGGTGTGCTGGCAGGCATGAACTTCCCGTCCTTCCCCGGTTTCGCCGCCCGTCTGTTCGCCACCGAGGATTCCGATTTCTCCCTGGCGCTGGTACAGGCCTACAACGACTGGCACATCGACGAGTGGTGCGGGGAGCATCCGGGCCGGTTCATCCCGATGGGACTGCCGGTGATCTGGGACGCCGAGCTGTGCGCCCAGGAGATCCGCCGCAATTCCAAGAAGGGCGTGCATTCGCTGACATTCACCGAAAACCCTGCTGCACTGGGCTATCCGAGTTTCCACTCGGACTACTGGGATCCGGTCTGGCAGGCTCTCGTCGACACCGACACGGTGATGTGCGTGCACATCGGGTCATCGGGCAAGCTGTCGATCCCGGCCGTCGACTCCCCGCCGGACGTGATGATCACGCTGCAGCCGATGAACATCGTCAACGCCGCCGCCGACCTGCTGTGGTCGGCGCCGATCAAGAAATACAAGGATCTCAAGATCGCCCTGTCCGAGGGCGGCACCGGCTGGATTCCGTATTTCCTCGAGCGCGTCGACCGCACCTTCGACATGCATTCGACGTGGACACTGCAGAACTTCGGCGGCAAGCTGCCCAGCGAGGTGTTCCGGGAGCACTTCCTCACCTGCTTCATCTCGGACCCGCTCGGCGTCAAGCTGCGCCACGAGATCGGCGTCGACAACATCTCGTGGGAAATGGACTATCCGCATTCGGATTCCATGTGGCCCAATGCCCCCGAGGAACTGTGGAATGTCTTCTCCGAGGCGCAGGTTCCCGACGACGAGATCAACAAGATCACCTTCGAGAACACCATGAAGTGGTACAACTTCGACCCGTTCAAACACATCCCGAAGGAGCAGTGCACCGTCGGGGCCCTGCGTGCGCAGGCGGAGGGTCACGACGTCTCCATCCGGGCACTGAGCCACCACCAGACCAGCGCCGAGGAAAAACTTGCCGCGTGGGAGCAGCAGATTCAGGCCGCCGCCGCGCAGCAGACGTAGCACCGCAGACTTAACAGCCCGCACAGAGGAGTATCGCCATGGAAGTTCCGTTCACGTGGTTCGCGACCGGTTGGTATGTGATCGGCTGGTCCGAGGAGTTCGAGCAGGGCCAGACCAGGCCGTTGCACTATTTCGGCGAGGACCTGGTCGGCTACCGCGACGACAACGGTGAGATCCACGTACTCACCGGCAACTGCAAGCATCTCGGCGCGCACCTCGGCTACGGCGGCAAGGTCGTCGGCGACTGTATCCAATGCCCATTCCATGGCTGGCGCTGGGGACCCGATGGCAGGCACGCATATATGCCGTCGGAGCCCGGGCGGACGATGAAGACGATGCGGCTGCGGTCGTATCCGATTCACGAGCAGTATGGCGTCGTGTTCATGTGGTATCACCCGCACGGCGAGGCACCCCGCTGGTCGCCACCGGATATCTTCTCAAAGTTCCCCGAGGTCACCGACACTCCGGACAAGTACTACCGGTCGTATCCGGAGTTCTCGGTGAAATGCGAGAACGAGAACGTCCACCCGCAGATCGTCGCCGAAAACGCCCCGGACAGTGCACATTTCCGCTACGTTCACCACGCCACCGTCACCCCGGTCTGCCTCAAGTGGGAGATCCAGGACAACGAATGGCAGTTCCTCACCGGCTGGCCCGACGTGAGCAGCGAGGACCCGAACGCGATGTCGCTGCGCGTGCACAGCCACATCGCCGGTCTGGGCTACGCGATCACCGCTTTCGAAGGCGTGCAACAACATCGGCTGATCTTCGCCTGCACCCCCACCGACCAGGGCAAGTCCGACCTGTTCTACACGATCTGGTGGCCCAAGCCCGAGGGCGAAACCTCCGACGTACCACCGCCGGAAGTCCAGAAGCTGGTGGAAAAGCGTTTCCTGCAAACGGTGTGGGACGACCTGAGCATCTGGCGCTACCAGAAGTACGTCGAGCGCCCCCCGCTCGACCGGATCGACGCCAAACCGTATATGGCCATGCGCCGCTGGGCACTGCAGTTCTACGACGTCGACGCCGACTGGCGTCCCGGCGACCCGCCGAGCAAAGCCGAGGAGACGGTGGGCGCGGGCGCTGCGACGTAATGTCCGTACCCCGCACGCTGATCGACCACCTCGGTAGTTGAGTCATATCGACATGCCCGACGGCTCGTCTGCCGGACAACAGAATCCGCGTCAACGCGATCACCCCCGGCCCCACCGACACCGAAGTCCACCGACTGGCTCTCCCGAGTGACGGCGATCCGCCCGTCATCGGCACTGTCGAGGACACTTTGCACCATCTACTCAAGCTCGCGACGTCGATCGACCCCGATGAAGCTCACGAACAACTCCGCCCCCACCACCAGGCGATTGTCAGATTAGAGCACCTCTAATCTGACAAGGATCTACCAAAACTGCGATTCCTTGTGAGATTAGGCCACCGCTAATCTCACGAAGGTTCGCGTGATGGCTGGATCCGTGTGAGATTGCGGCCGACGACCGGAACGGCGTCGAGCGCAGTACTGAGATGGTTACTATTGGTTCAACAGTAGCCTTGCACACCAACTGATACGGAGCCCACGGTGGCACGACCCCTTGCCGAGCTCGTCCGGCCTGCACACACCGCGATCGTCACACAGGAATGCCAGGAGGCGGTGGTCGGCGCGAATGCGGGACTGGCCGCGCTCGCCGAGGAAGCACAACGCGAGGCGGTGCCCAATATCGCGCGGCTGCTTCCGGTGGCGCGGGCGGCCGGCGTCAGCGTCATCCATTGCGTCGTGACCCGGCGCGCCGACGGCCGCGGCTCCAATCACAACGCCGCCCTCTTCGCCTACGGCGCCAAGACACTGTCGGCCGAGCCCGGTAGCCACGGCGCCGCGGTCGTACCCGAACTCGGTCCTGAGCCGTCGGACCTCGTGCTCACCCGACTGCACGGCCTCGGCCCGATGTGCGGTACCGACCTCGACTCGGTCCTGCGGAACCTGGGCGTGACAACGATCGTCCCAGTCGGTGTTTCGCTGAACGTGGCGATCCCCAACTTCATCATGGACGCGGTCAACAAGTCCTACGACGTCGTACTCCCGAGCGACGCCGTCGCCGGCATCCCCACCGACTACGGCCGAGCCATCCTCAAGAACACCCTCTCGCTCCTGAGCACCGTCGTCACCACCGACGAACTCATCGAGATCTGGAGCTGAGCCCGGAAATCTATTGCTCGTAATTCGTTGGGGCCTCGATGATCTCGAAGACGTCGCGAGCCAAATAGACAGTGCGGGAACCCTTTCCCAGACCTCCGTACCGGGAGACCCAGCCCAGTTCCTCCGCCTTTGCGAGCAGGTTCCGCGCACCTTGCGTCGTAATCGGACCGCCGGAGTTCGCGAACGACAGCTCGATTCGGCGCGCATGGATGAACGGCGTACCGAAGATGAGGGGGATGAGCGCTGCCACACGCGATCGCTCCATCTCCACCTGCCGGTAGTAGCGTTCCCTGAGTTCGACGAGGCGACCCGCTCTCGAGACCGCATCCTCGGACTGTCTCCGAACGGCGACGAAGAAGAATTGCAAGTACTCTTGAACCTCTGCGCGCTCACGAATACCTTGGAGCCGTTCGTAGTACTCGCTCCGGTTGGCTTCCAGGTAACCGGACAGATACAGCAGAGGTCGGGTGAGACGCCCCGTCGACATCAGAAAGAGTCCCACCAGAAGCCTCCCGATACGCCCATTGCCGTCGAGGAACGGGTGAATGGTCTCGAATTGATAGTGCGACATGGCCGCGCGTACCAACGTCGGCACCTGTGAAGGTCGGTTGACGTAGTTCTCCCAGTCCGTCATCAGCTCACCGATGTACTCGGGCAGCGGCGGCACGAACCGCGCCGAATTCGGAGTCGCACCGGCCGCACCGATCCATACCGGTGAGCGCCGAAACTCGCCCGGGTGACGCTCCTGCCCCCGTACACCCGCCATAAGTTCGGCGTGCACCTGCCTGATCAGACGTTCGGTGATCGGCAAGTCGGCCGTCAAAGAGATGGCCAGGTCGGTCGCAGCCAGATAGCGCTCGACCTCCGCGACGTCGTCAGTGACCGGTCCGCCGTCACGGGCCTCGGCTTCGAGAACCTCCGACAACGAGGCGTTGGTGCCCTCGATCCGGGTACTCGCCAACGCCTCCTTTCGAACGAACGATCCGAGCAGCATCTCCGGATCACGGATCAGCCTGCCCAGTCCGTTCAAGAGTCCCAGCGCGGCATCGGCCTCGGACAGTGCCAAGACGGTGAGGGGGGCGAGATCGATATCTGTAGGGATCGGATGCGGCCGGTAGTAGGTGAACGACGCTGCCCCGACACCTATGGCCGGGCGACCGAACGCTCCGTCGACGAACTTGGCTGCATCCATATGCCCAAAGTAGCAAGTAAAACGTCGTTTCACTTTGCAGGTGCAAAGTAAAACGACGTTTTACTTTGCACTTTGCTCCAGATGCCAAATCAACTTTGCACCTCGACTCCGCTTGGCGACGCCCCGCCGGTCAGACCTTGAGGACGAGTTTGCCGGTGTTGACGCCTGCGTACAGGCCGAGCAGCGCTTCCGGGAAGGCCTGCACGCCGCCGTCGAGGGTCGTTTCGCGGGCGACCAGACGGCCGTCGGCGATCATCGCGGAGATGGCGGCGACGGCTTCGGGGTAGCGGTCCTCGTAGTCGAAGACGACGAAACCGGTCATCGTGGCCCGGAAGACCAGCAGCGACATGTAGCGCTTGGGGCCAGGCGGGAGGGCCTCGTCGTTGTAGCCCGCGACAGCGCCACAGATGACGACGCGGGCACCGCGCCGCAGGTTGGCCAGAGCGGCGTCGAGGATGTCGCCGCCGACGTTGTCGAAGTAGACGTCGATGCCCTTGGGTGCGACCTCGCGCAGTCGTTTGAGGACGTTCTCGTTCTTGTAGTCGATGGCGTCGTCGAGGCCGATCTCCTTGAGCCAGGCCACCTTGCCGGGGCCGCCGGCGATGCCGATGACGCGGCAGCCCTCGGCCTTGGCGAGCTGGGCGACGACGCTGCCCACCGCACCCGCGGCCGCCGACACGAGCACCGTCTCCCCCGCCTTGATGCGGCCCACGTCGTGCAGCCCGAAATACGCGGTCATGCCCGTCATGCCCAGTGCGCCAAGCCAAGTCGGGGCACCGGCGACGCCCAGGTCGATCTTGTAGACACCTGTGCCGTTGCTGAGCGCGTACTCGACGACGCCGAAGGTGCCCGCGACGGTGTCGCCGACGGCGAAGTCGGGATGCCGCGACGCGACGACGCTGCCGGTGCATATCGCGCGCATCGCCTCACCGATCTGGACCGGCGGAATGTAGGACCGCACGTCGTTGAGCCAGCCCCGCATCGCCGGGTCGAGGGAGATGTAGTCGACCTTCACCACCAACTCGCCCTCACCCGGTTCGGGCACCTCAACGGTCGCCGAACTCCACGTGTCGTCGTCCGGGTATCCGGTGGGACGGTTCGCGAGATGAATTTCGTTCGACGACCACGACATCGGGGGCCTCCTACGGGACGGTTGGGTTCCTTCGCAGGCTAACCCTACTTGAATCATGATTCAAGTAGACCCGGCTGCACCAGCACCTTGACGTCCGGGCTCGTTCCGGATGCGAGTTCGTGAAGTTTGGCGTCGACCTGGTCGAGGCCGATGACCGAGGTGATCAGGGCATCGGAATTGACGCGGCCGGAGGCGAGGGCGTCGAGCGCCTCGGCGAAGTCACGGCGGCTGTACGCGGTGGAGCCGACGATGGTCAGCTCGTTGACGGCCAACAGCATCGTGTAGATCTCGGACGCCTCGACGGTGATACCGAGGATGACGACGGTTCCGGCGTAGCCGAGCACACTCAGCGAGTGCGCGAGCACCGCCGCATTACCGGTACAGTCGAGCACGGCCCGTACCGGACCCGCGAGCTGCGCCGCCCGCGCGAACAGGTCGTCGGGCGCGGTAGCCGCGACCCCGAATCGTTCGGCAAGCTGGCGGCGATCCGGATTCGGTTCCACCACAAGCACATCGGTGATTCCGCGGGCATGCAGCGCCTGCGTCGCCAGCAGCCCGATCGGGCCGGCTCCCATCACGACAACGCTGTCACCGGCCTGGGCACCCGAATGCCATACCCCGCGCAGGGTCACCGCCAACGGTTCCGTGAGGGCTGCGGTCCGCAGGTCCAGACTGTCGGGCACCGCGAACAGCATCCGCGCGGGAACCACCACCGATTCGGCGAGAGCACCCGCACGTCCGAGGCCCGGTCCCTGTGTCAGGCCGGCCACGCAGACGCCGGTGCCGTCGGCCCGCCGGCACGCGAGGCACTCGCCGCACTCGTCGATGGGCAGCACCACCACGTTGTCGCCGACCGACCAGCCTTCGACACCGGACCCGAGTTCGCTGATGGTGCCGGAGAATTCGTGGCCCAGCACATGCCCGGTCATCGGCTCGGGTGTGTCGAAGAACAGGTGCAGGTCCGACCCGCACACGCCGCAGTAGGCGACGTCGACACGCACCTCGTCGGCGGTGAGGGGTACGTCGGCGGTGGACTGAACCGATACGGCCCGGTCGGCCCCGATAACAGCGACATTGCTCATGACTTAGGTCGGATCCCCCAGCCTCAGTCGCTGGACGGCAGGGCCTTGGATTCCTTGAACACCAGCAGGGTGTCGCCGACCGACAGCGAACCCTTGCCTGCCTTGGTGACCAGCACCTCGGCTCCGTCGGCGTCGACGTAGCGCTTGCCGAGGACCGCGCCGTCGGCGAACGCCTCGTTCAGCGTGGCGCCGGCGTCCTTCTCGCCGCCGACCGCGATCATCGGCGCGCCACCGCAGCGCAGGTCGTCGAGGCTGTCGGCGGCGGCGATCACGATCACCTGGGTGTCGCACACCTGGCTCTCGAAGCGGGTTCCGTTCTTCACCATTCGTCTACTCCTAAGTTCTCGGGCTGCTATTCCGCTGTAGCGGGGGTCAATTCGTCCACCAGCACGCGGCGGAGGATCTTTCCTGTTGCGGTAGAGGGTAGTTCGTCCCGGAACACCACGTGGTCGGGGGTGCGGGAGCCACGCAGCTTGGTACGGGCGAACTCCCGCACGGCGTCGGCGTCGAGATCGGCCTCGGTAACACCGTCCTCACGCACGACGACGGCCACGATCGCCTGTCCCCATTCGGGATCGGCGACACCGATCGCGACGACCTCACGGATCTGCGGGTGCTCCACCAGCGCGTCCTCCACCTCGGCGGGGGCGATGTTCTCACCGCCGCGGATGATGGTGTCGTCGGAACGGCCGCCGATGAACAGGTAGCCGTCGGCGTCGATGCTCGCGATGTCCTTGGTGGGGAACCAGCCTTCGGCGTCGAGGACCGATCCGATACCGGTGTACTTACCCGATACCTGCGGGCCACGGATGAACAGTTCACCGGTCTCGTCGGCACCGAGCACCGTGCCGTCGGCGTCACGGATCTGCAATTCGATGCCGGGCACCGCGCGACCCACCGAACCCAGGCGCCGGGCGATTGCCGGATCGTCCGATCCGTACGCCTCGCGATGATCGTCGGGACCCAGAACCGCGATGGTGGAGCTGGTTTCGGTGAGACCGTACGCGTTGACCAGGCCCACGTCGCCGAGCAGGTCGAGGGTGCGGCGCACGAGCGGCTGCGGCACCTTGGAACCGCCGTAGGCGAGGTTGCGCAGCGTGGGCAGCTCGACCGGGTCCTTCTCGTAGGCGGCGATGATGCGGTCGAGCATCGTGGGCACCACAGTGGCGTTGGTGACTCCCTCGTCGTGGACGAGGCGCAGCCAGGCGGCCGGGTCGAAGCGCTGCAGGTAGATGGCGCGACGGCCCGCGTACAGGTTCGACAGCGCCGCACTCACGCCGGCGATGTGGTACGGCGGTACACAGATCAGGGCGGCGTCGGCCGGGTCGGCGGAAGCGAAGTCGACGGTGCCCATCACGTAGCTGGTGAGGTTGGCGTGGGTGATCTCCACGGCCTTGGGCTTGGAGGTGGTGCCGGAGGTGAACAGCACCACCGCGAGCGCATCCGGGTCCACGTCGCCTGCCGGGGCCTCAGCTCCGGAGGCTGCGCCGACGTCGAGGAAGTCGGCCGAGTCAAGCACCGGAACGCCCGCGGCAGCGGCGACAGCCGCGTAGTCGGCATCGGCGACGACCACCGCGCCGGGCAGCCGCTCGATCAGTTCCACCAGCGCGTCGGTGGTGAGCCGGTAGTTGAGCGGCGCGAACGGCACCCCTGCCCGCGCGGATGCGAACAGCAGCACCGGCATCGCCGCCCCACCGGTGCCCACATAGGCGACGCACTGGGCACCCGACTCCGTGATCCGGGCGGCGGCCCTATTGACCAGCGCGTCGACCTGCCCCAGCGTCAGCCGCAGATCGCCGTCGACGATCGCTTCCTTGTCCGGGTCCATCGACACCGGCATTTCCAGCAATATCGCAATACTCATGACATTTCCCTACCCGCAAGCCTGTGTGATGGGTACTCTCGGCAAGCACCTATGTGACCTGTACGACGAAGCATGGTCGCTATATCTCATACCATGCGCAATCGTCGGCGAACACGTCTGCGCTCACGCAGCAGCATGAGGTCCATCCCCTTGCGTGCCGCGGTCCCGAAGGGTGGAACCGCACTTGACGTGGTGATACGCATCGGCAGGTCCGTACCGACCACCGACCGGTCATGCGAGAGCCGATCGAATCCGGCCTTGCCGTGATAGGCACCCATCCCGCTGTTGCCGACACCGCCGAACGGGGCGTCCGAGGGCAGCATATGGATGCCGAACTCGTTGCGCGCCACGCCACCGCTGCGGGTGCGGCGCACGAAGTCGCGGAAGTCGGCGGTGTCCGGACCGAACCAGTACGCCACCAGCGGTGCCGGTTTGCCGGCCAGGGCGTCGATGACCTCGCCGACGCGAGTGTAGGTGGAGATGCCGAGGACCGGCCCGAAGATCTCCTCACCGGCGATCGTCATGTCATCGGTGATGCCGGTGACCAGAGTCGGCGCGATCTTGCGCGTATCCGGGTCGGGATCCACCTGGTGGACCGGCGCGACCACCGTGATATTGGCACCCTTGTCCCGGGCATCGTCCACCAGCCCCCGGACGCGCCGGTAGTTGGCGTCGTTCACGCACGACGGATAGTCGGGATTGTCGGTGACGGTCGGGAAATGCTTACGCAACGCCTTGACGGCCGACGCCACGAATACATCGAGCGATTCAACCGGCACGTACACGTGATCGGGGCAGATGCACACCTGACCGCCGTTGGCCATGCGGCCCAGCGCGATCCGCTGCGCGGCTTCAACGATGTCGGCGTCGCGGGACACCATCACCGGATTCTTGCCGCCGAGTTCGAGAGTCACCGGCACCAGGTTGGCCGCCGCCGCGGCCTGGATGCGCTTGCCCACGCCGGGTGAGCCGGTGAAGAAGAGGTGATCGAACGGCAGTTCCGAGAACGCGGTGGCCACCGGCAGGTCACCGGTCACCACGGCCAGTTCGATCGGATCAAAGTACTTGTCCGCCAGAGACTTCAGTGTTTCGGCGGTGTTCGGGGTGATCTCGGACATCTTGATCATCACCCTGTTGCCCGCCGCGAAGGCGGCGGCGGTGGGCATGATGACCAGGTGCAGCGGGAAGTTCCACGGCCCGATGACGCCGACGACGCCGAGCGGAGTCGGTACCACCTCGGCACTGAGACGGGTGATCCTGCTTCCCCGCAACGCTTTTCGTGGACGCATCCACTTCTTGAGGTTCTTGCGGGTGTGCGCGATATTCCCGATCATGCCGACGATCTCGGTCGAGAGAGTCGCGGTATGCGACTTGGACCCGAAGTCCGCCACGATCGCGTCGACGAGTTGATCGGAGTTCTCCAGCACCAGCGCGAGCAACCTGTCGATACGGTTGCGGCGCAAAGCCACCGACGGCATCGGATCGGCCAGGTGCGCGGCCCGCTGGGCGTCGAGAAGTCCCTGCAACGACGCCGCCATATCCCCCGTCGCTACGCTCGCCCCGACATCCCCCGTCGCTACGCTCGCCCCGACATCCCCCGTCGCTACGCTCGCCCCGGCCGGATCCGGGGCATGATCATCCCCGGACCCGGCGGCGCGCAGTTGCGTCACCGTCACGACAACTCGATCGGTCCGTCATCGACCACCGTCTTGAGCCACCCGACGTCCACACCCGAATCGGCGGCGGCCAGCGCCGCGGCCTTGACATCCTTACGCAGGAACGGACCGGCGATCTTGCTGAACGTCTCGACGTCGCCGAGCCCCTTGAACGCGCCGACCGCGTAGCTGCGGCCGCTGCAATGCCCGATCGCATTGAGCAGATCCGCCGACTCGATACCCAGTTTGGCACCGAGTTCCACTGCCGCGGCGGCGAGTTGGGCGTTGGCCGCGAACAGGATGTTGTTGACCAGCTTCAGATTGAGCGCGGTACCGAGGTCGCCGGTGCGGATGACCTCCTTGGAATAGGCCAGCACCACCGACTCGGCCTGCTTGACCGCCGCCTCCGGACCGCCGAGCAGCACCGTCAGCACACCTTTGGCGATGTCCTTGGCGGTACCGCTGATCGGGCCGTCGAGAATCGTCGGTCCGTCCGGATACTTCTCGACCAGTCCCTGTAATGTGCTGACATTGCCGGTGGTGTGCGAGATGACGACGCTGCCCTGCTTGGCGTTCTCCATGAAACCGTCAGGGCCCTGAGCGATCTCGGACAGCTGGGTGTCAGAGAACAGGCACAGGATCAGTACGTCGGCACGCGATGCGGCCTGCGCCACCGAGTCGACGATCGTCGCGCCCGCGGCGCCCAGCTTCTCCCGGACCTCGGAGCGTCGGGCATAGAGCACCACCTCGTGGCCGGCGGCGAGCAGGCGCTGCACCATCGGCTCACCCATCTGCCCGGCGCCGACGAATCCGATCACTTCAGCCACAGTCGGTCAGCCCTTCCAGGGAATGGTCTTGGCGTAACCGCCTGCATCGATACGCAGCTGCATGCCGGTGATATATCGGGAATCCTCACTGGCCAGGAACACCACCGCATTCGACACATCCTGCGGCTCGATGTAGGGCACCTTGAGCGAATGCATCATCGGGAACACCGGTTTGACGTCGTCGAGAGTCGGGTGTTCGAGGTCGGGGCGGAAGACACCGTACATGCCCTCGTTGTGCAGCATGTCGGTGTTGCAGTTGGTGGGGTGCACCGCGTTGATGCGGATTCCCTTGCGGCCCAGGATCGGTGAGAGGTCGTTGACGTACCGGGCGACGACCTGCTTGGCCAGGCTGTACGCCGAACCGCCCGCACCCTGATTGCCGGTCGCGCCGAGCTGCGCTGCCAGCGAACCGGTCGCGATGATCGACGCCCCCGATTCCAGATGCTGCAGGCTGCCCTGCACCAGGTTGAACACACCCGCGAGATCGACATCGATGGTGTCCGACCACGACTGCAACGGTGCGCGTTTGCCCATCGGGCAGATACCGGCGTTGGCGACGACGATGTCGAGACGGCCGAGTTCGCGCACGCCTTCGGCGACCGCATCCCAGGTCTGGGACCGTTCACGCACATCGCATTCGATGGCGTACGCCTTCACGCCCTCCTTCTCGACAAGATTCACCGTCTCGTCGAGGTCTTCGCGGCGGGCCAGCGGATAGTTGTTGCCCTCGATGTCCTGACAGATGTCGAGCAGGATGACGCTCGCCCCCTCCTTGGCGAGGGCGACCGCATGCGAGCGGCCCTGACCGCGGGCACCACCGCTGATGACGGCGACCTTGTTGTCGAGCTTTCCCATGAATACGGTTCCTTTTTCAGATGAAGCGCTGTTACCGATCAGGACCGTGGCGCCCGGTGGGCGATCGTCCTGGTCTCCAGATATTGGTTGAACCCTTCTGTGCCACACTGACGTCCGACACCACTGGAGCCGAAACCGCCGAACGGGGCGTCGGCCGAATAGAACATGCCGCCATTGACACCGATGGCACCGGTCCGGATTCTGTTCGCAACCGCCAGACCGCGATCCAGGTCGCCGGACAGCACCGCCCCGGCCAGCCCATATGGCGTGCTGTTGGCGATGGCGACGGCCTCGTCGTCGGTATCGAACGGGATGATCACCAGCACCGGACCGAACACCTCCTCCTGCGCGATCGGCGTGTCGGCGCCCACCCGGGTGATCACGGTCGGCTGCACGTAGTGGCCGTCGGCCAGGTGTTCGGGCAGGTTCTCCGGCACCCCACCGCCGAAGACGATCTCGGCACCGGCCTCACGCGCCTGCGCGATCATCGACAGCACCTTGTCCTTGGCGGCGGCGGTGATCAGCGGCCCGGTGAGCACACCGGGATCGGCCGGATCACCCACTGGCGCAAGGCCGAACGCGAATTTGACCTGTTCGATGACGGTGTCGTACAGCGACCTGTGCACCAGCAGCCGCGTGTTGATCGCGCAGCCCTGCCCGGCGTGCTGACAGGTACCCATCGCACCCATGACCGCCTTGCCGGGGTCGGCATCGTCGAGCACGATCAGCGCGGATTTGCCACCGAGTTCGAGGAAGACGCGCTTCATCGTCTCTGCCGCCTCGCGCATGAGATGCTTTCCGACGGCAGTGGATCCGGTGAACGAGATCAGGTCGACCCGCGGGTCGGTGGCGAGAATTCCGGCGACGTCATTGTCGGGGGTGGTGACCACATTGATGACGCCGGCGGGAAAGTCCGTGTGCTCGGCGATCAGCCGGCCCAGCCGCAGCCCTGTCCACGGCGCGTTGGGATCCGGTTTGAGCACAACGGTATTGCCCGCGGCCAGGGCCGGGCCGATCTTGTTGAGGATGACCTCGATCGGATAGTTCGACGGCGTGATGGCCGCGACCACCCCGATCGCCTCCTTGACGACCTTGCGGATATTGCGATCACCGAACAGCCCGCCACCGTCGAGGGTGCGTTCCCATTCGAATTCGTCGACCAGCCGGATCGGATAATTCAGCGCCTCTTGCAGCGGCCAGTCCAATTGAGCGTTGCGCGTGGCCATGTCGGGAGATCCGACCTCGGCGATGATCTCCTCACGGAGGTCTTCCTTCTCCGATTCGAGGGCGGCCTGTAGTTGCGTCAGGCATTGCTTGCGCAGTTCCCTGTTCGACGACCAGTCGGTCTCATCGAAGGCACGGCGGGCGGCGGCGATGGCGGCGCGCATGTCGTCGGCCGTGGCCGCGGCGGCCTCACCGAGGACCAGACCGGTGGCCGGGCTGACGTTGGGGTAGGTGGCACCGCCGGCGGCCTCGATGAGTTTGCCGTCGATCAGCAGCCGTCGTTCGGCACGCTCGGCCACCCTGCGACCGAGTTCGACGCTCGTCGGCGTCTGCACTTCCGTGTCACTCACTTGTCTTCCCTCTCCCGGCGGGTAACCGGCTGTATACGGATACGCTGTGGGACACGGCCTTTCGTGCACCCCGATCAACCCGATGACCTGCGCCAACCGGGCCGTCCAGCGATATTGACAACCCTGACGGGATAGCCAACTGTAACTGCTACAGTATGTACTCTACAAACGTTTGGGAAGCCCGCGAAAGGAATCCACACATGTCCGGTCTGCTCAGCGGAGTCAAAGTCGTCGAACTGGCCTCGTGGACGTACGTGCCATGCGCCGGCGCCATGCTCGCCGACTGGGGTGCCGACGTCATCAAGGTCGAGGACACCAAGGGCGGTGACCCGGCACGCTACCTCGTCTCCGGCGGTCTGCGGCCCGAGGATTCCCGAGTCAACGCCAACGCGGTGATGGAGATCGGCAACCACGGCAAACGCAGCCTGGCCATCGATATCAAGAGTCCCGACGGGCGGGAGATCTTCGGCAAGCTCCTCGCGCAGGCCGACGTGTTCCTCACCAACTGGCTGCCCGGACAGCTCGAGCGCGCGAATCTGACCGTCGATGAACTGCGGAAGTTCAACCCGGACATCATCATCGCCCGCGGTAGTGGCCAGGGTCAGCGCGGTCCGGACGCCAACCGGCCCGGCTTCGACGGCACTTCCTACACCGGCCGGGCCGGCGTGGCCTTCGCCCTGACCCCCGACGGTGTGGAGTTCCCGTTCGCCCAGACCACCGCGTTCGGCGACCTGCAGGGCGGAGCCACCCTCGCCGGCGGTGTGTCCGCCGCGCTTTTCCACCGCGAACGGCATCGTCACGCCGCGATCGTCGACGGTTCGCTGCTGGCGCAAGGCATGTGGGCCGTCGCACCGGATATCGCGATCGCCGACTACTACGGCAACGACGGCGTGCCCAAGTGGCAGGCCGGCGACGCACCCAACCCGGTGGTCAACCGTTACAAGACCAAGGACGGCCGCTGGTTCCAGCTGATGTTCCTGCAGGCCGACCGCTACTGGGCCGACTTCTGCGTGCGCATCGGCCGTCCCGAACTGTCCGACGACGCCCGGTTCACCCCGCTGGCCAACCTCACCGCCAACAAGGTCGAGGCCACCGCCCTGCTACGTGAGGTGTTCGCCGAACGCGATCTCGCCGAGTGGGTCGAGATCTTCCAGGCCGAGACCGGCGCCTGGTGCACCCTGGCCTCACCTGCCGAGGTACCGAACGACCCGCAGGTGCAGGCCAACGGCTACCTGCTCACCCTCACCGACGACAAGGGCGAGGAATTCCACACCGTCGCCGCCCCCGTCCAGTTCGACGAAACCCCGCCCGAGCCGACCCGCTCCCCCGGCCACGGCGAACACACCGACGAGATCCTCACCGAACTCGGCTACGACTGGGACAAGATCATCGACGCCAAGGTCTCTGGAGCCGTCCTGTAAGAGCCTCATCTCGCCGGACCCTTCGAGACGCGGTCGGCTCGCAAGCTCGCGCGACAGCTCCTCAGGGATCAAGATGCTTGGCCGCAACCAAACTTCTTGATCCCTGAGGCCGTTGCGACGAAGCAGCAACGTGCGAACTGCCGACATCTGCCTGGCCGGGACCAAACTTCTTGATCCCTGAGGCCGATGCGACGAAGGAGCGAGGGTCACGAAGGGTCCGGCGACCTTTCGACACCTGACGCCACCACCTCGAACCAAACCTCTACGGCGCCAACGATATCCAGTCCGCAAACCCCGACGGGTCGTGGCGGCCCAAAGCGCCGTGTTCGAACAGGCCCCACCCTTCACGGACGGTCCCATCGGCCTCGGTGCATTCGGCACGACCGACATGGTCGATGACGCCGAACGGGATCCTCCCGGCTACGGCCGGGTCGTTCATGTCGTAATCGACACGGCGGGTGAAGTTCTCGCCGAGCCACTTGCCGTGGGACCAGTCCGGGTCACCGCCGTAACCACCGCCGACGTGGATCGGTGCGCCCAGCAGCGAGGTGATCTCGACGGTGAGCTGGCTGCCGTCCTGGGTGGTGGTCACGACTGTCGCGCCGGTGGGAATCCTTGTGCCCGAGGCATAGTGGACGGTGATCCGCGGCCAGCCCAACTGTTCGATGCGGCCGTCCTTCCATACCCGGGTGCAGTCGTTGAGAATGCGGTAGCCGTCGGGTTCCTCCTGGATGATCAGCACGATCTGGAAGTCGTCAAAGGCGAGTGGGTAGTAGTTCCACCACATGCCCTCGAACGGCGGATCAGCGGGCCGCCCGGCGGGTTCGGGTTCGCCGTTGGGGCGCACACCCCACGACCGGTCGCGGCTGCCGATCCACAGGGCCGGGTCGACGGCGATCTCCTCGCCGTCGATGGTGATCGACCCCGACCAGGTGCCGGTCTGGGCGAATCGCTGGGCGTCGAGGGTGACGCGGGTGCCGGCCCGCATCTTGTGGGTCTGCTCCTGCACTACGTCGAACAGCCCGTTCCATTCCAGATCGACGGCGATGCCCTCGGTGTCGGCGACGGTCAGGTGCAGGCGCCGCAGCGGTTCGGTGACGTCCATCCGGTAGTTGCCCACGTGCGGGTGCAGCCGGTCGTTGTCGATGGCGTCGCTGAAGTGGACGGCATGGGTGAATTCGCCCTTGTCAGTACTGCGCCGGATCAGCACGAACGCGTCCTTCACCCCGAGGATCGGGTAGTAGCCGATCCCGGAGATGAGGAAGATGTTGCCGCTACGGTCGTGTGCGTTCAGATACGACCGGTCGTAGAAGTTCCGGTCGGAGTTGGCGGGCCACGCGATGGGTTGCGGCAGTTGGTGAATGGGAAACTCGTCGGCGGGGCCGAGTCCGTAGGGTGCGGGCATCGTCAGGCTCCTTCCGACAGCAGACGCTCGATCAGCGGACGATGGTAGAACAGTTCCTCGATCTCCTTCGGTGCTTCCATCTCCCCGAAATGCACACGACGCGCCCCGGTGCGCATGAACACCACGCACCATTGCAGCGAGGCGAACACATAGAACCACCGCAGGTCGCCCACCTCGACACCTGTAAGTTCGCGGTAGGTCTGCCGCACATCCTCCTCACGTAGCAGATGCGGCAACCCGCCCATGTTGAGCATGGTCGCGATCTCCTCGAACACCATGTGCGCGAAGATCAACCACGCCACGTCGGTTTCGCGTGGACCGACCCGCGCCATCTCCCAGTCGAGGACGGCCGCGGGAACGAAGTCCTCGTACATGATGTTGCCGATGCGCGCATCGCCCCATGTCACCACCGATTCGCTCGCGGCCACGTCCTCGGGAAAATTGCTCTCCAGCCATTCGATGGCCCGGTCGATGAGTCCGGACCGGCCGATATCGCCGGCCGCGAACTCGTACCAGTCGACGAGCCAGACGAATTGGCGGCGCAGATCTGTATCCCCTTGCGGCATCGTCTCGTTGAGAAATCCGCAGGTTTCGGCCGGGACCGAGTGGATACCCGCGATCACCCGCACCGTCGCATCCTGTAGTGCACGTTGCTGTTCTACCGGTGCGTCGGCCAGCCAGTTGCCGCCGCACGTGTACGGCAGCACGTCCGGCGGCACCACTCCGGCGCATTCCTCCATCAGGAAGAACGGCTCGCCCAGGATGTCGCCGGTGGGTTCGAGGGCGACCACCGTGGGCACCGGGACATCGGTGAGTTCGCCGACCAGACGCATCACCTCGTACTGGTGGTCGAGCCGGTACTGCCGGAACACCGGGACGTCCTGTGCCGCCGGGGCCATCCGGAGGATCCACCGGGCGTCCGGCAGGTCGTCGCCGGGCCAGGACGCCTGCACGGCGATGGTCTCCGACGACATCCCGTTGGCATCCGACGCGCCCGCCGCGGTGACCACCGGAGGTGCCTGAGAGGCGATCACGGTAGGCAGCCACGCCGCGAGGGCGGTCGCCAACTCATTGCTGTCGCGGCTGGAAACCTGGATATGAAAGTCGTCCGCAGTGGGGTCGTTCACCGTGCTCATGCGCACCACCATGACACGAATACGGAGCGGATCACATCATAAACGTGGAAGTTCCGTGCGCACATGGCGCACGGAACTTCCACCTATGTCGCGCAGCGCCCGGTTACGACGCCGCGGGGGCCTTGGGGGCGGCGTAGACCGGCTTGCCCAGACCCAGGATGTACTGGGCGATCATGTTGCGGAACACCTCCAGCGTGCCGCCGTAGATGCCGGTGAGCGGCGACCAGCGATACACGTACTCGGCGCGGCTCAGGTCGGCGCCCGGCTCGTCGATGGGCAGCACCGACGTGGGGCCGACGATGTCCATGAGCACCGGCGACACATCGCGCATCGCCTGCGCCAGGGCCACCCGGCCGAACATGTGCGGCGAGGCGAGGGCCGCCTCGACCTTGGCCAGCGACTGCCCCAGACGCACCGACACCAGCGGGTCGTCGACGCGGCGTGTGCCGTCGGGGCCCTCCTGCGAAACCTCGCGCACCACCGCGTCGGCGGCCTTGGCGACGTACACGCCCTGATGCTGCAGGATCGACACGTCATCGAGGCCATCGATCACGGCGTCGACCACGCCGTGTTCCTTGTTGAGCGGCTCGCGCACCACGGTCCAGCCCTCGTTGACCTCGCCGAGCCGGTACTTGTCGGAGATGCGGACGTCGCTGTAGTAGACGATGTTGGTGCGGTCGCCGTCGACCGTCCACAGCGGCTGGATCTCGACGCCGGGGGTGTCGAGCGGCACCAGAAACATGGTGAGGCTCTTGTGTTTACGGGCGTCCGGATCTGTGTTGGTGATCAGGAAGCAGTACTGGCAGTTATGCGCGCCGGTGGTGAACATCTTGGAGCCGTTGATGACCCAGTCGTCGCCGTCGCGCACCGCCCGGGTCTTGCAGGTCGCCACGTCCGAGCCGCCGTCGGGTTCGGTGTAGCCCAGGCACATCCGGACGTCACCGTCGTAGATGCCCTGCAGAACCTCTTCGCGCAGTTCGGGTTTGGCGAACATCGCCACCGAATGTGCGATCAGGACGGTGGTTCCCCAGGTGACCCAGGGGAATTCGGCCTTGCGCCGTTCCAGATGCCAGATCCGGGATTCGACGCGAGAAAAGCCTCCCTCCCAGCCTTCCGCGCCCTTGATCTCCTTTTCCAGCCAGCCTTTTTCGGCCAGCGCCCGGTGCACACCGATGTCGAAATTGTCGCCGGTGTCGCGGTCGTGTTTGCGCACCTCGTCGGTGACGTGCGTGGCGAGGAATTCGCGAACCTCGGCCTGAAACGCCTTTTCGTCTTCGGTGAGTTCGACTTTCGAGAAATCCATGGTCTTGTCAGTCCTGTTCTTACGGGTCCGGCGCTCAGGCGGATGCTTCTGCGTTTTCGCGGGCGGCGACTTCGCGGGCGGCGGCGAGCTGCGCGACGCGCACAGCAGCGCGGGCCGGATCACCGCCGGCCAGCGGCCAACCCCGGGCTCGAGTCAGATACGCCGTCGCCGCCGCTTCGGTGGACACACCGAGACCACCTTGGGTATGCACCGCGACGATCGCTGACTTGGCGGCCTCATCGGTCATGAATACATAAGCAGCACTGGCTAGTTCGGCGCGGGCATCAGGCTCGTTCTCGAGGAACCAAGCCGCCTTGCGAGCCAGATTGCGTCCGCTCTCGACGGTGATGGCGATGTTGGCGAGCGGATGCGAGACGCCCTGCAGCGACGCGATCGGCACCCCGAGGGTGTAGCGGTTGACGGCGAATTCGGCGGCGATGCGCATCGTCGCCTCCAGCAGACCCACCAGAGCCGACGCGGTGAGCAGCCGCCACTCATCGACGGCCAGCTCGAACGCCCTGACGGCCTCAGGCCCGCTCGCGATGGCGGTGCGCGAGTCGGCGGCGGCCGGATCGACCCATGCCATCGGCAGCTTACCGATATTCTCCACGCGGACCGGCTTGTCCGAGAAGGACAGCCGCACAACATCATCACCTTCGCGGACGATGATCTCATCGGCGATCGCCGCCTGCGCCACCAGACGCTTGCCTGCGGCTCCATTGCTTCCGGCCGCGTCCAGCGCGAGAATCCGCGAGCCGGAGATGATCTCGTCATCACCGGAGAGCGCGCCGAGCCGGGCGAGCAACCGCGCCGACACCACGTGATCGATCCACGGCACCGGCGCGAGCGAGCGGCCCACCTCCTCGGCGATCAGGGTGAGGTCGACGAGCGTCGCACCGTCGCCGCCCTCGGCCTCGCTGACCGCCATCGATGTGGCGCCGGTGGCGATGAGTTGCTTCCACAGCGCCTCGTCGAAACCGGTCGCCTCGGCCGCCCGCACGGCATCGATGGTGCTGTGCGCCTGGAAGAGCTTGGCGAACGCCGTCTGCAGGTCGGTGTGGTCGGTGGTGAGGCTGTAGTCTTCGCGACGGAGTTCGTAGCGATCCATCACTGCTCCTGTTCGTGGTGCTGGGCGTCGGGGGTGGTGGCGAAGAAGAACTCTTGCGCGTTGTTGTACAGATAGTTTTCGAGGACCTGTTCGGGGAGGTCGAGGTTACGTGCCTCGGGAATCACCCTGCGCTGGGACAGAACCGGCCAGTCCGAGCCGAAGATCACCTTGTTCGGCCCGCGGGTGCGCATGTAGTGCAGCAGGCTGTCGGGCAGGCGTTTGGGCGACCACGCAGACGTCATCAGCCGCAGGTTCGGGTACTTGATGAGCATCCGGATCGCCACGTCCCACCACGGGTCGGCGCCGTGGATCATGCACAGTTTGAGTTCGGGGAACCGCACGCACACCCGGTCGAGATGGATCGGGTTCTGCACCTCGCCGGGGATCGGTGGACCGGGGATCCCGGTGTTGATGCAAAGCGGCAGTTCGAGTTCGGCGCACTTGGCGTACAGCGGATAGTAGACGGCATCACCCGGCGGATACTGACCGTAGCCCCAAAAACTCGGTCCCACCGTGGCGTAGCTGATCGGCAGGTCAGCGACCATCGCGGTCAGCTCCCGCAGGTGGGCGACCGGCCGCAGCAGATCGAAACCACCCATCGACATCGTGAACCTGTCCGGGTGCGCCTGCACGGCCTTGACGACGGTGTTGGACGGGTTGGAGATCGAGTTCATCAGGATCGCCTTGCGCACACCCTGCTCGTCCATCTCGTCGAGCAGGGCGTCGAGGTCGACCGGCTCGTACATCGACGCCGCGCCTTTGAAGTAGTCGTCGCGCACGGCGAGCATCCACGCCGGCTGCTGCACTGTCTCGCCGAAGTGGACGTTGACGAGACAGTCGATAACGTTGCGGGGCACCGAATCTCCGATTCTTCCGACTGCGCGCTGGGCTGTGTGCGAACACTCCGTACAGCACGGCACGAAGGCTCGCGAGAACCGTCGACCGCACCGCGATCTCCTATACTGTATACCTATCGGTAGAGCCTTCCGCAATATCGGGCCGCAGGTGCCGGGCAATTTCCGGACGCCACTGTCCCATTGCTGCCGAAAGGCTTACAGTTAGACAGACCGCACAGGTGTGGGCAGCCGATACCCACGCCCACACCCACGCCCACACCCACTGCCGAGGGAGCCGCCTTGAGTGAACTGAGCACCGCACCCGAATTCGCCTTCCCCGAGGTCTTCGACGCCGTCGCCGATGCCATTCCCGACCGCGACCTGGTGATCTTCGGCGATCGCCGCTTCACCCAGCGGGAGATCGCCGACCGCTCCCGGCGCCTGGCCACCTACCTGCGCTCACGCGGCCTCGGAGTACACACCGACCGCGCCGACCTGACCGGCGACCAGGTCGGCCAGGACCTCGTCGGCTTCTACACCTACAACGGCAACGAATACGTCGAGTCGATGCACGCGGCGTTCCGGGCGCGCGTGGCACCGTTCAACGTCAACTACCGCTACGTCAAGAGCGAGCTCGAATACTTGCTCAACGACGCCGCGCCCACCGCGCTGATCTACCACGCCGCGTTCGCACCCACGCTGGCGGACGTACTGTCGCGGGTGCCCAGCCTCAAGGTGCTCATCCAGATCGCCGACGACTCGGGCAACGCGCTGCTCGACGGCGCCACCGACTACGAGCAGGTCATCGCCGACACCGAACCCGATCTGTCTGGTGCACAACCATCCCCCGACGACCTGTACATCGTGTACACCGGCGGTACCACCGGCATGCCCAAGGGCGTGCTGTGGCGGCAGAACGACATCTTCATGGGTGCCTGCGGCGGCCGGAACGTGTACACCGGCGAGGCGGTCACCTCGATCACGGAGATCGCCGAACGCGCCGGCGGCGGCGGAGCACTCAAGGTGTTCGTGGTGCCGCCGCTGATCCACGCCGCCGCCCAGTGGGCCGCGCTCACCGCCAGCACATCCGGTCAGACGCTGGTGTTCTCCGACGTGCCCGAACGCCTCGACCCCGCGGCGATCGCCGCGACCATCGAGAAGGAACAGCCGACGGTGCTGATGGTCGTCGGCGACGCGATCGCCCGTCCGCTGCTCACCGAGTTCGAGAAGGGCGAACGCGACGTCTCCTCGATCAAGATCTTCGCCAACGGCGGTGCGGTGCTGTCACCGCAGATCAAGGAGCGGGCGCTGGCCGTCTTCGATGGCGCGATCGTCATGGACGGCACCGGATCGTCGGAGACCGGTGCGCAGATGACGCACGTGTCGACGGCCGGCGCGGTGTCGACCGGCACGTTCAACCCTGGCACCAACACGACCGTGGTCACCGAGGATCTGACCGGCGAGACCACCGCCGGCGACGGCCACATCGGCTGGCTAGCCCAGCGCGGTCACGTCCCGCTCGGCTACAAGGGCGACCCGGAAAAGACCGCCAAGACCTTCCCGGTGGTCGCCGGCACCCGCTACGCGCTACCCGGAGATCGGGCAGAACGCCTCGCCGACAACACAATCCGGCTACTCGGCCGTGACTCGCAGACCATCAACTCCGGCGGCGAGAAGATCTTCGCCGAAGAGGTGGAACTCGCGATCGCCTCCCATCCGGCCGTCGCCGACGTGCTGGTGACTGCCCGCCCGAGCGACCGCTGGGGCAACGAGGTGGTGGCGATCGTCGAAACCCTCGACGGCGCAGAGGTTTCCGAGGACGACCTCGTCGAGCACGCCGCGTCGTCCATCGCCCGCTACAAACTGCCCAAGGCGGTCCTGTTCCGCGCCCGGATCCAGCGCAGCCCCGTCGGCAAGGCCGACTACCGCTGGGCCCGCGAACAAGCCGCCCTGTCAGCGGAGGCCGACAGCTAGGAGCGCCTCTCACCCGACCCTTCGTGACGAGTCGGCTCGCAAGCTCGCGCGACCCTCCTCAGGGATCAAGAAGCTCGAGGCCGAAGCGACAAAAAGCCAACCACCATCTCGATCCCCGAAGCCGAAGCAACAAAAAGCCAACCACCATCTTGATCCCTGAGGCCGAAGCGACAAAAGGCCGACCACCATCTTGATCCCTGAGGCCGAAGCGACGAAGGAGCGAGGGTCACGAAGGGTCCGGCGACCCGAGACACCTGACGCAACAACCAAGGACGACACATGACACGCATGATCTCCCCCGACATCTCCACCTGGCCCGACGCCGACGTCGCGCTGGTGGGCGGTGTCTGTAACGAAGAAGACTGCGGTGCAGCGGTTTTCCCGATTCAGGAACTGTGCCCGCGATGCAGTAGGGACACCGTGGAGCAGACCACGTTCCCGCGCACCGGCACCCTCATCGCCTGGACCACGCAGGGATTCCTGCCCGGCGCACCGTACCTCGGCGACGAGACCCGGGAAACGTTCACCCCGTTCGGAGTCGGGCTGGTGCAACTCGGCGACGTGATCCGCATCGAAGGCCGGCTGACCGAGAACGACCCGGCGAAGCTGGAATTCGGCGCGACCGTCGAGGTCACTACCTTGCCGCTCGGCCACGACGCCGACGGCGAGGAAGTCCTCACCTTCGCCTTTCAACCGGTAGGAGCCTGACCCATGACCAACGACGTCGCCATCATCGGGGTGGGCCTGCACCCGTTCGGCCGCTTCGAAGGAAAGACCGCGATGGAAATGGGTGTCGACGCGATCCGCGCCGCCCTCGCCGATGCCGGGCTGGAATGGAAGGACATCCAGTTCGCCGCGGGCGGCAGCTGGGAGATCGCCAACCCCGACGCCATCGTCGGCCAGATGGGCCTGACCGGCATCCCGTTCACCAATGTGTTCAACGCGTGTGCCACCGCGGCATCGGCCACCGAGGCCGTCGCCGACGCGATCGCGCTGGGCAAGTACGACATCGGCATCGCGATCGGCCTGGACAAACATCCGCGGGGTGCGTTCACCGTCGACCCGACACTCGTCGGGATGCCGAAGTGGTACGGCGAGAACGGCCAGTACCTGACCACCCAGTTCTTCGGGATGAAGGCCAACCGCTACCTCCACGAGCACGGCATCTCGCACCGGACCCTGGCCAAGGTGGCCGCCAAGAACTACCGCAACGGTGTGCTCAACCCGAACGCCTTCCGCCGCAAGCCGATGGACGAGCAGGCAATCCTGGACTCGCCGATGCTCAACTATCCGCTGACACACCTGATGTTCTGCGCACCCGACGAAGGCGCGGCGGCGGTCATCATGTGCCGTGCCGACCTCGCGCACAAGTTCACGTCCAAGCCGGTGTTCGTCAAGGCCGTCGAGGTGCGCACCCGCACCTACGGTGCGTACGAGGTCAACACCACCTACGCACCTGTCGCCGAGGACGTTGCGCCGTCGGTGTACGCCGCACGCGCCGCGTTCGAGAAGGCCGGCATCGGTCCCGAGGACGTCGGCATCATCCAGCTTCAGGACACCGACGCCGGCGCCGAGGTGATCCACATGGCAGAGGCCGGATTCTGCGCCGACGGCGACCAGGAGAAGCTCATCGCCGACGGCGCGACCGAGATCGGCGGTTCGATGCCGGTCAACACCGACGGCGGCTTGATCGCCAACGGTGAGCCGATCGGCGCGTCGGGGCTGCGGCAGCTGCACGAGCTCGTCCACCAGCTGCGCGGCACCGCCGGCGACCGGCAGGTTCCAGGCAACCCGACGGCGGGTTTCGCACTCCTCTACGGCGCGCCGGGCACCGCCGGCGCCACCGTCGTCAGTCTGTAACCTCTGAGTCTTTGGTCCCCGCTGATTCCGCCGAACGGCGTTTTCCGACGGCTGTGACGGGGGCGGTCAGATCCGGATGGGGTGAACCCGGCCTCCCCTGGCGCGGGCGCCGTGAGAATGTCGCCCGGGCCTGATATCCATGACTGATGACCAAGTGGTGGAGCGGGGCCGGACCCCGATCGAAGGTGTCCGCCGTCATCGCCGGTGTTCTCGTGCTGATCGGGATCTACCTGTGCGTGCTGGCGGTGGGGCCCGGGCTGCGGCCCGATGGCTGGGCGGGCTGGTTCGGTGAACCCGGGTCGTGGCCGACGGCACTGATCGTCGTCGCGCTTGCCGGGCTGGCCGTGTGGTTGCGCTTGTCCGAGAGTGGCCGCCGGACCGCGGGATCGGCAGTCACCCTCGTGGCCGCGACCGGCGGCGTGTCCCTGGTGCTCGGTCTGGCCAGCTTCTGGCGCTGCCCCACCGACCAGGTGCCCGGTGTCGGTTCGCTGGCGTCGACGCTGGCCCTGTTCGTGGCCGGCGGCCGGGCCCCCGCCGACGGCTCCGCGGCCTGCATGCAATCCCCGGTCGCCTACGACCTCGCCCGCGCCGGCGGCGTCCTCGTCGTCCTGACACTGCTGGCGGGCGTGGTGTACACAGTGTTCAGACCGCAGTTCGACCGCGCCGCGATCCGGTTCGCCAAGTCGCTCACGGTGGTCGACGGCATCGATGATCTCGGTGCGCTGGCAGGCATCGCCGCCACCGCCCGCGAATCGGGGTCGACGCTGGTGCTGATCGACCACGGCACACATCCCGACGCGGTGCGCATGGCACGATCCGCCGGCGCCCGTATCACCACCGATCCTGACCCCGCGGGTACGCTGTCGGCGTTGCATCTGCTCAGCGCCGACACCCAGACCAACCTCGTCCGCCTCGCCGGTCACGACGCCGCGATGGGAGATCCGGACTCGCCGGTCCCCGTCTCGATCCGTATCGATGATCCGTGGCAGGCCGAGATGTGGCGCCGCAGCCAGCCCGTGTTCGATCCGGTCCGCTGGCAGCCCGAGGTGATCAGCCGCTATGAGGCGACCGCCGGGCGCATCGCCGACGATCTCGCGACCAAAGCGCCGACCACCGTATATGTATGCGGCACATCGCAATTGACGTTCGCCGTGTGTGTCGCCGCCGGCCGCATCCCCGCCGCCGAGGGACGCCGGGTACCGCGGCTGTGTGTGGTCGCCCCCGACGGCACCGGATTCGCCGCCGACGTCACCGCGTTCACCGGGCCGCGCGGCAAAGGTGCGGCCACCATCAGTTCCATCGACGCGGACCCGTCGATCGAGAAACTGACCGGACTGATCACCGCGCGCGGCGGTGACTGCGCGATCGTGCTGGCCGAGGACGCCGACGCAGCCGCGGCCATCCGCCTGGCGATCCGCTATCCGGCGGTGCCGATCTACCGGGTCACCCCCACACGCAGCGCGTCCGCCGAGCGGACACCCGCCGAAACCGCCCCCCACACCGCGGGCCTGATCACGATGCCCCTCGCCCTGCTCTGACCCGCTCCCCTCGACCACCGCCCCGCCGGTTGAGTCTCCAGAGCTCTTTGCCCCGACGGAAAACCGACCCCTTTCGCCAGCTATGAGGCGTGAGGTCGCCCGGCGACCGAGCCTGGCAAACCTCGTAGGAGAACATTGTCGTCTCACCAGGTTTCGAGGCTCGTGGGCTCGCACCTCAACCGGCAGCGGGTCGCCTTCCCGTCAGTGCGAACGGCAGGTCAGGCGAGCACGCGGGTGGGTACGTTGTTCCAGCCGGCGACATTCTGCATCGTCACCCGCTTGCAGTTGGCTCGGTCGACCTCGAAGCGCGGCATGAAGTCGAGCATCATGTCGAGGGCGATGGAACTTTCGAGCCGGGCCAGCGCCGCGCCCAGACAACTGTGCAGGCCGTAACCGAACGCGAGGTTGGGTGCTTCCCGAAGGTTACGGTTGATGTTGAACACATCGGGATCTGTCCATGCCTCGGGGTCGAGGTTGGCCGAACCGATGAGCAGGAAGATCGGCTTACCGGCGGGGATGGTGACCCCGTGTAGTTCGATCTCCTTGGTCAGGTAGCGCACGTTGTACTGGTTGGGCGAGGAGATCCGCAGCAGTTCCTCGACGGCGTCGCCGATCTTGCTGCGGTCGTTGTACAGCTCCTGCCACTGATCCTGGTGTTCGCTGAAGATGACGCCGGCGCCGCCGATCAGTTTGGCGACCGTTTCGGCTCCGGCACCGCCGAGGAGCGCACCGAACATCGCGATCTCGATGTTCGACAGCGACGGCGGCTGATCGTCGGTGCGCTCCACCCGCGCTTCGATCAGCCTGGAGATCATGTCGTCCTGCGGCTCGTCGCGGCGCTTCTTGGCCAGCGCGTGGTAGTACCTGGTGATCGCGATGACCGCCTTGATGCCGCGCTCGTCGAGCTCCACCTGACCGACGTCCCGGTACAGCAACTCGTCGGTCCACACCCGGACCTGGGTGCGCTCGTCCTCGGGCACGCCAAGCATGCGCGAGACGATGTCGATCGGAAACAGTGCCGAGAAGTCCTGGATGAGGTCGAACTCGGCTTTACCCTTGTTCTGATTCAGGTAGAACCCGATGCGGTCGGTGACCATCTCCCGCAGACCCGCGATGGCGCGCGGTGTGAACACCTTGCTGACCAGGCTTCGCATGTAGCGATGCTCGGGTGGGTCGAGGGTGATGATCGACTTGAAAGCGGCGTCCTGGCCGGTCCGGACCGCCGACAGGTCGACGCCCTTGGCCGAGGAGAAGGTCTCGTAGTCGCGATAGGCGGGTGCGACGTCGGCGTGCCTGCTCAGTGCGTAGAAGTCGTACTGCTCGTTGTAGTAGACCGGAGCCTCTGCACGCAGGCGCGCGTAGATGTCCTGGGCGCCGTTGTAGAACTCCATCGAGAACGGGTCGAACTCCACCGCTGTGGTCGCCTGGGTCACTGTTTCCTCCTGCCACCCGCGCATTCCGGCTGTCGTCTGCGCTCGGATCGCCTCATTCATCGGGCCTACCCCAAATAGTACCGTAAGCCTTACGATAAAGATAACAGGTCGGAGGTCCGTGGTGGTTGCGAACGTCGGTTTCTCGCGGTGGCGACGTCATGCACGCACCTCACCGGACCCTTCGTGACCCTCACTCCTACGTCGCTTCGGCCTCAGGGATCAAGATGTCTGGTCGCGGCCGACAATCTTGATCCCCGAGGAGCCGACTGCGTCACGAAGGGTCCGGCGAGATAGCCGCCTGACGTCAGCGGTAGGTGAAGCGCTGGGCACCGTCGATGCGGATGACCTCGCCGTTGAGGTAGGTGTTCTCCAGCAGGTGCTGCGCGAGGGCGGCGAATTCGTCGGGCTCGCCGAGCCGCTTGGGGAACGGGATGTTGGCGGTGAACCGGGCCAGCATCGCCTCGCCCACACCCTTCATGATCGGGGTGGCCATGGTGCCCGGCGCGATCGAGTTCACCCGGATTCCCACCGAGCTCAGGTCGCGCGCACTGGAGATCGTCAGCCCGATGACGCCGGCCTTGGCCGCACCATAGGCGGCCTGACCCATCTGGCCTTCGTAACCGGCGATGGAACTGGTCATCACAACCGCCCCGCGCTCGCCGGACTCCTTGGGATCGAGCTTGGCGATCTCGGCCGAGGCCAGACGCAGCACGTTGAACGTGCCGACCAGGTACAGGTCGATGGTCTTGGCGAATACGGCCCGATCATGCGGGCTGCCGTCCTTGTTGACGATCTTCTGCAGCGCACCATAACC
>NZ_JAGQTN010000191.1 GCF_020438995.1 Gordonia sp. (in: high G+C Gram-positive bacteria)
GTCGCGGCATCACGCTCATCGGCATCGTGGCCTGTTCGGGACCGGGCGCTCGTCCGCGGACCCCCGACCGGTCCTTACGCCCGCCCGGCGCACCGCGCTTGGCGCTCTCCTGACGAACCCTGCGCAGGACCTGGGCGACGTCGTCCCAGCCCACCCAGCCCGACAACTGGCGGGCGTACTCGTCACGCAGACTGACGTCCTTGATGCGTGCCACCACCGGCACGGCGTCGCGCAGTGCGTGTACCCGGCCCTCGGCGGTGTCCAGGTCGTGCGCCGACAGCAGCGCCTTGATGGCGAACGCGAACATCGGCACCCGCCGCGCGATCAGGTCGCGGACGGCTCCGTCGCCGCTGCGCTGACGCAACTCGCACGGATCCGTCCCGTCGGGGGCGATGGCCACGAACGTCTGTCCCGAGATACTCTGTTCCCCTTCAAATGCCTTGAGCGCAGCCGCTTTTCCCGCGTCATCGCCGTCGAAGGTGTAGATGACCTCGCCGCGGAAGTACGAGTCGTCCATCATCAGCCGCCGGATCAGCGCGAGGTGTTCCTCACCGAACGCGGTGCCGCAGGAGGCGACCGCGGTGGTCACTCCCGCCAGATGCATCGCCATCACATCGGTGTAACCCTCGACGATCACCACCTGATGGCCTTTGGCGATGTTCTTCTTGGCGTGGTCGAGCCCGAACAACACCTGAGACTTCTTGTACAGCATGGTTTCCGGCGTGTTCATGTACTTGCCGAGGTTGTCGTCGTCGAACAATTTGCGGGCACCGAAGCCGATTACGTCGCCGCCGAGATTGCGGATCGGCCAGAGCAGACGGCGCCGGAATCTGTCGACCGGACCTTTGCGCCCTTCGGTCGAGAGCCCCGCGTCCTTGAGCTCGTTGAATGTAAAACCCTGCGACAGCAACGCTTTCGTCATCGTGTCCCAGCCGTCGGGGGCATAGCCACACCCGAAGCTCGCTGCCGCGACGCCATCGAAGTCACGCTCGGTCAGGTAGTCCCGCGCCTTCTGCGCAGCCGGGGTCCGCAACTGTTCGGCATAGAACTTCTGCGCCGCGGTGTTCGCGGCCACCAGCCGGGCCCGCGTACCCCGGTTGACCGCGATGGCGGTGCCGCCGCCCTCATAGTTGATGCGGTAACCGACCCTGTCGGCCATCTGTTCCACGGCCTCCACGAACGTGATGTGCTCCTGCTTCTGCAGGAAAGAGAAGACATCACCGCCCTCGCCGCAGCCGAAGCAGTGAAACAACCCGCGGCCCGGCCGCACATGAAAAGACGGAGACTTCTCGTCGTGAAACGGGCACAGCCCCTTCATCGAGTCGGCACCGGCGCGCCGCAATGCCACATAGTCGCCGACGATCTCCTCGATGTGTGTCCGCTCACGGATCGCGGCGATATCACGATCGGGGATTCGTCCAGGCACGCCGCCCATTGTAGGACCCGGCCCCCGAGCCGCGATCGTGTCCCGGATCCGGTGATCTACCGGCACCCAACCCGACCCACCGGACCATGCCACACGCTACGGTCGTACGCGTGTCCGATAACACCCCGAACGCCGCCGATCTCACCGTCGAACAACAGGCCCAGCTGACCAGCGGGCAGGACTTCTGGACCACCAAGCCGGTGGCCGGTGTCCCGTCCATCATGCTGACCGACGGCCCGCACGGACTACGCAAGCAGGAAGGCGCCAGCGACCATCTCGGCGTCTCCGGCAGCGTGCCCGCCACCTGCTTTCCACCGGCGGTCGCCCTGGCCCAGACATGGAACCCGGACCTGGCGCGCCGGGCCGGTAACGCCATCGCCGACGAGGCCCGCACGCAAGGGGTGTCGGTTGTCCTCGGCCCCGGCATCAACCTCAAACGCTCTCCCCTCGGCGGCCGCAACTTCGAGTACTTCTCCGAGGACCCGCTGCTCACCGGACATATGGCCGCAGCCTTCGTCGACGGCGTGCAGACCCGCGGCGTGGGTACCTCGCTCAAGCATTTCGCCGCCAACAATCAAGAGGCCGACCGCATGCGGGTCAGCGCCGACATCGATGAACGCAGCCTGCACGAGTTGTACCTGCGCGCCTTCCGGCACGTGGTGCGCACCGCAGCGCCCTGGACGGTGATGTGCTCGTACAACAAGATCAACGGCGTCTACGCGTTCGAGAACCGCGAACTGCTGACCACGATCCTGCGCGAGGACTGGGGTTTCGACGGCCTGGTGGTCAGCGACTGGGGTGCGGTCGCCGACCGGGTGAGTGCCGTCGCCGCCGGACTCGACCTGACGATGCCGTTCGGTGGCGAACCCGGCGACGCGAAGGTCGCCGCCGCGGTGGCCGATGGCACGCTGGCGGCCGGCGACCTGCTGGTCTCCGCGGGCCGCGTGATCGACTTGGCGGTCAAGGCCCGCGACGCAGCCGCGGCCATACCCGATTCCGGCGCCGTCGATCTCGATGCCCACCACCGCCTGGCCCGGGAGATCGCTGCGCAGGCCGTGGTGTTGCTGCGCAACGACGGCGACCTGCTCCCGCTCGGCCCGGACGACGGCATTGCCGTCATCGGCGCGCTGGCCGCCGAACCCCGCTACCAGGGCGGTGGATCGTCGCATGTGAACGCCACCCGCGTCGACGCACCGATCGATGCTATTCGTGCCCGTGCCGGCCGCGAGGTCCCGTTCGCACCCGGCTACACCACCGGTCCGGATGCCGCACCGCTGCTGGCCGACGAGGCGATCGCCCTTGCCGAATCGGCCGACACCGTGGTCCTGTTCCTCGGACTCGGCGAGGGTCAGGAGTCCGAAGGATTCGACCGCACCACCATCGACCTGCCCGCCGACCAGATCGCGCTGGCTGTGCGGGTGCTCGCGGCAAATCCGCGCACCGTCGTCGTCCTGTGTCACGGTGGTGCGCTGCACGTCTCGGTGATCGATGCACCCGCGGTCCTCGATGCCGCGCTCCTCGGGCAGGCGATCGGTACGGGCCTGGCCGACGTGCTGTTCGGCGACATCAATCCTTCGGGCCGACTGACCGAAACCCTGCCCCGCCGTATCGAGGACACCCCGGCGTACCTGCACTTCCCCGGCGAACACGGCCACGTCGTCTACGGCGAAGGACTGTTCATCGGCTACCGCTGGTACGACGCCCGCGCCCTCGACGTCACCTACCCGTTCGGACACGGGCTCTCCTACACAACGTTCGACTACGACAATCTGGCCGTCGAATCCGGGACCGACGGAATCCGGGTCACGTTGCGGCTCACCAACTCCGGTGCCCGCGACGGCCGTGAGATCGTGCAGGTGTACCTGGGTGCCGCCACGTCGTCGGTGTCGCGGCCGCCGCGCGAGCTGAAGGGTTTCGCCAATGTCGGTGTGGCGGCGGGCGAGTCGGTACCGGTGTCGGTGTTCATCCCGCGCGACGATATCGCGTACTGGGACACCAGAGTTCACCGGTTGGTGGTCGAATCAGGTTCGTACACCGTGCATGTCGGATCGTCGAGCCGCGATATCCGGCTCTCCGCGGCCGTCGACGTCACCGGCGACGTGGTGCGGGTACCGCTTACGCTGCAGTCCACCATCGGCGAGGTGATGGCCGATCCCGCGGCGGCCGAAGGCATCAAGCCGATCACCGACGCCATGTTCGGTGTCACCGGCGGAGCGGATGCCGCAAATGAGGGCGAGGATCAGTCGGGTGCCGCTCTCGGCGTCGATATGGCCAAGATGATGTCGTCGGTACCCATCGGACGACTCGTGGACTTCTCCGGCGGGCTGCTACCGGGCGAGTATCTGCAGGCCATCCTCGATCAGGCCAACGACACCGACCAGGCTCACGACACCGATTAGTCCGGCGGCACCATCATCGGTGACATCATTCAGGCGAATGACACTCGTGTTGCGCCGGGCGATTCAGGCATATACCGGATGTATGAGCAACACGCGACTGGTGATCGCCCTCGGAACCGCAACCGCACTGCTGATGGCCGGTTGTGACAGCGCAGACGGCGGGGACTTGAATGGTTCGCCGGTAGGCTCGACGCAGCCTACCGGCGCCATCGTCTTGGCCGCGGGACCGACTCCGGCGAAGGTGGTCCCGGCGTCCCGGCCTGCTTCCAATAGAGCTGCGCTGACCGTGACGGGCGTGCGCTTCGGTCACCACGCCGGATTCGACCGCGTCGTCTTCGACCTCGCGGGCAAAGGTACACCCGGCTGGTACGCGTCCTACACGAAGAATCCGAAGAGCCCGAGCAGCGGCAAACCGGTAAGCATCCACGGCCGCAGCATCCTGGAGGTACAGCTCACCGGACTCGGCTATCCAGCGGACACCGGCGTCAAGCCCTATTCGGGGCCCAACCCGATCGCGGGCGTCCACCAGGTCCGGCAGGTGTATCTGACCAGCGTATTCGAGGGCCAGGCGACCGGCTTCGTCGGCATCGACGGACACAACCCCGCCGTCCGGATCAGCTCGCTGACCAAACCGATCCGGGTTGTCGTCGACATCTCGCACACGCGGTAGTCGACAGCTCACCCGCGATCAACCCAAGTGCGCCTGGGCGCCCGAGTTCTGCTTGTCGGTGCGCTCCAGCCGACTCTCGGTCATGGAGGCGATCTGGTCGACGATCACTCGCATCCGCGCGGTGTCGTTCTCGGCCGCCTCCCACATCGGGACCAGGATCGGGTCGAGACCACCGGGCGCGGCGGCCGTGAGCCATTCGGCCACCCGGTGGATCCGCTCGCGCTGGCGCGCCTGATTGGCACGATGGCGCTCATTGGAGAAGATGTAGCGCAGCGCAAGGGTTTTCAGCGTCGCCACCTCGGCTGCGACCAGCGGGTCGACGACGAGGTCGGCGTCGTAGCGGCTCACCGGCCGCCTGTCCACCGCGGCCCGGGTGCCTTCGATGGCCGCCGACGCGAACCGGCCGATCAGTTCGCTCGTGAGCCGCTTGAGCGCAACAGAGGCGTCGAGGGTGCCGTCGAATGCGCCGGCGGCCTTGACGATGTCCATCTTCGACAGCCGCTCCGATGCGTCGATGAGGGCGTTCTCGTCGAGTCCGTCGAACTCCATCATCCCGATCTCGGCGAGGGCACGCCGATCACTCGGATCGGCCAGCGTCCGCAGGTCGATGCGGTTGGCGATCACCCCGTCCTCAAGGTCGTGGACCGAGTAGGCGACGTCGTCGGACCAGTCCATCACCTGCGCTTCAAGGCACTTCTTGTCGCCGGGCGCGTCGCGGCGAATCCAGTCGAGGATGTGCTTGTCGTCGTCGTAGGCACCGAACTTGACCTTGGGCGGGCGCCGGGTCCACGGATACTTCAGCGTGGCGTCGAGCGAGGCCCGGGTGAGGTTGAGGCCGGCGCTGGAACCGTCGGCGTACACGATCTTCGGTTCGAGCCTGCTCAGGATCCGCAGGTTCTGCGCGTTGCCCTCGAATCCGCCGTGGTCGGCGGCGAACGTGTTCAGTGCGCGTTCGCCGTTGTGTCCGTACGGCGGATGCCCGATGTCGTGGGCGAGGCCGGCGAGTTCTACGAGGTCGGGTTCGCAGCCGAGGCCGATCGCGATGCCCCGGCCGATCTGCCCGACCTCCAGCGAGTGGGTGAGCCGCGTCCTGGGTGTGTCGCCCTCCCGTGGTCCGACCACCTGGGATTTGTCGGCGAGGCGACGCAGCGCGGCACAGTGCAGGACTCGGGCACGATCGCGCGCGTAGTCGCTGCGGTGGTCGGTGCGGGTACCCGGAAGGCTTGCCACCTTGGCCGCCTCCGGGACGATCCGTTCGACGGCTTCCTCACCGTAGAAGGCGGTTGCCGGGGCGCCGGGCGCGAGAGCCGGATTAACCATGCCCCCAGTATCCATGGCCGCGTTCACGCCCGGCCGGGTGTCCCCTGCGGTCAGTCGTTCACCCAGCCGCGCGCAACCGCGAAGTCGGTCATCCGGCGGCGGATCGCCACGATCTGCGCGGCGGTCAGGTCGTCGGCCGAATCAAGGAGCAGTTCGGTGATCTCCTCGGAGAAGGCGGCGGCGTCGAGCGCACCCGGCCCGCCACGACCACGTCGCGGTCCCCTGTCGTGTCCGCGGTCATGGCCCCTGTCGTGTCCGCGATCGTGGTTGCGGTCATTGCCGCGATGACCACCACCGTCCCGATCCTCGCGACGATGGGCGCGGGCACCCGCACCGTCGTCGGCGGCCGGTTCGGTCACCGCCACGTTGGTGGCCTTGGACCCGCGGTCGGTGTCCTCGACGTCGAACGACACCTTGGCGCCGGGCTTGAGCAGACCTTCATCGATGTCGATGTCGTTGATGTGCAGGAACACATCGGCACCGCCCGAGTCGGGCGCGAGGAACCCGAATCCCCGGTTCGCGTCGTAATGGACAACCTTGCCGCTCTCGGCCATAACTCACTCACTCTCACTGCGTCGCGGGCACCATGGACCCCTTGTCCCCCGCAACACCTGCATCAGGAACAGGAAATTGCTGGGTCAACTATGACAGAACACGGCTGGTCACGGCGACTCAACGATCCACAAGGACAGTCGCCGGGCAGCCGCGCGGGCTCACGCTCCGACGAGCTTGCCACCGAGGTACTCGACGACCTTGTCGAGGGCAACGCGCTCCTGGCTCATGGTGTCGCGCTCGCGGACGGTGACGGCCTGATCATCGAGGGTGTCGAAGTCGACGGTCACGCAGAACGGTGTGCCGATCTCGTCCTGGCGGCGGTAACGCTTGCCGATGCCCTGCGCGTCGTCGAATTCGACGTTCCAGTGCTTGCGCAGTTCGGCGGCCAGATCACGGGCCTTGGGCGAGAGCTTTTCGTTGCGCGAGAGCGGCAGGACCGCGGCCTTGATCGGTGCGAGGCGCCGATCGAGCTTGAGCACGGTGCGGGTGTCGGTGCCGCCCTTGGCGTTGGGCACCTCCTCCTCCACCAACGCGTCGCACAGGAAGGCCATCAGCGAACGCGTCAGGCCGGCCGCCGGCTCGATAACGTACGGCGTGTACCGATCACCCGAAGCCTGGTCGAAGAACGACAGGTCCTCGCCGGAATGCTCGGAATGGGTGGACAGATCGAAGTCGGTGCGGTTGGCAACCCCTTCGAGCTCGCCCCACGGATTGCCCGCGAAACCGAACTTGTACTCGACGTCGACGGTCCGCTTGGCGTAGTGCGACAGCTTTTCCTTCGGATGTTCGAACAACCGCAGATTCTCGGGATCGATACCGAGTTCGACGTACCAGTTGAGACGCTGGTCGATCCAGTACTGATGCCATTGTTCGTCGTCGCCGGGTTTGACGAAGAATTCCATCTCCATCTGCTCGAACTCGCGGGTGCGGAAGATGAAGTTGCCCGGGGTGATCTCGTTGCGGAAACTCTTGCCGATCTGGGCGATTCCGAACGGAGGCTTCTTGCGGGCGGTGGTCATCACGTTCTTGAAATTGACGAAGATGCCCTGCGCGGTCTCGGGCCGCAGGTAGTGCAGACCCTCTTCGGTCTCGATCGGGCCGAGGTAGGTCTTGAGCATCATGTTGAAGTCGCGTGGCTCGGTCCATTGCCCCTTGTTGCCGCAGTCGGGACACACGATCTCCGACATCGGCACCGACTCCGGATCATCGATGCCCTTCTTCTCGGCGTACGCCTCCTGCAGATGATCCTGCCGGTGCCGCTTGTGACAACTCAGGCATTCGACGAGCGGATCGTTGAACACCGCGACATGCCCGGAGGCCACCCACACCTGGCGCGGCAGGATCACCGACGAATCCAGGCCGACGACGTCCTCGCGGCCGGTCACCATCGACCGCCACCACTGCCGCTTGATGTTCTCCTTGATCTCCACCCCCAGCGGGCCGTAGTCCCAGGCAGAGCGTGTTCCGCCGTAGATCTCACCGCACGGGTACACCAGGCCCCGGCGTTTGGCGAGATTGACGACGGCATCGACTTTCGACTGCGGGGCCACGGTTAACTGATCTCCGATGAGTAGTGGGTTGAACGGCAACCCATACAGGGTACCGCCCGATTCTCCGGCCCCCACCTGCGCCGTCCCGGATGAAAACCATTTCCTTTAAACTGGTCGCAGCCCAGCCCGAGCAGCCCGGAAGGATAGGCGATGAGCACTGCGGCAACCCCGGACGACCTGCCCGCACGCGAGGCGGCGAGTGAACTGCTGCGCGCTCTGGCATCGCCCACCCGGATCGGGATCGTGCTGTCCCTTCGGACCGGGTTCAAATGCGTGCACGAACTGGTCGGCGAACTCGGACTCAGCCAGCCCCTGGTCAGCCAGCACCTGCGGGTCCTCAAGGACGCCGGTGTGGTCCGCGGCCGGCGCAACGGCCGCGAGATCATGTACGAACTCGTCGACGATCACGTCGCCCACATCGTCACCGACGCCCTCATCCACGCATCCGAACCGCATGACACTCCCGACGGTGCGACCGGGCAGACCGCGAGCGTTCGGACCCACGAGTGAGCGCTCCCGACGACACCAAATCGGGCCCGGTCACCGGTGTCCGCTCCACCCGCCAGCGGGCCGCGATCGCCGACGCCCTCGCCGCCTCCGACGACTTCCTGTCCGCGCAGGAACTGCACGACCAGCTCAAGCGGCGCGGCGAATCGATCGGCCTGACCACCGTCTACCGGAATCTGCAGGCACTGAGCCAGAGCGGACAGATCGACGCGCTGTGGGACGGATCGGGTGAGACCCGCTATCGACACTGCTCGGCAGGCCACCACCATCACCTGGTGTGCCGATCCTGCGGCACCACCGTCGAACTGCAGGCCGAACCCGTCGAGGAGTGGGCCGCGCGGGTGGCCGCCGAGCACGGGTTCACCGGCATCAACCACACGGTCGAGGTGTTCGGCCACTGTACCTCTTGCACTCAACAGTGAGGGCCTCTTGCACTCAACAGTGAGGGCCTCTTGCGGCGAACGGTAGATCCCTAACCCAACGTCTCGCCGAGGTCCGCACCCGAGGACAACACGATGTGCAGCAAGGTCAGCAACGCGTCGTCGTCGAGAGTCCCGGCCGGGAACGTGTAATACAGCAGGACATCGGTGATGGGTTTGTCGAAGTCGGAGCGCCGCAACGACCCGAAACCGAGTCGTGCATCGGCCGTTTCGACCATGTCCCGCAGCGCCTCGGAGTTGGTGACCCGGTCGGCTACCAGCTGAATCACGCTCACGACGTCCAGGCCCGGTGCGAGCGAAAGCGCCCGCAGCGATGCCCGGGTGCCGCCTACTGTCAGCACCACCGACTCGTCGTCGGCGCTCACCACATCGCCGAGTTGCCCGACGATCCCGGCGATCCGGTTCATCAGATCCGCTGCCTCCGGGCCGGTCATTTCTTCACACCCCCGAAACGACGGTCGCGTTCGGCGTACTCCAGGCATGCGGCCCACAGGTCGCGCCGGTCGAAGTCGGGAAACAGCTTCTCCTGGTACACCATTTCGGCGTACGCCGACTGCCACAGCAGGAAGTTGGAGATCCGCTGCTCCCCGGACGGCCGCAGGAACAGGTCGACATCCGGCATGTCGGGCTCGTCGAGATATTTTGCGAACGATGCCTCGGTGATCCGTTCCGGATCGATCTCGCCGCGCGCCGCACGCCGGGCGATTTCCCTTGCCGCATCAGCAATTTCAGCGCGCCCACCGTAGTTGACGCACATCGTCAGCGTCATCACGGTGTTGTCCTTGGTCAGTTCCTCGGCCACCTCGAGCTCGCGGATGACGCTGCGCCACAACCGAGGCCGGCGCCCGGCCCACCGCACCCGCACGCCCATCTCGTTCATCTCGTCGCGGCGGCGGCGGATCACGTCCCGGTTGAAGCCCATCAGGAACTTCACCTCGTCCGGGCTGCGCGACCAGTTCTCCGTCGAGAAGGCGTACGCCGACAGCCATCCCACCCCCAACTCGATACAGCCGCACACCGCATCCATGAGCACGGCCTCGCCGCGTTTGTGCCCTTCGGTGCGCGGCAATCCGCGGTCCTGGGCCCAGCGGCCGTTACCGTCCATGACGAGCGCGACATGCCGGGGCACGAACTCGGCCGGGATCGCCGGCGCGACGGCACCGCTCGGATGTGGATCGGGCGGACGAACCTGTGTGACGGGCCCGGCCACCCGCCGACCCGGACGCAACGCCATCTCCATCGGCTCCTCTCGGTGTGCACCCGTCACAAACCCCACCAATAGCCGTCACAATCGCAATTATTGACGTGCCGACCCGTATCGGTGGGGTTTAGGACGGCTCAGCGCCCACACTATGCGGCGCCGACCGTTCGATCAGCGGCAGGGTTCGCAGCTGCCGCTCCAGATGCCACTGCAGGTGCGCGGCGGTCAGTCCGCTCGCCTGACGGCTCACCGAGTCGCTCACCGAGTCGATTGCCCCCCATTCGCCCCGGTACAGCGCGTCCATCAGCTCCAGCACACCGGGCGACGGTGTCGCGGCGCCTGGCGGACGGCACAGTACGCAGACCGCCCCACCGGCGGCGACGTGAAAGGCCCGGTGCGGTCCCGGACGCCCACACCGGGCGCACTCACTGAGCGATGGCATCCAGCCGGCGTACGACATCGCCCGCAGCAGAAATGCGTCGAGGATCAGTTCGCGCGGCCGCCGGTCCTCGGCCAGCGCCGTCAGCGCTCCCACCGTCAGCTGGTGCAACCGGGCGGCCGGGGCACGCTCCTCACCGGCAAGCCGTTCGGCGGTCTCGACGATAGCGCAGCCCGTCGTGTACCGGCCGTAGTCGGCGGCGATCACGTCGCAGAACGCGTGCAACGTGTGCGCCTGGGTGATGGTGTCCAGATTGCGTCCCGGGTACAGGTGCAGATCCACGTGCGCGAACGGTTCCAGACGCGCCCCGAACTTGGACCGGGTCCGCCGCACCCCCTTGGCGACGGCCCGGACCAGTCCGTGTTCGCGGGTGAGCATCGTGATGATGAGGTCGGCCTCCCCCAGCTTGTGCCGGCGCAGGACCACCGCTTCATCCCGGTAGATCCGCACGGGTCAGAATCCCATGCGCCGCAGCTGTTTGGGGTCGCGTTGCCAGTCCTTGGCCACCTTGACGTGCAGGTCCAGGTACACCTTGGTGCCCAGCAGCTTTTCGATCTGCGTCCGTGCGGCCGTGCCCACTTCTTTGAGCCGGGCACCCTTCTTGCCGATGATGATGCCCTTCTGGCTGTCGCGTTCGACGTACAGGATCGCGTGCACGTCCACCATCGGCGGTTGATCGTCGCGGCGGTCCTCCCGGTCGATGACCTCTTCGATCACCACGGCCAGCGAGTGCGGCAGTTCATCACGCACCCCCTCGAGCGCGGCCTCGCGGATGAACTCGGCCATCAGGACCTGTTCGGGTTCGTCGGTCAGTTCGCCATCGGGGTAGAACGCGGGCCCGGGTTCGACGAGGGAGACCAGCAGATCGGCGAGCACGTCGAGCTGTTTGCCCGACTTCGCCGACACCGGTACCACCTCGCTGTCGGGGCCGAGCAGGTCGGCCAACGCGATGAGCTGCGCGCCGACCCTGTCGGGAGTGACTCGGTCGATCTTGGTGACCACGCCGAGAACCGTTGTGCGCGGAGCCATCTCACGGACCTGTTTGACGATCCAGCGGTCGCCGGGACCGATCGGCTCATCGGCGGGGATGCACACCCCGATCACGTCGACCTCCGAATAGGTGTCGCGCACAAGATCATTGAGGCGCTGACCGAGCAACGTGCGCGGCCGGTGCAGGCCGGGTGTGTCCACGAGGATGAGTTGGGCGTCGTCGCGGTTGACGATGCCGCGGATCGTGTGCCGCGTGGTCTGCGGCCGGTTCGACGTGATGGCGATCTTCTCACCGACGAGCGCGTTGGTGAGCGTGGACTTGCCGGTGTTGGGCCTGCCGACGAAACAGATGAAGCCGGAACGGAACTCCCCCGTCGTCGTCTTGCCGCTCATCGGGCCACAACCTTCGACACGACGGCCCCCTTCAGATCGGTGATCAGCGTGTACGCGCCGCGACTGATCTCGGCGACGAGGTCCAGCCCCGGATCGTCGTCCGCACCGCCGACGATCACGGCGGCCTCGAACGACTGCGCACCGCTCGACAGCGCCGTCGCCGCCGCCACCTGCAACGCGGTGAGTGTGAGCGCGGACGTCGCCACGGGCGCACCGGCGTAGGTCCGGCCGTCGCCGTCACGCACCGCGGCGCCCGAAGTGGTCTCGGCGCGCGCCAGCGCACCCCGGGCGAGCACGATCAGTTTGTCGTCCTCCGGGACGGGTGCACTCATCGAGATTCCTTGCTGTGAGATTCCTTCGCGGAAGGATGGCCGTCACCGGAATCGGCGCCCTCACCGTGATCGCCGACCTCTTCGGGAAGCCGCACCCGCCGCACGAGAACCGTAGTGATCCGTTGTCTTCCTTGATGATTCGGGCCACCCTCAGCAATGAGCAGCAGACCTTCAGCCTCCACCTCCGCGCCGGGTAGCGGCACCCGCCCGAGCCGCAGACCGACCAGGCCACCGACGGTCTCCACCTCGTCGTCATCGATGTCGAGGTCGAACAACTCGCCGAGATCCTCGACGGGCAGACGCGCCGACACCCGGTAAACGCCGTCACCGAGTTCCTCGACCGGAGCCACCTCGTCGGTGTCGTACTCGTCGGTGATCTCACCGACGATCTCCTCCAGCACGTCCTCGATGGTGACCAGGCCCGCGATGCCGCCGTACTCGTCCACCAGCAGCGCCATGTGGTTGCGGGTGCGCTGCATGTCGGCGAGCACCTTGTCCAGCGGTTTGGAGTCCGGGATGAACTCGGCGGGCCGCATCAGCTCGGACACCGGCATGGTGGACGCCGGAACGAACTGATCGCCCGGGCGCACACTCATCGGACCGTCACCGGCACCGAGCGCATGCGCGACGACGTCCTTCAGATAGAGCACACCCAGAATGTCGTCCGGATTCTCCCCGATCACCGGTATGCGTGAATGTCCTGATCGCACAGCGAGATTCGCGGCCTGCGTAATCGTCTTGTCGGCCTCGATCCAAATCATCTCCGGACGCGGCACCATCACCTCACGCGCGTTGGTGTCACCGAGATCGAACACCGACTGGATCATCTTGCGTTCACCGGCCGCCACCACCCCGCTCGCCTCGGCCAGGTCGACCACCTCACGCAACTCCACCTCCGTCGCGAAGGGACCGTTGCGGAAGCCCTTGCCCGGAGTAAGCGCGTTACCGACCAGGATCAGCAGCCGAGTGATCGGCGTGAACAGCACACCGAGAATCTGCAATAGAAACGCCGACGCGAGCGACAACGAGTAGGCGTGCTGGCGGCCCAACGTCCGCGGACCCACCCCGACGGCCACGTACGAGATGACCGCCATCGCGGCCACCGTCACCAGCAGGCCCCAGCCGACGCCCAGACCCGAATCGGTGAGCACCACCGCGATCAGGGCAATGGCGGTGGTTTCGCACGCCACGCGCAGCAGGACGGCCAGACCCACATAGACACCACGGGCTTCGAGAATCTTCTCCAGCCGCGCTGCGCCCGCCCGCCTGTCCTTGACCAGGTCCTCGACCCGGGCGGCGGAGACTGTCGACACCGCGGCGTCGATCGCGGCGAACAATCCCCCCACACCCATGGCGACCACCGCGGCGACGACCAGCCACAGGTCGTGGGGAGTCTTCACCGCGCGTCCTCGCCGCCGGGTACCGGACCGGAGCCGACGCCCGCGCCACCGGTGAACCCGATGTTGTCGAGCAACCGGTCGTCCTTCGCGGACTGCCGGGCACGCTGTGCGACTCGATGTCGCTCGGCATAGAACTCATCGATGATCTTGGCCTGCAGACCGAACATCTCGCGTTCCTCGTCGGGTTCGGCGTGGTCGTAGCCCAGCAGGTGCAGCACGCCGTGGACAGTGAGCACGGACAATTCGTGCTCGAACGAGTGCCTGGCCTCCTTGGCCTGCCGCGCCGCGAACTCCGGACACAGTACGATGTCGCCGAGCAGCGCCGGACCCGGCTCGGAACTGTCCGGCCTGCTGCCGGGCACGAGTTCGTCCATCGGGAAGCTCATCACGTCGGTGGGTCCGGGCAGGTCCATCCACTGCACGTGCATGTCGGCCATCGTGTCCAGGTCCACGCACAGCACCGACAGTTCGGCGGCCGGGTTGACGTCGAGGGCGGCGATCGCGAACCGGGCCGCGTCCAGGATCAGCTGATCGGGGACCTCGACCCCTGATTCATTGGCGAATTCGATGGTCATGAGCGCCGTCCTTGGGCCGTGGCGCGCCGCTCGGCGCGGTTGCCCGACAGTTGCGACTCGGCCCGACCGTAGGCGTCGACGATATCGGCGACCAGCCGGTGCCGCACGACGTCGGCGCTGGTGAGTTGCGCGAAATGGATGTCGTCGATGCCGTCGAGGATGCGGGTGGCCGCGGCCAGCCCGCTCTGCGACGCCCCCGGCAGGTCGACCTGGCTGATGTCGCCGGTGACGACGATCTTGGAACCGAATCCGAGCCGGGTCAGAAACATCTTCATCTGCTCGCCGGTGGTGTTCTGCGCCTCGTCGAGGATGATGAACGAATCGTTGAGGGTGCGCCCGCGCATGAACGCCAGCGGGGCCACCTCGATCACTCCGGCCTCCATCAGTTTGGGGATGTTCTCCGGGTCCATCATGTCGTGCAGCGCGTCGTACAGCGGCCGCAGATAGGGGTCGATCTTCTCGCTGAGGGTGCCTGGCAGGAAACCGAGACGTTCGCCGGCCTCGACGGCGGGCCGGGTCAGGATGATGCGGGTGACCTCTTTGGACTGCAGCGCCTGCACGGCCTTGGCCATCGCCAGGTAAGTCTTGCCGGTACCGGCCGGGCCCAGCCCGAACACGATGGTGTGTTTGTCGATGGCGTCGACGTAGTGCTTCTGATTGAGCGTCTTGGGGCGGATCGTCTTGCCGCGCCGAGACAGGATGTCGAGCGAGAGCACCTCGGCGGGCGAATCACCGGTGTTCTGCGACAGCATCGACACGCTGCTGCGCACCAGGTCCGGGGTCAGCGGGGTGCCGCGGCGAACCAGGTCAAGCAGTTCGGTCAGCACCCGCTCGGAACCGGCCACATCCTCGGAAGCCCCGCTGAGCGTCACCCGGTTGCCGCGCACATGGATGTCGGCGGGCAGCAGCTTCTCGAGTGCGCGGAGGTTCGCATCGTTGGTACCGAGCAGTGCGAAAACCACGTCGGGAGCTATTTCGGTGGTTGACGTGACCGCAGACGGCCGACCGGTGCGTCCGGACGAATCGGGGTTGTCGTCACTCACGTACTGAATCACTCCTTGAACTACACGGCATCGGTGAAGGCCAGTCTAACCCGCATCGACGGACAACCCGGACTCGATATCGGCGCGCTCAGATACCGAGCACACGGGCGGTTTCGCGGTTCGCGCGGCTGCGCGGGTCGCAGAACGCACTGTGCCCCTCGTCCGGCACCTCCACCAGTTCGGCGGACTGCCCGCGCTCGGTCATCCGGTCCACATAGCGGCGACTCACGATCGGCGGAATCGTCGTGTCGTCGGCGGCGTGGATGGCCACCACATGCGCGTCGAACGGTTCCTGCGCCCACGGCGACGCCTCTCGGTACAGGTGCGGCGCCTCCTCGTAGGGCCTGCCGACGAGGGCGAGCACCGACTCGCTGCCGCTGCGGGCCGCGGCCTCCAGGTTCAGCGCGGCCGACTGGGCGACGACGGTACTGATCGTGGTGTTCCGGGTCCGGGCGCGAAGCTGCGCCGTCGACCACACCGCGAGCTGACCACCCGCCGAGTGCCCCACCACCGCGACCTGCGACCAGTCGACACGGCCGGCCACCAGTGGGTCGAGGGCCTCGGGCACCAGGTCATCGAGGGCCTTGATCGCGGCGACGGCATCGCGTCCGGTGCCCGGCCAGCCACCGCCCGGCTCGCCCACGCGCCGGTATTCGATGCTCCACACCAGGGCCCCGAGTTCGGCGTACTGCCGGGCGATCGCGGACTGGATCGTCAGCGAGAATTCGGCGGACCAGTATCCGCCGTGGATCAGCACGATGGGGCGCATGCGCCGCTCGTCTGCGCCGGTTCCGGCGGCGTGGTAGATGTGTCCGAAGTTCGACGGCGAGTCACCGTAGGCCACCTTCACCCGGTTGACCGGTACCCGCTGGGCGTTCATCGGGACCATCGCTGGGTCATGACACCGATCGCGCCGAGTGCGACTGCGGCGGCGGTGGCCGTGCGCAGCACCTCGGGGCCGAGCTGAACGGCGGTCGCGCCGAGCGCCGTCAGATCGGCCAGCTCGTTGTCGTCGATGCCGCCTTCAGGCCCGATGACCAGCACGATCTCCTTCGCATCCGCGAGCGGCAGCGTCGCAAAGCCGGTGCCCGCCTCCTCGTGCAGCACCGCGACAACCCCGCCGGCGGCCATCGCGGCGGCGCACCGGAACCGCACATCGGTGGTGCCGGCCAAAGCCGTGATCTCCGGAACCCACGCCCGGCGCGCCTGCTTGGCAGCCGCCTCGGCGGCCTGCTCCCACTTCCGGATGCCCTTGTCGGACTTGCCGGTCCAACGGGACACGCACCGGGCGGCCTGCCACGGCACGATGCGGTCGGCGCCGGCCTGGGTGGCCAGGTCGACGGCCAGTTCGGACCGTTCGGCCTTGGGCAGGGCCTGCACCACGGTCACCGCCGGACGCGGCCGGTCGGTGAAGGTGAACGTACGGACCTTCGCCCGCAATTTGTCCTTGCCGGCGACCTCGGTGACCTCGCAGTCCGCGACCGATCCGCGGCCGTCGCCGATGCGGATGATCTCGCCGGGGCGTACCCGCACCACGGTCACGGCATGCCTGCCCTCGGGCCCGCTCACCAGCACCTCCGCACCCGCCGACGGCACCGACTCCACCCAGAACAGTGGTGCGCCCATCAGGTCAGCGGGTCGCGAACGCGTTGCGCAGGCGTGAGAAGAACCCGCCCGGTGCCGTGGCCACCGATGCGTCGACAACGGCCGGGCCGGTGGCACTGAGCGCCTGAAAATCGCGCAGCGCCACAGTCTGGGCCGCATCGAGCTTGGTGGGCACCACCACGTCCAGGTGTGCGTGCAGCATGCCCCGGACCCCGGTGTTCAGATGCGGCATACCCTGCCCGCGCACCTTGATCACGTGGCCGGGCTGGGTGCCCTGCGGGATGGTGATCGTCACCGGATCACCCAGGATCGACTCGACGGTCACCTCACCGCCGAGCGCGGCGTCGGCGATCGGGACGGTGATGGTGCAGTGCAGGTCGTCCTTGTCACGGACGAACACGTCGTGACGCTTCTCGGCGATCTCGACGTACAGGTCGCCGGCAGGACCGCCACCGGGCCCGACCTCACCCTGGCCGCTGAGCCGCACCTGCATCCCGGCCTCGACACCCGCCGGGATCTTGACGGTCATCGTGCGCCGTGACTTGACGCGCCCATCGCCGCCGCACTTGCCGCACGGATCGGAGATCACCTCGCCCACGCCATGGCAGGTGGGGCATTCGCGCACGGTCATCACCTGACCGAGGAACGAACGCTGCACGGCCTGGATCTCACCGGCGCCGTGACAGATCCCACAGGTCACCGGCTTGGAGTCACCAGCGGTGCCGGCACCCTTGCACTGGTCGCAGAGGATCGCCGTGTCGACGGTGATCTCCTTCTGCGCACCGGTGGCGCACTCGGCCAGGTCCAGTTGCACGCTGACGAACGCCCGCTCGCCGGGACGAACCCGGCTCTTGGGGCCACGGTTTCCGCCGAAGCCGCCTCCGCCGCCACCGAAGAACGCCTCGAACACGTCGCCGAGACCCCCGCCGGCAAACCCGCCACCACCGAAACCACCGGCCGGACCGGCCAGCGGGTCGCCGCCGGCGTCGACGATGCGCCGCTTCTCCGGGTCGCTCAGCACCTCGTAGGCGGTGCTGACCTCCTTGAACTGCTCCTCCTGGCCCGGATTGACGTCGGGGTGCAGCTCGCGTGCCTTCTTGCGATAGGCGCGTTTGATCTCCTGATCGCCTGCGTCCCTGGAAACACCCAGGATTCCGTAGTAGTCACGTGCCACGGTTGTCTTCGTCCTCAGTTCTCACTCAATTGTCCGGTGCGGTACTGACGTCGGTCCGATGCCGAAATGCTCATCCCGGCCGGTCACCGCTCGGCGAGTACCTCGCCCACGTACTTGGCAACGGCTGCCACCGACGCGATTGTTCCTGGATAGTCCATCCGTGTGGGGCCGAGCACACCCACTCCGCCGAACACCGTTCCCGATGCACCGTACCCGGTCGACACGACAGCTGTGCCCCGCAGGTTCTCCGTTTGCGTCTCCTCACCGATCTGCACGGTGACCCCGCCCACCTGCTGCGTGTGGGCGAGCAGCTTGAGCACGACGACCTGCTCCTCGAGGGCCTCAAGCACCGAGTCCATGCCACCGAGCAGCGGAGTGAAGTCCGAGGCGGACCGCGCCAGGTTGGACGTGCCGCCGAGGATGAGCCGGTCGTCGCCGCGCTCGACGAGGGTCTCCACCAGCACGGTCGCCACCCGGACCACGTGGTGACGGATGTCGTCGGGCGCCTGGTTGGCCAGTTCGGCCACGGCCGCCGATGCCGCTTCCAGCCGCTGGCCGTGCAGGGCGACGGAGAACATGTCACGCAGCCGCGCGCTGTCGCGCTCATCGATGTCGGCCGACAGGGTCACCATCCGCTGTTCGACCCGGCCGTTGTCGGTGATCACCACCAGCAGCAGCCGCGACGGAGACAGCGACACCACCTCGAGGTGGCGGACAGTTGCGGACGAGAGCACCGGGTACTGGATGATCGCCACCTGCCGCGTCAGCTGGGCAAGCAGCTTCACCGACCGGCGCAACACGTCGTCGAGGTCGACACCGGAATCGAGCACCGAGAGGATCGCGCGGCGTTCGGCCGGTGAGAGCGGTTTGACCTCGCTGATCCGGTCGACGAACAGCCGGTATCCCTTGTCGGTGGGAACCCGTCCGGAGCTGGTGTGCGGTTGTGCGATGTAGCCCTCGGCCTCCAGCACTGCCATGTCGTTGCGCACTGTCGCGCTGGACACACCGAGCTTGTGCCGATCCACCAGGTTCTTCGACCCGACGGGCTCCTGCGTGGAGACATAGTCGGTGACTATCGCACGCAGGATCGCGAATCGCCGGTCATCGGTAACGGACACCGCATCACCCTCCTCGCCGCGTGATCGCCAGATTGACCATCATCTTACGAAACGGTGCATACGACGGTCGTTCCGTACACTCCAGAGTGACCGAGGAGGATGGGGCGCGATGATCTTCAAAAGGGTTCAGGACGGCAAACCCTATCCCGACCACGACGTGTCCGGCCGCACGTGGGCAACCATCCCGCCGCGGCAGTTCCGCCTCGACGAGCTGTCCACCACCACCACGGTCCTGGCGCTCGACCGCCTGCTCAGTGAGGATTCGACGTTCTACGGCGATCTGTTCGCGCATGTCGTGAAGTGGCAGGGCGAGCTGTATCTGGAGGACGGCCTGCATCGCGCCGTGCGGTCGGCCCTGCGCAGCCGGAATGTGATCCACGCGCGAATGCTCGACCTGGACGCCTTCGACCCGGCGAACGGCCCGGTCGAGGAACAGATGCGCACTGCCGACACCGGACCGGTGGTCCGGCCCCCGCGTTCCCCGGCGCCCCCACAATTCGAATCACCGTCCGCGAGCGGTACCGACCGGCGCCGCATCCGACGCGGCTGGCAGACCCCCAACTGGTAGCTTCCCGACCACCGCCGGGTTATTTGTCGCCGGTGCGGGCGAGCAATCGGATCCAGTCCCGTGATGCCGCTGGATCGATGACGTCGTCGATCTCGTAGGTGGTGGCCGCGTAAAGCGCCTTGCCCCGCTCGTACGCCAGCGCCACCAGATTCGCGAACAGCGCGTCCCGCTCGGCCGGATCGGCGGACTCGAGTTCTTTGCGGAAACCGAGCCGCACCGCTCCTTCGAGGCCCATCGGACCGACTTCGCCGGTCGGCCAGGCGATGGTGAATTCGGGGGCATGGAAGGAACCGCCGCCCATCGCCATGGCACCCAGGCCGTAGGCCTTGCGCAGGATGATCATCCCGAACGGCACCGTCAGCCGGGCCCCTGCGACGAACATGCTGCTGAAGCGACGCACCGTCGCTTCGGTCTCCGACTCCGGTCCGACCATGAACCCTGGTGTGTCACAAAGCATCACCAGTGGCAGCCGGTGACCTTCACATAGTTGCAGAAAGTCGGCGGCCTTGTCGGCGGCCTCTGCGTCGATCGCCCCGCCCAGGTGCAGACCGGAATTGGCCACCACACCGTAGGCCACTCCCTCGACCCGGATCAGCGCCGTCACCACCCCGACGCCGTAGTCGCGACGCAATTCCAGCACAGTGCCGGTGTCGGCGATCGCGTCGATAGCGGCGCGGACGTCGTATGACCGTAACCGGTTCTCGGGCACCACATGTCGCGCGTGGCGCGGGTCGGGTTTCGTCCAGTCGGCCACCGGGCCCCGGAAATACGACAGATAGTCTCGGGCGATATCCACCGCGCCGGCCTCGTCGTCGGCGAGGATGTGCACCACTCCATTACGCACCTGGACATCGACCGGGCCGATTTCCTCGGGCCGGTGCCGGCCCAGGCCGCCGCCCTCGATCATCGCCGGACCGCCCATACCGATGTTGGCGTCGGGGGTGGCGATCAGCACGTCGCAGGCACCGGCCAGAGCGGCGTTGCCGGCGAAGCAGCGGCCCGAGACCACAGCGACGGTGGGCACCACGCCCCGCAGCCCGGCGAGTGCGCGAAAGGTGTTGAGCTCCAATCCGAATGCCCCGTTAGCATCGGTATCGCCGGGGCGCCCCCCGCCGCCCTCCGCGAACAGAACCAGCGGAATACGTTTGCGCCGCACCACATCCAGCAATCTGTCGGTCTTATCGTGATTGCGCATACCCTGCGTACCGGCGAGGACCGAGTAGTCGTACGACATGACCGCGGTGGTCGCCGCATCCGCGCCGTGGACGTCGGCACCGACGGTCGCTACTCCCCCGACGAATCCGTCGCCGGGCGTGTTCGCGATCAGATCCTCCTCCGATCTCCTGCTGCGCTGCGCCGCCAATGTCAACGCCCCGTATTCGACGAAGCTGCCGGCATCGATCAGGTCGTCGATGTTCTCGCGGGCAGTGCGGCGTCCGGCACGGTGCCGTTTGGCCACGGCATCGGGACGGGCCGCGTCGGTGGTTCGGTACCTGCGGTCGAGCACCTCGGCGAGGTCGGGCCGGATGTGGTCGGGGTCGAGATCGGCGACCGCCGAATCCCGCCCGGTGTCGTCGACCGCGTGGGCTATGGCGAGCAGGTCGCCTGCCCGGACGTGCGCACCGGCCGACACGAGCGCTTGGTCAACGGTGACCGGATGATCCACGGTCACCACGTGCTGCATCTTCATCGCCTCAAGCACGGCCACCGGATCACCGGCGGACACCGTTGCCCCGGCCTCCGGGGCCTCCACGACCAGACCGGTCAGGCGCGCCCGCACGAGCACGTCCCCCGCCGCGGCATCGACGACGGGGCCCGCGCCCACCGCCGGTGCCGTACGTGCGGATTCGCCGGAGTGTCGTTGCAGATACGACGTGGTGACCGGTCCGGAGTTGAACTCTTCGTCGGACAGAATCGACAGCAGCACAGCGATGTTCGTGTCCACACCGGATATCGCGAAGCCGTTGAGAGCGGTGGCGGCCTTGCGGCGGCACACCCCGAAATCGGCCGCCCTCGTATGCACGATCACCTTGGCCAGCAGCGAATCGTACCGGGTACCGATCTCCAGTCCCGGCCGGCCGAAGGTGTCGACCCGGATCCCCGGCCCGGTGGGAGGGCAGAATCCGGTGAGCGTGCCCGACGACCCGAACACCTCACCGTCGGCGGACAGGGTCTCCGTGTTGACGCGGGCCTGCACTGCGATGCCGCGCGCCATCGCCGGCGTTCCCGTCACGTCGCCGGACCGAGCCGAAACACCCTGCGGCAAAGACAATTCCGCAAGTTCCGCGCCGAGCGCGATACGTAGCCCCACCTCCACCAGATCCACACCGGTCGTCTCCTCGGTGACCGTATGTTCCACCTGGATCCGTGGATTGACCTCCAGGAAGACGAATCTGTTACCGGCGACGAGGAATTCGACGGTGGCCAGGCCGCGGTAACCGTTGCGGGCGCACAGATCGACGGCGGCGGAGTGCAGCGCGGCTCGCAGATCGTCGGCAAGCCACTGGGCCGGTGCTACCTCGATGAGCTTCTGCCGCCGACGCTGCACGCTGCAGTCCCGGTCCCCTATCGCCAGAGCGACTGTCGCACCGCCAGTTCCGGGTGCGGCCACCACCTGCACCTCGATATGGCGCGCGTCGGCCAGCAGTTCCTCGGCGAAAAGGTCGCCGTTGCCGAACGCGACGCGGGCCTCGTCCGCGCACATCCGGAACACCCGCGACACCTCGTCGGCGTGGGCCACCGGACGCATGCCGCGCCCACCGCCACCGGCGACAGCCTTGATCATGATGCCGTCGGGGCAGCCGGCGAGAAACTTGATCGCAGCGGCCTCGTCGATGCCGGATTCGGTCGCGGCCAGGACCGGCACCCCGGCGTCGACTGCGGCCGTGCGGGCACTCACCTTGTCACCGAATGTATTCAGGATCTGCGGGTCGGGTCCGACGAAGGTGAGTCCGGCATCGGCACAGGCTGCCGCGAATCCGGCGTCCTCACTGAGGAATCCGTATCCCGGATGGACCAGATCGGCGCCGTTGTCGCGGCCGGCGGCGACGACAGCGGCCCGGTCCAGGTACGCGGACGGTCCCGAACCGTCCAGCGCCACAGCCATGGTCGCGGCCGCGACATGCGGCAGCTGAGCATCGTCGGCGGCGTACACGGCGACTGTGTCCATCCCCAGTTCGGTTGCCGTGGCGATGACGCGCAGCGCGATCTCACCCCGGTTGGCCACCAATACTCGCGACATTCACCCTCCTCGATTCACGCCGGCGCGTCGGACAAGAAAAAAGACAAAACACGGCATCGACGCCCTCACCACCAACACATAAACAGTCCCCGGCGGGGTGGAGTGGGCCTTCTCAGCCGGTCGGCGCGTCCGGGCGGTGCATGCCGATGGCGTTGGCCCACAAACGGGTTGCGGTGAATACCAACTGATCGATATCGGCGCCGTCGCCGAGCGCGAAAGCCTGATAGGCCATGCGCGAGACCATGCCCGACAACGCCTGCGCCGCCGCGGTCGGGTCGATGTCGGCGTCGGCCAGACCGCGTTCCTGCAGCCGGGCGATGTGGCGGGCATTGCGTTCGGAGAACGCGCTGCCACGCAGCAGTCGTTGTTTGCGGAACTCGGGGCTGTTGGCCGTCACCTGTTCCAGGACCAGCCGCAGCTTGGCGTTGCGCCGATACGCCTCGAAGTACGCCCGATTGGACGCCTCGAGTACAGCGACCGGATCAGCGTCGTCGTCGATGTGCGGATAACCCGGGTGCAGCATGTCCTGGTGCGCCTCGCTGAACACCGCGTCGAGGATCTCCTCTTTGCTCTGGAAATAGGTGTAGAAGGTTCCGGTGGAGCAGTTGGCCTCGGCGGTGATGTCGGTGAGCCGGGACTCCTGGAATCCGTCTCGCTCGAAAACACGACGCGCGGCGGCGACCAGAGCACTCCTGGTCCGCTCGCCGCGCGCGGTGACGGGTTGTTTGGGCTTGTCCGCCACTTCCCCGGCCAGCGACGGCAAAGGTCGCGTCGGTTCCGGCGCGCTCCGCGTTGTCATATCGGACATCTTCCCAGCCCCGGCCCTGTAGCGGAAACTCTCAGATCCCGGCGTCGTCGGCCACCGACAACGCCATGTCCAGCATCGAGTCGACGACGGTGTGGGTGGGCACCCCGCCCGCGGCCCGGTTCGACTCGTTGTCCTGCACGCGTTTGAGAATGCCCTGGGCAATGATCGCCACCTTCCACAGGCCGAGCGCATGCCAGTACTTGAGTGCCTTGGGGTCGCGTCCGGTGCGTTCGACGTAGTCGGCGGCGAGTGTGGCCTGGTCAGGGAAGCCGTCGAGCAGTTCCACCGGCGCCGCACTGAGCTGCGGCCCACCGACCGACGGCCAGTAGGCCAGCGTACTGCCGATGTCGGCGAGCGGATCACCGAGCGTGGACAGTTCCCAGTCGAGCACCGCCTTCACCGACGCGGCGGCCGGGTCGATCATCACGTTGCGGATGTGAAAATCACCGTGCACCAAACGCAGCTCGTGCTGCTCCGGTGCGCCCTCTAGGAACCGTTTCGTCAGGTCGTCGACGGCCGGGATGTCGCGGGTCTTGGACTTCTCCCACTGCGAACTCCACCGCTTGACCTGACGCTCCGCGTACGGTTTGTGACTGGCCAGGTCGGCGAGCCCGACGGCGTCGATGTCCACCTCGTGGATCGTGGCCAGGGTGTCGACCATCGACTTGCCGACGGACCGGCGCTGCTGCACGCTCAGCGCCTCCGCGGCGGGCAGGTTGTCCAGCACCGTGGCGTCGACGTGTTCCATCACCACCAGCGGCGCCGGACTCACCGACGTGTCCGTGCACACCGCGTGGATATGAGGCACCGGTACCGGAGTATCGGCCAGCGCCGACAGGATCCGCGCCTCACGCACCACGTCGTGTGCCGAGGCGAGGAGGTTGCCGACGGGTGGGCGCCGCAACACCCACCGCCAGTCCCCGTCGGTGAGCAGGTAGGTGAGATTGGATTGACCAATGCCCACACGTGTGACCGTCACATGATGGGGAATGTCGATTCCGTTGCTGTGCAACCACTTCCCGAAGGCTTCCAGATCCAGTTCCGGAATCGAGGCCAATCCTGCCGAATTATCGCTCACCGCGTCTCCCCATCATGATTGTTTCCTGTCCCCCGTTTGCGTCTCGTCAGAAGCGGGCCGACAACACGTCGTCGGACACGCCCGGCACCGTCTCGGCCTGAGCCTTGACATACGGCCGCAGCTCCCGCCGGGCGATGGCCCGCTTGTGCACCTCGTCGGGGCCGTCGGCCAGCCGCAGGGTGCGCAGGTGGGCGTAGAAGGTGGCCAGCGGCACATCGTCGGTGACGCCCATTCCGCCGAACACCTGGATCGCGCGGTCGACGATCTTGAGCGCCGTGTTCGGGGCGGCGACCTTGATGGCGGCGATCTCGGTGGCAGCCTTCTTGTTGCCGACGGTGTCCATCATGTAGGCGGCCTTGAGGGTGAGCAGCCGCACCATCTCGATCTCGATGCGCGCCTCGGCGATCCAGTCCTGGATGTTGGA
>NZ_JAGQTN010000192.1 GCF_020438995.1 Gordonia sp. (in: high G+C Gram-positive bacteria)
CACCCTCGTCAACACACCCACCGACACCACATCAGACAAACGACGATCAGACTCAGGCTTCACCCAACCAGCACGCGGCACACCACCAGACTACACCCAAGTCGACCTTAACTGAACGGTATTGAGGTTAGCAGAGGTTAGCAGGACAGCAGACACCACCAAAGCTTGCTGTCTGCAATGGATCCCGGCGCGCACAGCAAGGCGTGTGCGCGGCACGTCTTCGGCACCCGCAGGCCAGAATCCGGCATGTCGCCCATACGGCCGATTGCCCAACGGGTCTCCCCTGGTCCATCCTGACCAGCGATACGATAGGAGAAACCCACATATGACGAGCCCCCCCCCCAACAGCTGGGGGACAACTCACCCGCTGAGGTAGGTAACCAAAAGAGTTGGCCGACATGGCCAGTCGTCGCCAGGCTTGTCAGAGGGGGTCGACAGTGGACCTGATCTACCTCTTGCTGAGCGGTATCATCATCATCGCCGCAGTGGTCATAATTTGGTTGGGAAGTCGACCCAGCGCGGGGGTGTCAAGCACCAAGCCCACCCGCATCGGCCATACCTCGGACGGCCAGCCGATTTACCCGATCGTCGGGTACACCCCTGACGGCCAACCCGTAACCGCGGACCGCGCTGTTGGATGGCGGCCGGCGTCAGGCGGCACCAACTCCATGGCCGTCGTCGCGCTTATCATGGGGCTGACCGTCGCCCCGTTGGGAATCGTCTTCGGGCACATCGGGTTGTGTCAGATCAATCGGACCGGGGAAGGTGGCCGTGGCCTCGCCATCGCCGGATTGATTCTGGGCTATATCGGTCTGGCGGCATGGATTGTGCTGATCGTCTTCTATGCCTCGATCTTCACCGGGGGATACTAACGAAATAGGCGTCTGAGGTTGCCGACGATCCCGGAAAACCGAGACTGTCGGCAACCTCAGACCGGTTTCACCTGATCCGCCGCAGTAACCTGGTGACTGTTTCCTCCACCTGCTCAGGTGAGCGGTCGTCAGCGCCGAACAGTAGGCCGACCAGGCGACCGGTGAGCAGGTCGATGAGGTCGGCGGCGTCGGCTTCGGGGGCGGCACTGCCCAGTGCGCCTAACAGGCCGGTGGCGAGGTCGACCGAGAACAGGCACCGCATCAACGCATCACGCAGTTCCGGCTGCTCCCGTACCTCGCCGAGCAGTGCGAACACCGCGAGCGCCTGGTCCCATCGTTCCCCGGTGAGGTTCCGCAACTGCCCGGCGATGAGCGCGGCCGCTCCCTCGGCGGTGACGGGGCCCGCCGACTGCGCCTGTGCGTTGTCGAATGCCGTCCGCGAGTGGACCCGGATGCGTTCGACGACGGCCGCGATGAGTGCGGCCCGGGTGCGGAAGTAGTACGACGTCGAGCCGGCGGGCAGGCCCGCGTGGCGGTCTACGGCCTGGTGGGTCAGTGCCCGCGCACCACCGTCGGCGAGCACCACGATCGCGTGGTCGGTGATCATCGGCCGCCTGTCCCCCGGTCGCACCATCTCGCCTCCCCTACTCGTCGATTGCCGTTCTCCATTACTCTATATTCATAGAGCAATGGAGGTCGCGATGAGACTACGCAATCGCCGAACTCAGGCGGCTCAGTCATTGGCAAGCCGCACCGGCCCACGGTTCCTCGAGTCCGTCGCCGCGTCGGGGATCGTTCTCGACGACGGTCAGCGCCGGGCGATCGACGAGATCGCCGGATCGGAGGAAGCCGGCATCTACCTGTACGGACCCGCCGGGCGCGGAAAGACTGTTCTCGCAACACTGTTCTTCGACGCGATTCCGGAACTGCACAAGGTCCGCATCCATTTCCACAACTTCTTGGCCGACATACAGACCCTGATCGCCCGACACGGCATGTCCCACCAAGAGGCGATACAATCAGTCGTCGGCGAGGCACGTGCGGTGTTCTTCGATGAGTTTCACGTGCACGACGTCGCCGACGCGATCTATCTGACCGAACTGCTGCGAACCCTCTGCGACGGCAGCCGACTGATCATCGCCACCAGCAATTACGCGCCGGCAGATCTCCTGCCGAACCCGTTGTTCCACAGTCGCTTTCTCCCGGCGATCGACCTTATAACCAAGACGATGACGGCGACCACCGTCGGTGACGGACCCGACTACCGGAGGCGGCTCGTCCGTTCGGACAAAGGATTCAGCTCCGGCACATGGATCTCCGGATCGCCGGAGCAGATCACCGATTCCCCGACCCAGGTGCCCCTGAATGCGGACGGCATCGTGCTGCTCGCCACCCATATGACCGACTGGGCGGCGCACTTCACTTTCACCGAACTCTGCGAACGACCAGTGGGCAACCGTCAATACCTTTGGCTAGCAGATAATTTCGATGCCATCACCATGATGGGAGTCCCCAGCCTGGCGTCCGCCGACCGCGACCCACTCATGCGATTGGCCAACCTCGTCGACATCCTGTACGACCGCGACATCCGGCTCGACATCGAATCGGCAGGACCACCCGAACGAATCCTCGACGCGCCTTCCCCACCGCACGATGTCGGTCGAACGCTGAGCAGGCTCCAGTCGCTCCACACGACGTGCGGCGCGCGACTGGCCTAGCCTTGATCGGCAACAGCGGACCAACCTTGCCCTCGGTTCCGGAATCCAGAACCAAGAGCAATATTCTGGCCTATTACAACCCGAATCGGGGGCGTCACGCCGCTTGCGCTATCGGATGCGTTGCGCCGCGAAGCGTGCTGCCGCCGCACTCATCGTCCCGTACAGAACGTGCAGCGCGTTCGGCTGGCCCACCTTGGCGCCGTTGCAGATGGTGTCGCCGGGGATGCAGTAGCGGTAGGTCTTGGCGCGGTACGGCGTTCCGACACGCAGCAGTGGTGTGCCGATGTCCCGCATCCACCGGTCCGACGGCGCCCCGAACAGAATGACCGCTGCGACATGGTCGGCAACCGACGACGGCAGTACCTGTGGCAGATCGGTCAGTTGCCGTTCGTACCTCTCGGGCAGCCGCAATCTCGTCGACGAGGTGGCGTAGGTGGTGACGACCGCGCCCTGCGAGTAACCGCCCAGGACGATCTTCGTCGTCGGGCACACCGACGCGATCCGAGTCATCCGTCTCTGGACCATGCTGATGCCGTCGATCGCGGTCTGCGCGACGTACCGGCGGTTACTGAATCGGTCGGTCGCCTTGTACGGCACACCCCACACGCTCACGCTCTTGCCCGGAAGCTGCCGGCGCAGTTCGGCGCTGAAAGCCAGGCCGGTCAGCCCGACCGGCGGTGCCGTCTCGACGGTGCCACGGGCGAAGAACACCTCGACGTCAGGGCACGACGCCGCGTCGGCACGCCCCTGACCTGCGATCACACCCATCGCGAGCATCGTCGCCAAGCACACCAGCACCACGGCGGACCGTTTGATCATCTGTTGATGCTAGCGCCGGATGGCCGACACTTCGAGAGGCAATTGTCGCAGCACACTCAGTCGACCGGGCCGATGAAGCCCGTGATCTTCTCGATCGTCTCCTCCGGACTGTCAACTTGCAGGAAGTGGCCGGCGCCCTCGATGACATGAGCGGCGCTGCCGGGTGGGAGCACCGCGCGGGCACGGTCGGCGAAGCCGACGCCGAGGGCGCCGTCGCGGTCGCCGTGGAGGTAGAGAACCGGGATCTGCGGTGGTTCGCCGAAGCGGTCCTGGTAGGCCCGATAACGTTGTGGCACAGACTTGTCCGAGGCGGCGCAGCGGTAGTAGGAGATGGCGGCGGTCCAGCGGTCGGGGGCGCCGATGGCGTCGTAGACGGGGGTGAGGTCGATGTCGCGGCGCACCGACCAGCGTCGCCACAGGAATGGGATGACCTTGCCGGAGGAGCGTTCGGGCAGCGACGGGAGCTGGAAGTACGTGATGTACCAGCTTCGGAGTAGTTGTTTCGGGAGCAGTACCGGCAATGACCGACGGACACCCAGACCGCGGATCGGATAGAACACCGGGATCGGTGGCACCGACATCAGCACCGCTTTACGAAACGGGTTATCGGGCAAGGACGCCAGCACGCCCGCGATGATCGCGCCCCAGTCGTGGCCGATCACCACGTCATGATCGGTCGGGCCGAGTTCGTCGACGACGCGCAGCGCATCGTCCATCAGCGCACCGACGTGGTAGCTGCCGTCGGAGGCGAGGTCCGATGGTGCATACCCGCGCAGGTACGGCGCGACGACGCGCCAACCGTCATCGGCCAGGCGTTGCGCCGTCGGCACCCACGTTTCCGGAGCGTCGGGAAAGCCGTGCAGCAACAGGGCAATCGGGCGGTCCCGATCACGAACTTCCGACGACGACCAGCACAACGCGCGTAAAGTGCCCGCGGCACCCTCGACCTCGATGACCTCGGGTTCAGTCGTCACACCATCTCCTTCTCCACAACCGGATCTCGCACCGCTGCTACCCGGCCGCCCGTCGCGACTCCAACAGTGAACACCACCGCCAGGACGAAACAGGCCAGAGCGTACGGCACGCTGCCGGCAACCCGCTCGTCGACCGAACCCGCCGGCAAGCCGGGCAATTCCGAACCCCACAGCCCTGCGAACACCGCGCAGTACGCACCGGCCGCAGCAACGACATAGCGGCGGGCGGTGTCGTCGTCGGGATGGCCCGACAACCTGTTGCGACACCACTCAACGGGCAGCACCGCGAAAGCGACCACGGCGAAAACGACGACGAATGCCATCATCACCAGCGTCTGCGCGGCAGTGTTGGGGTCGCCGCCGATCATGCCCGCGACGATTCCCGGGATTCCGGCGACCAGTACAACCAGCGTCGTCAGCACGCCGCTGAGAACGATGCCGCCGGCCACACGAAGCGGCCCCTGCGGTGCTCTACCGGTGACGAAGGTGCGGACCAGAAAGGTCAGCGCGGCCGGACCTACCGTCGCGAACATGAACACGCTGGCCACTGGAACCGACCCGATCACCGCCGCGATATTCTTCTCTTCAGGATTCCACGCCCACCATTTCAATTGCGGGCCAAGATGATCGAAGACCTCGTAGAAGCAGTGGTGTACGAACCCGACACACATTGATCCGGCGAGCAGCCCGCGTCGGCGGAATACACCGAAACTCCGCACACCCTCGTAACTCAGCACAGCCATCGCCGGGTAGAGGCACAGAATGTAGAGCGGCATCCGGTCGAACATGAACTCGACCGTGAACACGTTGTGCACGAATGCGGTCTTCAGGTGGTCTTCCACTCCGAATTGCGCGGGGAAATATACCGGCGGTTCCATCGCCATCAGATAGACCACCGAACCGAGCCATAGTGCGCCCGGTGTCACGTCGCCGGCCCGCCATCGCCGAACAGCTTGTGCCGCAGCGGCAATCGCCAAAGACACCAACAGCAGCTCCACCACGGGCAACGTCCAGTTGGCCAGATCCAGCGGGTTGCGCACATTCACGACGGGCCGCACATCGGCACAGGAGAAGCCGAGTTCGTCAGCCATCGAGGCGAAGTCGGTAGGACACGGACCTGCCATCTACGTCGTCCCACTTCGTGCGGCCAAGCCGCCGTACCAGTGTGCGACATCGTCACCACGCCGGTAGCGCTCGAACCAGATCTCAGCGAAAGCCGGCAGCGGTTCCTTCTCCGGATTGTGAAAGGGTGTCTGGCTCAACAGGACCCGCACACCGCTGGTGATCTTCTGGCGCCAGGGCACTTCACCGAGAGCAGGTTGCACGGGAACAGTCGCAGGTTTGAGCCCGGGAATTCGGGACAGCAGTGCGGTCCGCATGCTCAAGGCCGGTTTGATGTCGTGCGCATTCATACCGCGTTCGGCGAACGGCACATGCTCGTTCATGCCGTCGGCGACGATCCGCGCGGCGGCGAGCAGGTGCCTGGCGATCGACGGCAGCACCCGCACCCGGTACCAGTCGTCGTGCACGACGGCGTCATAGATCACCAGGGCTGAACTCCGGTGCTCCACCTCTTCGACAAAGTGCCACAACAGAAGTGACGACACCCGATCATCTCCGGTGCGGAACAGCACGTCCTCGTTGTCGAGAAGAAGTTTGAAGAACGGGGTGAACGTCGCCTCCAGGTCCGCGATGTAGGCGAGCCGGTAATTGAGCGGCTTGGTGTCGGTGATCTCCTCGAAGGAGGCGATGACATCGTCGAACGTCTGCTGCAGACCCGGATAGTGACACACCAGCGACTTGAGATGTCGGCGATGACACGCCGAGTGCTGGGCCTCCTGCCGTAGGAAGTCCTTGGCCTCCTGCGCCACGTCGTCGTCGGCGATGAGCGGAATGGCCTCGCGCACGGCGGCGACGATCATCTGCTCGAACGCCACCGCATACACCGACACCACATTCATGAAAGTCGAGAAGGCGACGTTGCGCGGATTCCACACGAACGGCACATCGTCGCCGAACTCGAACGGAATTCTGCGTACTTCGAGCGTCGCCATCGGCCACTCCCTGCGTGATCTGAACCACACCAACAGTGACGAGATTGACACTATATGACTTAGTTGTCAATCACTCGAGTTGGCGGTGCAGTCCCATCGCAGGCACCAGCACCTTCGTCAGGTAAGCGCGCAGACTATCGTCGCTGCTGCCGGACGGCCCCTCGAAAGTCATCAGCGAGATCACGAAGCGCAGGAACGTCTCCGTCATCTCCTTCAGATCACCGGTGAGGTCAGGTCGATATCCCAGGACGGGTTCCAGGTATCCGCGGGCCAAAGCCAGCGCATCCGTATCCAGCAGCCGACGACGCGCGGCCGGTTGTTCCAGGACTGTGATCATCGGCGAGATGGCCGGGTTGGCGGTGAACTCCCGGACCACCGACAGGCACAACTCCACCACGAATTCCTCGGCGGTGCCAGCAGTGCGGGCGAGCGCTACGAGACGATCTCCGGCGTCGGTGACCGCCCGCTCCAGGGCGATCTCGACGATCTCCTCCTTGGTGGAAAAATACTTGTACACCGTCTGCCGCGACACCTGTGCCTCACGCGCGATCACCGTCAGCGAGGTGTGTTCCAGTCCGTACGTGGTGAGAGTCCGGATCGCGGCCTCGATGATCCGCGACCGGGGATCCTCCGGCTGCCCCTGACCGCCCCAGGCGACCCGCCGCGGACCACGAGTCTCCGAAGTCACCTTCATCCTTTCGACGCCGCCACCACGGTAGGCATACCACACCCGGCGATGTCCTCCGCCCGGACGGACAGGCCGGCAAGACCCTGTTCCCTCCCGGCACGTGCGGTAACGTTCACCTGCAAATTCGGGTACACCCCCACACCTTGCCAACCACTCACAGATGAGAGTCTCCATGCGCGACTTCTATCCGGCGATCGCACCCTATGACTCCGGGCTCCTCGACGTCGGAGACGGTCAGCTCGTCTACTGGGAGACATCTGGTTCTCCCGGCGGCAAACCCGTCGTGTTCGTGCACGGCGGACCCGGCGGCGGCACCGGTCCCGCCCAGCGCCGCTTCTTCGACCCCGACAGGTACCGGATCGTGCTGTTCGATCAGCGGGGCTGCGGACAGTCCCGCCCGCACATCGCCGACGGCGCCGACCTGTCGGTGAACACCACCGGCCACCTGATCGCCGACATGGAACTCCTGCGCACGCATCTGGGCATCGAACGCTGGCAGGTGTTCGGCGGCTCGTGGGGTTCGACGCTGGGTCTGGCGTACGCCCAAACCCATCCCGAACGGGTTACCGAGCTGGTACTGCGCGGGATCTTCCTGCTGCGGCGCAGCGAGATCGACTGGTACTACAACGGCGGTGCCGCCAACATCTATCCCGACCTGTGGGAGGGATATCTGGCTCCGATCCCCGAATCCGAACGCGGCGGCGACCTGGTGGCCGCCTATCACCGGCTGCTCACCTCCGACGACCCGGAGGTGGCCCAGCGGGCGGCGTCAGCGTGGACCGCATGGGAACAGTCGACCAGTCACCTGCTCCCCCAGCCGACCAATGGCTCCGAGGGCTCCCGGTTCGACCTGGCGTTCGCCACCATCGAGAACCACTACTTCGTCAACGGCGGATTCCTCACCGACGGACAGCTTCTGGCGAACATCGACCGCATCAGCCATATCCCCGGCGTCATCGTGCAGGGCCGCTACGACGTGGTGTGCCCAGCGCGTAGCGCCTGGGACCTGCACCGCGCCTGGCCCAAAGCCCAACTCCACATAGTCGACGACGCCGGCCACGCCTCCTACGAACCAGGCATCAAACACCACCTCATCGAGGCCACCGACCGGTTCGCCCAACTCTGATCACGCAACTTTCCGGAGGTCTGGCAGTTCGCGCGGACATATGCCCGAGCGAACCGCCATTTCACCAGAAATTCTCCGGCTTACCGGCCACCGCCGCCAGTAGAATCGGGCAAGGTGGGCAAGACAAAGGAGTCGCGGTGGCCGCATCCGAGCAGATCGAGGTCGAACTCAAGTTTGATGTGGAAGCAGGAACCGAGCCCCCCGATCTCCGGGCGCTGCCCGGCGTCGTCGGCGCCCGCGAGCCGGAGACCTTCACGCTCGACGCCACCTACTTCGACACCGAGAACCTGGATCTGGCGGGCAACAAGATCACCATGCGCCGCCGCACCGGCGGATACGACGCAGGCTGGCATCTCAAGCGTCCCGCCGACACCGCCGGTGCCCGCCGCGAGTTGCGGGTGGGCTTCGACGAGGCCCCCGACAATGACACACCACCGGCAGCGCTGATCGATCCGGTGCGGGTGCTCGTCCGCACCCGGCCGCTGATCCCCGTGGCAGCGATCTCCACCCAGCGCACGGTCACCATCCTGCTCGGGGAAGGCGACGAACCGATCGCCGAGCTGGCCGCCGATCTGGTGACCGCACGGTCGTTACTTCCCGGTGGACATACTCAGCAATGGTCGGAGTGGGAGTTCGAGCTACTCGGTGACTCCGGCAATGCGCGCCTGCTCAAGGCCGCAACTCGGACGCTCACGAAGGCCGGCGCCCGGGAACCGTCGAGTGTGTCGAAGTTGGCTCGTGCGATCGGATCCACGCCGGCGGTCTCCACGGCGGTGCCGGAGCTCGGAAAGCACCCGACCGCACTGGATCTGGTGCTCACCAATCTCACAGTCCATCGCAACTCGCTCATCGAGTGGGATCCGAAAGTACGGGTTGATGCCGATGACGCGGTCCACCAGATGCGGGTGTCCTCACGACGGCTGCGCAGTGTGCTCACCGGTTTCAAGGAGGTTCTCGACGCCGAGAAGACCGCCCATCTCAACGGTGAGCTGAGGCTGCTGGCCCGCATTCTGGGCGACGCCCGCGACAGCGAGGTGCAGATCGGCATCGACGTCTCCTTGCTGGAGGGTGAGGACGTGTCGGATGCACTGCGCGAGGCGCTGATCGGCCAGGAGAGGGCCGACCACGACCGTGCGGTGCAGGTGGCTCACCGGGCCATGAATTCGAACCGATATTTCGCGTTGCTCGACGCCATCGACGAACTCATCGCCGATCCGCCCACCGGACCACGTGCCGACGACACCGCCGAGGTGGCCGCCGACAGGTCGATCAGACGCAGCCGCAGGCGAATTCGCCGGGAGCAGAACTTGCTCGCCTCTCTCCCCGAAGGATCGGACGAGTGGTTCGAACAGCTTCATGTGGTACGCAAGAAGGCCAAGCGGCTTCGGTACCGGGCCGATGCGGTGGCAGCGCTGGGCAAATCACGTCATGAGCGGGCAGGCAAGGTGGCCAAGGTGATTCAGTCGGCGCTCGGCGATGTGAACGACGCGCGCCTCAACCGTAAGCGGATCGCCGAGTTGGTGGCACAGGCACAATCGGGATCATTGGCGCTGGAGCCCAGGGATCTGTTCGTCCTCGGTCGTGTCGATGCCAGGCAGACAGCGGCGATCGACCACGCGATCGCCGCCTACAGTTCGGCGATCAAGGATTTGTGACCGGGCTGAAACGCACCTGACGTTTCACCGGGTCCGCCGCCGACAGCACGACGTCCAGGCGGGTGCCGGGTTGCGGCGCACCGTCGCACGGCGCGATTACCGCCGGGGTGTCGATGAACACCTCGGCCGGTCGGCGGTCACCGCCCGCGCGTGTAGCAACAGCGGAGAACTGTTGTCCTACTTGGTCTTCCAGAACGATTGCTTCGGCCAGGTCGACGCTGAGCCGGTCGGCGGACGAGCAGCGCGAGTCGGCCGCGCGCAGGATCTTGGGCAGCGTCGGCAACGCTCTGCTCACCCAGTCCGGCACCGGCGCGCCTGCGGTCACCGACAGGCACACCTCGGTGGCGAACCGGTCACCGAGCCGACGTAGTGGCGCGGTGACGTGCGCGTACTGTCCGGCGATGGCGGCGTGGCGGGTGTCGGCGGCGGATACCGGTTCACCGTGAACCGCGTCGATGAGTACTCCATCGGCACCGCGGCCGAGGACCAGATAGTCGGCCCCCCGCATCAGCGAGGTGGCCGCGTTCATCAATGCAAGGGTCGACGGCTGTTCGGCCGCAAGGCCTTTGAGGAAACGTCCGGGTGAATACCCGTCGGGCCAGGTCACGCCGAGCGCCGACGCCGTGGCCCGCAGAGTGTCGACGGCCTCCGGTTTGCCCGCCGGCAGCGTACGCAGCAGACCGACCCCGGCGTCGGCCATGATCTTTCCGGCGCACGTCCCGGTCAACAGCGACAGTTGCGAGTTCCAGCCGTCCGCGGGTGTGCGCGGGGCCAGTTCCACCGACCAGCCGTCGCCACCGCGCACCACCTCCTGATCGGGCAGGTCGAGGTCGACGGCCCCGCGATCGAGCGCGACGCGGGCACGCAGTTCGCCGAAGTCGGGCAGCGCCGCGATCGACGGATGCAAGGTCCCCGCCACCGCATCGGCGGCGACCCCGGCGTAGTTCAGTTTGGCCACCGACCGTACGGTGGCTCGGCGCACCCGCACATCCATGGGCTCCCCGGACGCCGACACCCGGATGGTCCACAGCACGCACGGCCGGATCTGGTCGGGCAGCAGTGATCCGGCGCCTTCGGACAGCTCCCGCGGGTGCAGCGGCACCGACCCGTCCGGGAAATACACGGTCGTGCCGCGCCTGCGGCTTTCCTGATCGAGGGCGCCCTCGGGCTCGATGAGCGCGGCGACGTCGGCGATGGCGTAGTCGATGACGAAATCACCGCCGTCGCGGGCGATGTGCACGGCCTGGTCGAGGTCCATCGACGTCGGTGGGTCGATGGTCACCAGCGGCAGGTCGGTGCGGTCCTCGCGTTCGCCCGCATGTCGGTCGACGGCACCCCGCGCCTCGGCGAGTACGTCGTCGGCGTAGTCCTCGGCCACCCCGAGTTCGGTGCGGATGGCCGCGAAGTCGATGTCGGGTGCCCAGAAGCGACGATGCATACCCACCGACCTTAGTGCCCCCGGCCGTCACCCCGGCCTATTGGTGGAATCGCCGGGCCATCCCCACGTCCGCGTCGACGTCGCGTTCGCCAGCCCGTCGTGGACGGACGCCCCTTGCCGACGCAGATCGGGGTTGCCCTCGCTTATAACCCCGCTACCGCAGCGCCAGAATCGCCGACAGCGACGGTGCCCGAACTTCCCGAGCCAGATCTTCCACCGCGACAAGCACATCCATAGATGGAGTGACCTTGCCCGCGAGGTAGGAGTTCAGCCGGGAGCGCGAGGTGCCGATCCGGTCGGCCACCTCCGCTTGGGTCATCCGGGTACCTGCGAACGCCATGCGCAATCGGTCGACAGCACGCTCGGATGGGGACTTCCTCTTGTCTGCGAGCATCGCGTCGAGCAGGATGACCGTCGAATCCGATTCCGCCGCTTCCGCTGCCTCGCGGTACACCTGTTCCAAGTCCGGATTCGCGTGAACCGCGATCACGAGTTTCGCCCAGTCACGGGCGTAGCCGCGGTCGATCGCCGCAAGGATCCCCTCGAATCCCCAGTCCTCGACCGGATCATCGGGGGTGACGCCGATATTGCGGAACTTCAGAGCCATTGCGCGCTTCCTTCACTCATCCATTGACGACATCCGCCGCCAATGCCACGCACTCGGCCACCACGTCATCCCACTTCCGCCACCGAGGTTCGAGTGCCTTGTAGGTGGGTAGGTCCCGAATGCTGCGGGAATCCTTCGGTCGGGGATCGGCAAGCTGTCTGGCCAGTTGTGACTGCACCGGCCGATCATCGGGATGAGTGTCGTCGGAATAGTACTCGTCGATCCGTGCCAGAGTGACACCCACTGATTCCCTGCCGAACCTGCCCGACAGTGCAGCCAGATCGAGATAGTCGCGCATCTGATTCCGTTTCACAATCAGATATGCCTTTATTCGGGCAATCTCGTCGACAGTGGGCACTGTCAGGCGCGCACCCGATGGCAAGTCAACGCGCTGGACCTCCAGCGGGCGCTTCCTGATGAGCTGCCGGACACCTGCCTCGATTCCGCCGAGCTCGCCGAGGATGATCTTGCCCGGAACCGCGCGGTTCAGTACGAAGTCCCCGTCTCGGTCGAGCGCGTCAAGTACGGCATCGAAGCGGTCACGCAGATCTGCCAGTACGTGATCATGGTCGGTGGAAAGCCGGTGCTGCGCGTAGTAGGCGGCAGCAGATCCACCTACGAGCACTGCGTCGGGAACAAGCTGCTGCAGCCTCGCAGCAGATTCGAGAACGATGGCGAGGCCAGGAGGTTTCGCCGGTACACCAGAACGAGAGTCATCGACGTCCACGCATCAAATGTATCAGATCCGATACATTCGATGCGTGAGCGAACGAGTCGGCGTGTAAGCCGGATCCTGTGCCCACGCCAGGCGTGGGCGGCGACCATCCATCTGGGCACACCGTCACCGGGTACCTCAAGCGGCCCACCCGCAGGCTCGGGCGAGCAGCCCTCGAACACCTGCGCACCCGCACCGGGAAGGTGCGGGCTTCAGCCTTGCTCCGGGTGGGGTTTACCTAGCCGGCGCGGTCACCCGCGTCGCTGGTGCGCTCTTACCGCACCGTTTCACCCTTACCTGCGGCACCGAGATGCCGTCGGCGGTCTGTTTTCTGTGGCACTGTCCCGCGGGTCACCCCGGGTTGCCGTTGACAACCACCCTGCTCCGTGGAGTCCGGACTTTCCTCGGCACACGGCGTGCCCGGTGACCGGTCGTTCCGTGCGCCGCGGCCGCCCGGCCGACTCGTTCGCCCGTTCAGGATAGACGGGCCCGAAACTGGTCCTAGAGGTGGCTTGTGTCGTTGACGAGTTTCACCACGGAACCGCCGTCGGGATAGAACTCGACGACCGACACCGATGCCAGGTCGAGGTGGATGCTGTAGAGCACCTCGGTGCCGGCGCGCAGCGCGTCGCGCAGGAGCGTCTTGATCGGTGTCACATGCGAGACGACGAGGACTGTCTGCCCCGGAAACCGTTCCAGCAGAGACTGTTTGACGCCGCCGATCCGGTCGGCGACGGCCGCGAAGCTCTCTCCACCCGGCGGCGGCAGAGTCACATCGCCGAGCCATTCGCGGTGCAGTTGCGGGTCGCGGGCGGCGGCTTCGAGAAACGTCAGTCCCTCCCACTGACCGAAGTCCGTTTCCGTCAGCCCGTCGACGACCTCCACGTCGAGACCGTTCACGTCGGCGACGGCCTGCGCCGTGGCGCGCGCCCGGGCCAGCGGCGACGAGACGATCGCGGAGATGGACGTATCGACGCCGAGGCGCTTACCCGCGGCCGCGGCCTGGGTGCGGCCCAGGTCGGTCAGTTCAGGATTGCCGCGTCCGGAGTAGCGTCGCTCCACCGACAGCGCCGTCTGCCCGTGCCGCAACAACACGAGCCGCGTCGGGGCCTGTCGTTGTCCCTGCCAGGTCGGTGTGGACGGCTTCTGTTCACTCATCGCCCTAGAGACCCGACTCGGAGGTGCGGACCAGGATCGTGCCGCACTCGTCGCAACGCACCACCTCGTCGTCGGCAGACGCGGTAACCTTCGCGATGAACCCGCGGTCGAGTTCCATGCCGCAGCCACCGCAACGCCGGGCGCGCAGCAGGGCCGCACCGGCGCGGCCCTGTGAGCGCTCCCGGTCGTAGATCGCGAGCAACGCCGCATCGACACCGGCGACGACCTCACCACGACGCTGCGCCTTCACCTCGCGGTCGGCGGCGAGCTTGCTCAGTGCAGCGTCGCGGCGGGCGGTGGCCTCGGCGACCTTGGTGTCGAAGTCCAGGACGGTGGCCTGTGCGCGTTCACTTTCCGCGCCGACAGCCTCCTGCTGTTCCATCACCGACAGCAACTCGTCCTCCAGCACCGACCGCCGCCGGCCCAGACCTGCGAGTTCATGCTGCAGTTCGGTGAGCGCCTTGGGTGCGAGCTTGCCCGACTGCAGCAGCGCGGTGTCCTTGGCCTCACGGGCACTCATCCCGTTGATCTCCGAATCGATGCGCTTGTATTCGCGTTCGAGGTCCTCGGAGGCGATCTCGGCGCGCACCAGATCGTCGCGCGCGGCGTCGCGCTGCTTGGCCAGTTCGGCGAGCTCGGCGTCCTCGGGGAGGGTGCGGGTGCGATGGGCAATGCGGGCCAGCTCAGCATCGAGATCAGCCAGATCGAGGAGCTGTCTCTGTGCACCGGAACTAGCCTTCATCGTGGCCTGCTTTCATCTGGTATTCGACCGTCAACTGATCGATTGTGTCACCTGTCGTTCACCGGGCCAATCGCGCTACCGCCCGACGGCACTCACTGTCCCGGGCCGCAGTGGATGGCGAACGGGTCGGTGGGCTGAGCGAACACTTCAGCCACAATTCCGGCGCGCTCGTGCAGCAGTTCCGCCGCGTACGCGCACCATGGGAACTCGGTGGCCCAGTGCCCCGCGTCGACAAGGACGGGCCCGCCTCCGCGCATGGCCTCGTCGGCCGGGTGGTGGCGCAGGTCGCCCGTCAGGTACAGGTCGGCACCGGCCGCCTTGGCCGCACCTAGCAGCGAATCTCCCGCGCCGCCGCATACCGCTACGGTCGTGATCATCGTCGCCGGATCACCGGTTGCGCGAACTCCCCATGGCCCGTTCAGTTTCCGCTGGGCGAGTGCGACGAACTCACCGGCGGTCATCGGATGCGGCAGGTGGCCGACCCGGCCGAGACCGAGGTCGCTGTCGGTGCCGGCGAGTTCGAGGATGTCGAAGGCCGGTTCTTCGTAAGGGTGTGCCGCTCGCAACGCGGCGAGAACCTTGCGGCGCAGGCCGCGTTCGGCGACCATCTCCACCCGCGCCTCGTCGACGCGCTCGCGCTTCCCGATGGTCCCGATCGCCGGGTTGGCCGCCGCCTGCGGTTCGAACTGCCCGACGCCCACCACCGACCACGAGCAGTCCCGGTACTCACCGATCGCACCCGCACCCGCGGCGAACATCGCCTCGCTGACCTGATCGCTGCTGCCCTCGGGCACCATCACCACCCACTTGTCCATCGGGCGGAGCGGCTGCGGACTCAGCGGCACCGTGTCGAGGAGCCCGAACTCGGCGGCGAGGGCGTCGGATACCCCGGGCCGGGCGCTGTCGGCGTTGGTGTGAGCGGTGAACAGAGCGATCCCGGCGCGGATCAGCCGGTGGATGATCCTGCCTTTGGGGGTGTCGGCGGCGACGGAGTCGACTCCCCGCAGCAAGAGCGGATGGTGCGCGAGGATCAATCCCGCACCGTCGGCGATCGCCCGGCCGACGACTCGGTCGGTGACGTCGACGCACACCAGGGCCCGCGCCACCGGTTCGGCGGGGTCGCCGCACACCAGACCCACCGAATCCCAGGACTCGGCCAGTCGGCGTGGATATACCTCGTCGAGGACGTCGATGATCTGCGCGAGTGTCGGGACCGTGTTCTCACTCATGGACTTCACCCTGTCACCGACCCGGACCGCCGCACAACGGCCCGCACGTGGCGCAATTCTTCGAGCAGGTGGGCGGTGGTCTCCTCGTCCCGAACGGCCAGGCGCAAATATCCGGGTCCGAGGCCGACGAAGTTGGCGGCGCTGCGCACCGCGATCCCCCGGCGCCGCAGTTCGTCCTTCACCTCGAGACCGTCGGCGAGTTCGATGAGCACGAACGGCCCGTCGGGTTCGACCGCGGGCTCGATGCCGATGTCGCGCAGACCGGCCAGCAGGTGGGTCCGTTGCGCCACGACCCGCGTCGCGACCTCGTCGCAGTAGGCCTGCCCTCGCTCGCCCACACATTCGGCGAGCGCGACCAGTGACAGCGTGCCGAGCGCCCATGGCCTGCGCCCCACCGACAGTCGCTCGATGATCTGCGGAGATGCCAGTAGATACCCGGCACGCAGACCGGCCAGACCGAAGGTCTTGGTGATCGAGCGCAACACGATCACATCCGGCCAACGCCGCGACGCCACAGATTCCGGTTCCCGCTCCCCCGCCACCGCATCGAGGGTCAGGTCGGCGAACGCCTCGTCGACGACAACCAGCCGGCCCGGTGCCCGCAACGCCTCGATCGTGGCTACCGGATGCAGCACCGACGTCGGGTTGGTCGGGTTGCCGAGCAGCACCAGGTCGGCAGCGTCGGGAATGCGTCGCGCAATGTCCTCGGTATCGAGCCGCCACGGCCGGTCGAGGACGACCTGGGTGATGGGCACGCCGGCTGCCCGCAGCGCGATCTCGGGTTCGGTGAACGACGGCTGGATGAGCGCGGCGTGCCGGATACCCAGGCGTGGAAGCAGTTCGAACCCCTCCGCGGCGCCGGACAGCAGCAGTATCTCCGCTGCGGGCCGTTCGTGGGCCGCAGCGATCGCAGCGACCGCGCGAGCCTCGTCGCCGGTCGTCGGATAGCGCGCCAGATCGGGCAGCCGGGCGGCAAGTGCGTCGAGCACGAACTTCGGTGGCCCCTCTCGGACATTGACTGCGAAATCAGCCATTCCTTCGACGCTGTCGCTGTCGCCGTGCCGCTCCGGCGCGAATAGCTCGGCGTTCACCTGGACCTCCGTCCTGGGCCGCAGCGGGTACGGGCGTCCCACAAAGCCGAAATAGGGGTGCTGTCCCCAGAATTGGGGACCTCGATGTGCCTGCGCCGCTCCACACGTGCACGATAGAGGGCGTGTACGACAGCGCACCCGAACACCTCAAACCCGAGCGCAACACCCCCGGCGGCCTCGCCGTGCCCGCACCCGCCGACTCCGGCACGCTGCTGCTCGACCTCGACGGCACCCTCACCGACAGCTTCGCCGGGATCGCCAACACCTTCGCCCACGCCCTCGACGCCGTCGGGCTGCCCCCGGCCCCGCCCGAGGTCGTCGCGGGCGTGGCCGGACCGCCGCTGCTCGACACCCTGCACGCGATGGGCCTGGACGAGACCACCGCCGCCGCGGCGATGGCCGCCTACCGTGAGCGGTATTCCGCCGTCGGCTACCTGGAGAACTCGGTGTTCGACGGCATCGCGTCGTTGCTGACCGATCTCACGGCGGCGGGTCGGCGGATGGCTGTGGCCACCTCCAAGAACCAGGCGACGGCCGTCAGGATTCTCGAACACTTCGGGCTCGCGCACCATTTCGAGGTGATCGCGGGTGCCTCCGACGACGGTTCGCGGCGCAACAAGTCGGATGTCATCGGCCATGCCTTGACCGGACTCGGCGTCGATGTCGACGGTTCCGGTGCGGTGGCAACTCCCGTGGTGATGGTCGGCGATCGGTCCCACGACATCGAGGGCGCCGCGGGTTTCGGGATCCCGACCATCCACGTCGAGTGGGGCTATGCGCTCGACGGCGAGGCCGGGTCCGCGGCGTGGAGTGTGCGTTCGATCCTCGAACTCCGTACCCTTCTCGGAGTGTGACGCCCACCACTATGGGCCCGTCACACCCGACAACCTGTTCTCGTGACGGTAATTTCGGATGGGAAACTTCGGTTGTTGTACTGAATAGCCATCGTGTCGTACCCGTGTCCGTGTCCCGCCAGTGGTTTCGAACAGCCTGAGGAAATGCACAGTGTCTGACGATCTACACATCTGCTTTGTCTGCACCGGCAACATCTGCCGCTCCGCGATGGCCCAGAACATCTTCCGGACGGCACTGGTGCGCGCGGGCCTCGACCGCCGGGTGAAGGTCACCAGCTGCGGGACCAGTGGTTTTCACACCGGTGAACCCGCCGACAACCGGGCCCGCACAGAGCTGCTGGCCAACGGATACCCCGACGACCACGTCGCGGCTCAGCTGTCCCCCCTCCACTACGACGCCGACCTGTTCGTCGCCGCCGACCACGGGCACGTCCGCGACCTCGAACGTAAACGTCTCGGCGACCGGGTTCGCCTGCTGCGCAGTTTCGACCCGGCCGTCCGCCCCACCGACCTCGATCTGAGCGACCCCTACTACGGAACGCCGACCGACTTCGCCGAGACCCGGAGACAGATCGAGGCCGCGATCCCCGGACTCATCGAGTGGACGGTCGCGGCCCTCGACCTGTAGCCGGACTGATCAGTCTGGGCCGATCAGTCTGCGCTGATCAGCCCGTGCACATAACGGATCTTGTCGAGGACCGGTCCGGCAAGGACGAACGGGTACATGTCCGGATGCCCCATCGACCGGTTGATCTGGTTGAGCGCCCACGACAGCGGCAGCCACCACTCGACGATCCGGTCGAAGCCGACATCGCCGGGCAGGTCGCTGTCGAGCGTCGAACCGGCCGGGGCCATCGCGAACGCGGCGGCGGTGTCCAGGGTGTCGCGGATATGCAGGTAGTGCGCGAAGGTCTCGGCGAAGTCCTCCGCCGGATGCATCGTCGCGTACGACGACACGAAGTTCTGCTGCCAGCCCTCCGGCGCGCCTTGCGAATAATGCCGGTCGATGGCGGCCTGATAGTCCTCGTCCGGGTTGCCGAACAGTTCCTCGAATCCCGGTCGCGCGGCGTCGTCGACGAGAACCATCTGGTAGTAGTGCCCGATCTCATGCCGGAAGTGCCCGAGAACGGTGCGGTACGGTTCGGCTAGTTCGACGCGCATCTGCTCGCGGTGGACGTCATCGCCCTCGGCCAGATCGAGGGTGATCACACCGTTCGCGTGACCGGTGACCACCGATTCCGACGCGCTTGAGAGCAGGTCGAACGCGAGTCCGTTGACGTTGTTGTCCTCGTAGCCGCTGATCGGCAGTCCGAGTTCGTTCAGTTCGAGCACCAGCCGGCGTTTGGCGGATTCGGCCTGCCCGAACTCCTTGAGCGCCTCGGTGTCGGCGTCGGCGGGCCGCGTCCGAGTCAGCGTGCACGAGGCGCACAGCTCCGGATGGCCGGTCCATTCGACCAACCAGTTACATTGCGCCACTACAGCATTGGCACACTTTTCGAGGAGTTTACCGTCGACTTCGACCTTGCCGGAGTCGTCGAGGGTGTAGAAGGTCTTGGTCTCGAGCCAGAAACCCAGCGGCGACTGGCAGTGCAGACACAGGCTGTTCTCGAAGGAAAGTCGTTGGCCACATTCTCGGCATAGGAAATCACGCACGATTCCCACGCTACCGCCGGTTCGGTGATCCCGCGCGGAACGCCGATCTGCCGTGTCGACCGCTTCGGCACGGCACCCGCGGTGGGCCGGTCGGTCCCCTCGGCCGGTACCCCGATCGGTAGCGTTGTAGTGGTGCATGTGCTGCGAACAATCCTGCGCCCCGGGTGGATCGTCCTGGGTGTGGTGGTCATCGCCTTCGCCGCCGCCTGCTTCATGCTGCTGGCGCCGTGGCAGCTCGGCAAGAACTCCGACACCACGCACCGCAACGACCTCATCAAGAAGGCCGTGGCCACCGACACCGTGCCGATCGACGACGTCGCCGTCGAGGGTGCCCCGTTCGACAAGAACACCGAATGGCGCGAGGTCTCCATCACCGGCTCCTACCTGCCGGCCAAGCAGGTGCTGGTGCGGCTGCGTTCGGCCGAGGAGCGGCCCGCGATCGAGGTGCTCACGCCGTTCGCCGTCGCAGGGTCGGATCGAGTTGTGCTGATCAATCGCGGGTATGTGCGTCCCGCGCAGGGCGGTGCCGGTGTGGATGTGCCCGCACCGCCGCAGGGCCGGGTCACCATCGCCGGACGGATCCGGGCCTCCGAGGGCACCTCTCCCGGCCGGGGTGCCCATCAGGAGGGCGGGACCCTGGCCGTGTACACGATCGATCCCGTCGAGGTGGGTGCCGCCACGTCGCTGGCATTCGATCCGTTCTACGTGCAGTTGTCGGGCGGTCAGCCGGGTTCGCTCGGCGTCATCGCGCTGCCGCAGCTCGATTCGGGACCGTATCTGTCGTACGGACTGCAGTGGCTGGCGTTCGGGATCATGGCACCGCTGGGTTTGGGCTACTTCATCTGGTCCGAGGTCACTCACCGGCGCCGCGCCCGGGAGGCCGTCGAGCAGAGCGCTACCCCCGACGACGAACCGGACACCACGCGCCCACGTACGTCCTCCAAACGGGCGCAGACGCGTGCGGACCTGCAGCGCGCATCGTCGGGCGCTGCCACCACGGCGACGTCCCAAGCCACCGATGCAGCCGGTATCGGACACGGCCCCGACACTGCGCACTCGGAGGCCGCCGTGCGCGAGAAGCTCAGCCGGCGCTACGGCGGCTGAACACCGCACGCAGCAGTCGGTAACCGACGGCGACGACAACCGTGCCGGTCTGCACGCGCCGGGACAGTCGCACCGCCGCCCGCAGATCCTGCGACCCGGGCGCGGGCCCGGAGCCGAGCTGCGGACGC
>NZ_JAGQTN010000193.1 GCF_020438995.1 Gordonia sp. (in: high G+C Gram-positive bacteria)
ACACCGATCTCCGTGCACAACGTCGACCAGAGTGGCTCGTCGGTGCGGCCGGGAAGGGTGGAGGCCTTGCGTACGGAATCCATTCCACCGCGCCGTCGCAGCAGGTCGGCGACGGAATCGCGGAGCGCTTCACGGTCGTCGGCCGATGCCGCCTCGCCCAGCGTCCCGGAGCGGGTACGAGCGGCCGACCGGTCGTCGATCGTGGTGTTCATGGCGCCTTCCTGCCTTGCGGAACTATCAGAGGGAGTCGAGGATTCGCTGCCGGTGCTGGGCGGGGGTGCCCCAGGCGCCGACGAGTGCCCGCGTCTTGGTCAGGTACAGCGACAGGTCGTGTTCGGCGGTGTAGCCGATGGCGCCGAGCACCTGCAGCGCCTGCCGGGACGCGAGGTAGGCGGCGTCGGCGGTGGCGACCTTCGCCGCGGAGATATCGGCGAGGACGTTCGTGCCCACCGGTACGAGGCCGTCGGCGCCGAGCGCGGCGGCGTGCACGAGGGGCCGCGCCATCTCCAGGGCGATCGCCACATCGGCCAGATGATGTTTGACCGCCTGGAATGATCCGATGGCGCGGCCGAACTGTTTGCGTGACTGCGCGTATTCGGCGGCCAGCGTCAGCATGGTCTGCCCGAGGCCGAGCAGGTAGGCGGCCGTGGCCAGTGCCCCGAGGTCCGCAGCCGAGACCGCCGCGTCCGGGAGGTTGACGTCCTCGACGAGGACGGTGTCCACGGCGACCGTCGAGACGGTCCGTGCCGGATCCACCGACGCCGCGGTCGAGGCGATCCGGGCCACCGAAAGTGTCCCGGAGGCAAGCAGATACACCTGTGCCGCGTTCGGCGCGTCGGCGGCGTTCGGCTGCCAGTGCTCGATCGCGCACGAGACCGGTGTCCCTTCGGCGAGCGGGGCGAGCCGCTGGTGCAGGCCGCAATCGCCGAGGAGCTTCGGTGCCACCGCCAGGCTTTCGACGATCGGTCCGGGCATACCGTGACGTCCGAGTTGTTCCATCGCCACCACCAGTTCGGTGACCCCGGCCCCCGATCCGCCGTGTTCCTCGTCGATGACGAGACCGCAGATGCCTGCCTCGGCAAGCTGACTCAGCACCGGGGTGGCCGATGCCGGATCACCGGCCGCGTAGGCGCGGATGACCGTGGGCATGTCGGCCTTGGTGAGGATGGCGTCGACGGTCGAGGCCAGATCCGAATGAATGTCGGAGAGCAGAAAATCCATGGGGATGGTCCTTTACCGGTCGCCGCGGGGCAGGCCGAGGAGTCGTTCGGCGATCACATTGCGCTGAATCTCATTGGTACCGGCGTAGATCGGCCCAGACAGCGAGAACAAGTAACCGTCGGTCCATTCGTCGGCGATCTCGGCGTCGGTGCCCTGCAGGTCGAGTGCGGTCTCCTGGGCGGCGATGTCCCACTGCGACCAGAACACCTTGTTGATCGACGATTCCATGCCGAGTTGTCCGCCCGCGGCGAGCCTGCTGACGGTCTGATAGGTCGACAGTTCGTAGGCGCGGGAGCCGATCCAGGCGTCGGCGACGCGACGATCGACATCGGCCGCGGCCGGAACCTCGGTGCGGTTACGTTTCCACAGATCCACCAACCGGTCGGTGGTAGCCAGGAAGCGGCCCGGGGCCCGCAGTGACAGGCCACGTTCGTTGGCGGCGGTGCTCATCGCGACGCGCCAGCCGTTGTTGACCTCACCGATCACCCCGGACTCGGCCGGGTTCGCCGGATCGTCGGGCACGAACACGTTCTCCAGGAACAACTCCGCGAAACCGGGCTCGCCGTCGAGCTGGGCGATCGGGCGCACGGTGACGCCGGGACTGCGCAGATCGAACATGAAGTAGGTGATGCCCTTGTGTCGCTGGGCGTCCCTGTCGGAGCGGAATAGTCCGAACGCCCAGTCTGCGAAGCTCGACCGCGAACTCCACGTCTTCTGGCCGTTGAGCAGCCAGCCGCCCTCGGTGCGGGTGGCCGTTGAACGGAGCGATGCCAGGT
>NZ_JAGQTN010000194.1 GCF_020438995.1 Gordonia sp. (in: high G+C Gram-positive bacteria)
CGGCAACGGCGTCACGGATCGCGCGGAAGGTGCAGTCGGCGACCATCCGGTCGCGATCGCGGTAGGGGCTCTGGCTCAGACTCAACTTGCCCAGCGGATCGAGGCCCGCTGTGATCTTCGGTGTGAGTGCCGGAATCCTGTGGTCGAGCATCGCCGCCACCGCCACCGGCAGGTGTCGGTCACGTTCGGCGGCAGAGGTGGCGGCGGTGACCTGAACGGCGAAGCGAGAACCCGCCGGGACGGTGAGTAGGGCAGGGTAGCGGGTGACTCTCTGGCCGGCGATGGTCGTGGTGATCGAGTCGGACAGCGTGCCGATTCCGTCGGCTGTCCAGTCGGTGAAGGTGGGTGCCTTCTCCGTGCGGGAGCCGGAGCCCGGCGTTACCTTCTTGCGGAGTTCCGGCAGTGATCGCCCGGAGGCCACTTCTTGCCCGGATCCGTCGACCACGCTGAAGTTCATGACCAGGTGTTTGGGCAGTGCAGCCGGTGTGAAGTCGGAGGCGGCGATCGACGATCCGGTGATCACCGACAGTTCCCGCGCCAAACCTGCTACGAGCGGTTCCGAACGTGGCTTCAGGCGTGAGAGGGCGAGGTCAGCGAACCTGCTCGCCGGTGCCATGGTCTTGCGTACCTGCTTGGGAAGGGTCTTGATCAGCTCGGTGGCCACATCGCTGCGCAGGCCAGGCACGAGCCAGTCGAAGCCGGCGGGTCGCACGTGGGCCAGGAGCGGTTCGGGGATCACCACGGTCACACCGTCGTCGTCGGCCGTCGGGTCGAACCGGTACCGCAGTTCCAGCGTCGCCTCACCCTGCCGCCATGCTGGTGGAAAATCCTTGTCGGCGTTGGGAACTGTGGTGGCGAACTGGGTCGGGTCAAGGTCGAGCAGTGCAGGTTCGGTGCGGCGGGTCTTCTTCCACCAGGTGTCGAAATGCCGGGTGGATACACAGTCGGCGCCGACCCTGGTGTCGTAGAAGTCGAACAGCTGATCCTCGGTGATCGAGATGTCGCGGCGCCGAATGCGTTGCTCGATGTCATCGACGGCGTCGAGCAGGTCGCGGTTCTTCTGGAAGAACTCGTGCGTGTTGGTCCATTCGCCGTCGACGAGTGCGTGGCGGATGAACAGTTCCCGCGAGACGACCGGGTCGATGGTGCCGTAGTCGACGCGGCGGCGGGCCACCAGCGTCACTCCATACAGCGTCACCTTCTCGTAGGCCATCGCCGCACCCCGGCGCTGCGACCAGTGGGGCTCGCTATAGGTGCGTTTGACCAGATCCCCGGCCAGGCGCTCGGCCCACAGTGGATCGACCGCCGCGACTGTATGCGCGAAAAGTCTTGAGGTTTCCAGGATTTCGGCCGCCATGAGGAACGCCGGCGGCTTCTTGGCCAGTGCCGACCCGGGAAAGATCGCCAGCGTCGTGCCGCGGGCGCCCGAATACTCGCGGGTGTCGCCGTTGCGGGCGGCGATGTTGCCGAGCAGACCCGACAGTACCGACCGGTGCACGGCGTCGGGATCGACCTCGACCTCGGGTATCTGCCAGTCCAGGTCGCGCACGATGCGGGTGAGTTGGGCATGGAGGTCACGCCATTCGCGGATACGCAGGAAGTGCAGGAACTCGCGTTCGCACATGCGGCGGAACTGGTTGCCCGACAGTTCCTTTCGTTGCTCGTTGAGGTACTTCCAGAGCATGAGATGGCCGAGGAACTCCGACTTGTCGGCGACGAACCGCCGGTGCGCGGTGTCTGCGGCCTCGCGCGCGTCGACGGGACGCTCACGTACATCGGGAACCGACAGCGCCGCGGCGATCACAAGAACATGGTCGAGGCAGCCGAGGGTGCGGGCCTCCACCAGCATCCGGGCCAGGCGGGGGTCGACGGGCAGTCGCGCCATCGTGCGGCCCACGTCGGTGAGTTGCGGTCCACGCGATCGCGGCCGCCGATCGTCGGAGTCCTTCGCTGTCTCGATGGACGTTTCGCTGATCGCCCCCAACTCGAGCAACGTGCCCAGGCCATCACGGATCGCCCGCGGATCGGGGGCCTGCACGAAGGGGAACTCGGCGACGTCGCCGAGACGTAGCGAGGCCATCTGCAAGATCACCGCGGCAAGGTTGGTGCGCAGGATCTCCGGGTCGGTGAACCCGTCGCGGGAATCGAAATCCTCCTCGCTGTAGAGACGAATGCAGACACCGGGCGCCACACGGCCACACCGGCCGGCGCGTTGTCGCGCACTGGCCTGCGAAACCGGTTCGACGGGAAGACGATTCACCTTGGTGCGGGTCGAATAGCGCGAGATGCGGGCGGTACCGACGTCGATGACGTACCTGATGCCGGGCACGGTCAGCGAGGTTTCGGCGACGTTGGTGGCCAGCACGATCCGCCGGCCGTCGGAGGGGGAGAACACCTTCTGCTGGTCGGCTATCGACAGGCGCGCGAACAGCGGCACGATCTCGGCCCCGCCGGCAGCCCGCCGTTTGAGTGCCTCTGCGGTGTCGCGGATGTCGCGTTCGGTGGGCAGGAAAACGAGGATGTCGCCGCGCTCGTGGGCCCACAGTTCGGTGATCGCGGCGTCGATGCCCTGGATCTGGTCGAGGTCGGCGTGATCGTGTTCGGAGTCGGGTGCATCACGCGAAGTGAGTGGCCGATACCAGACCTCGACCGGGTACGTGCGTCCGGATACTTCGATGATGGGTACGTCGGGATTGCCGGGAACCGCGAAATGCTGTGCGAACCGGCCGGGTTCGATGGTCGCCGAGGTGATGATCACCTTCAGATCCCGGCGGCGCGGCAGCAATTGCTTGAGATAGCCGAGGATGAAGTCGATATTGAGGCTGCGCTCGTGCGCCTCGTCGATGATGAGGGTGTCGTAGGCACGCAGCATCGGGTCGGTGGAGATCTCGCGCAGCAGGATGCCGTCGGTCATCACCTTGACCAGGGTGTTTGCGCCCGAACGGTCGGTGAAGCGCACCGAATAGCCGACGGCGTCGCCGATCTGGGTACCGGTCTCGTCGGCGATACGTTTGGCCACGGAACTGGCGGCGATGCGCCGGGGCTGGGTGTGCCCGATGGTGCCGCGAATCCCGCGGCCGGCCTCCAGACAGATCTTGGGCAACTGTGTGGTCTTGCCCGAACCTGTTTCGCCTGCCACCACAATCACCTGGTGTGCTTGGAGGGCGGCGGCGATCTCCTCACGTGCCGCGCTGACAGGTAGCTCCGCCGGATAGTCGAGTCGTGGCATGCGTGCGCGGCGGGTCTCGACGCGGCCCTTGGCACCGGTGATGTCTGCCGCGATCGATTCGAGCGCTTGGGTTTTCGGGGCGCGTCCGAGCTTGTCGAGCCGTCGGCGGAACCGGAACTCATCGGCGATCGTCAGCTCCGGCAACTGCTGCCGGAGCGCGGTGACGGTGAGGGTGGCGTCCGGTGCATCTGCGGGTGAGATCGACGGTGCGGGACCGGATGAGGGATTCGAGGGTGCCGACATGATGTGTTCAGGATAGTGGGGGGACCCAGATCGCAGCGCGATCACGCACCGGGCATGATGTCTGCCATGGTTGATTCGCTGTGGCATGGCTTTGCCGACATGGGTTCCGTCGTCGCGAACGGACGGTTCGTGGTTGCCCGGGGTGAGGGCACCCGGATCTGGGATACCAACGGCAACGAGTACCTCGATGCGACGGCGGGTCTGTGGTTCACCAACGTCGGGCACGGCCGCACCGAGGTGGCACAGGCCGTCGCCGACCAGCTGACCAAGGTGGCGCACTACTCGGGTTTCGGCGACACGACCGCCGACATCACCGTCGAACTCGCCGACCGGCTCGGCGATATCGCGCCGGTGCCCGGCAGCAAGGTGTTCTTCACCTCCGGCGGCAGCGACTCGGTCGACTCGGCCGCCAAACTGGCCCGCCGCTATTGGCACGAGATGGGCAAACCCGAGAAGAACATCATCGTCGGACGCACCAAGGCCTACCACGGCATGCACGTGGCGGGCACCGCATTGGCAGGCATCCCGCTCAACCGCGAGGGCTACGGCGAACTCATGCCCGACGCTGAAACCGTCGACTGGGACAACGCGAAAAGCCTGCTCGGCCTTATCGAACGACTCGGCGCCGACCGGATCGCCGCGTTCTTCTGCGAACCGATCATCGGGGCCGGCGGCATCTACCTGCCGCCGGACGGCTACCTCGACGAGGTGCGCCAGATCTGCCGCGACAACGACGTCCTGTTCGTCGCCGACGAAGTGGTCACCGGATTCGGCCGCATCGGCGGATCCTGGTTCGCCTCGTCGCGACTGAACCTCGAACCGGACATGATGACCACTGCCAAGGGCTTGACCTCCGGATATGTGCCGATGGGTGCGGTGTTCATCGCACCGAAGGTCGCCGAACCGTTCTTCTCCGGCGGCGTGTGGTGGCGCCACGGCTACACCTACGGCGGTCACGCCGGTGCCGCGGCGGCATCGATGGCGGTCCTGGACATCACCGAACGCGAGAACCTGCTCGACGAGGCGCTGCGCCTGGAAGGCGACCTGGCCACCGCACTGTCACCACTGGCCGACCTCGACACCGTCTCCGAGGTGCGCACCGGCCTGGGTGCGGTCACCGCGATCCAGCTCGCCGACCCCGCCGAGGGGCCGGCGATGCTCGGCCGGATGCGCGCCCAGGGGGTCAGCGGCCGCGTCGCCGGCCAGGGCGCCTTGCAGATCTCGCCGTCATTCGTCATGACCACCGCCGAGGTCACCGAACTCGCCGACCGCCTCGAAGCGGCTCTCACGTTCTGAGGGATTGCCTCGTGTCGTAGTCCGGCGCTACCCTGAATCAGGTTAGAGAAACTGATTCAGGAGGTGATTTGTGATGGCGATTGAGGTCAGTGCGGCGATCGAGAGTGCACGGACTGCTGCGGGACTCTCCCAGCGTGCATTGGCTGACCGCACCGGGATCTCGCAGTCGACGCTGAATCGGATCCTGAGCGGTGACCGTCCGGCGAAGATGACCGAGATCATCGAGATCGCCGATGCCGTCGGCTGCACCGTCCCTCAGCTCACGGGCAATACAGTAGCCGATCGTGTGCTGTGCGCGGCACGGGCCTCGGACGGAGCGAGCATGGCAACGATGCGTCAGCGTCTGCTTCACTTCCTGGAGCTCGACGCGTATCTCGATGATCAAGGTATCCCCGCGGTGCGATGACGGGTTCTGAGCAGCAGGCGAGGGTTGCGGCCGGTGAGTTCCGACGCATGCATCGATTGGGTCTGCAACCGCTGGGTGACCTTGTTGCGTTGATCGAGCAGACCACCGGGTACGAGGTTGCTGTTCTTGATGCGGATTACGGCGAGCATGGGCTGACGATGCGTGATCCAGTGCGCGACGCGACGTTCATCGGGGTCGCACGGAGTCGGACCCCGATGCGGCAACGTAGTACTCTCGCGCACGAGTTGGGCCACTTGGTATTCGGCGACTGTGATCATGGGGTCGAGTTCGCCAAGCGCTCGCCGGAGGAGATCAGGGCCGATGCTTTTGCCCGTCACCTGCTGGTCCCCGTTGAGGGCGTGACCGAGTTCCTCGGGCAGCGCGATGGCGCCGGCATGACGGATCTGGCGGCGGTGGTGCAACGGTTCTTGGTGTCTCCGGCGATCGCGGCCATCGCGATGCGCGACGCCGGTTACGTCAGTGGTTCGACCGTGAAGGAGTGGAAGCCGATCACTACGGGCCACCTCGCGACTCTGTACGGCTGGAGCGACTACTACGAATCACTGTGCGACAACTCCAACCGACTCCGCTCACCTCAGTCGCTCGTCGCACGTGCCGTCAATGGCTACGCGGCAGGGGTGGTGTCGGCGCAGGTGATCGCGACTTTGCGTGAGGTTGATGTGGACGTGGTTCTCAACGAACTCCGGGAGGCTGGAATCGTGCCTGCCATACGTCAACCGGTTGATATGAGCGCAGACGACCTACCGGACGTTGAGATCGATCTCAGTGACTTGGAGGATGGTGACTCGTTGCCGTGAGCCACCGGCCCATCATGGATGCAGGACCAGGACTCAACTTCTTCTCCGTCAACAAGGAGTGGCTGCTGTTCGGCACACTCGGACAGCTGTGTGTGCCGGAGTACGTTGAGACCGAGATCCTCCGCAAGGCGGACAAGGATGAGCGCTTTGCTGCTGCTGAGCGGGGGCGCATAGATCTGATCAGCACGCTCACCGTCTTGGAGAAGGCCGCGGGTCGCCAGTATCTTCCCGACAGGCAATCGATGCGGGAGTTGTACGGGCGACTCCGCAAACTCGATGACGGACTCAAACCACTGTCAACGACCGGCCTGATGGAACTGCCGTGCTGGCACTGATCGGCCCGTCAGGTGACGACTGACGGCCGACGCGTCGAGAACGATCACGGCGTGTCGTCCGTGGCCGCCGCCTCGCGGCGTTCGGTCATGAGTTGTTCAACCAGGCTCTCACCCGAGAGCTGCGACCGAAGGAGCGACTTGGGGGTGGTGTCAGCAGGATCCGATCGATGGCTGATGGCCACGACCTCATCGGCTACTTGGCCGGGCTGGTCGAGAGCGACGAACGTGCGTGCGCGGGGGACTTCTATGAAATGGGCGTCGGGGAATACCTCGGCGAATGTGCGGCCATGAGACGGGGTGAAGCAGCGGTCGTCGGCACCCCACACCATCGTGACCGGCCTGGTCACCCGGTGCATTCGTGGCGTGACGGTGGCCAGGTCCGCGGGATCGATGTGGCGCAAGAACGTGGTCAGATCGTCGCGGATGCGTGCGCTCTCGCGGATCGGATCGAAGACCGAATCGGAGAAATCGGCGTCGATGTCGTTGGCGAGCAGACCCACACCGAGCGGGGAATGCCGAATCGGCTTCACTCGCATCAGTTGGCCGGCGGCGCGCAGTACCGGCTTACGCTGCAGGAGAGTGAACAGCAGCTTGAACGGTTGCGGCGGAAACAGGTCGAAGGCGTCGCAGTTGGTGAAGACGATGCGCGCGACGAACTCGGGATCGGCGTCGAGTGCGTACTGGGTGATCGCGCCGCCGGTGTCGTTACACACCAGTGTCGCGTCTGCGAGGCCGAGCGTGGCGACGAACTCGCGGAGCAGGGTGGCCGCGCCCCGGGGACTGCGGTCGGCGTCGCCACCGTCCGGACGTGTCCACGCGATGCGGTGCGACCCCAGCGGCAGAGTGGGCAGGTAGCAGCGGTAACCATTGCCGGCCAGCCGGTCGGCGACCGCGGCCCAGAGTCGGTGGTCCACGAGAACGCCGTGGACGAAGACGATTGGTGGATGTGCGGAGTTCGTGGGCCCCACGACGTGGTAGTCGATGGTTGCGGATGGGAGTGCGAGTGTCGGCATGACTGTCCTCCGGTTACGCTGATCGGCGTTACTTACAAACACTTGGTATGAAAGTTACGTACAGGCTGTATGAATGTCAATCGTCGAACTCAGGCGGAACGGACGGCCGCGACCCGTGCCGCCCTCGTCGCCGCGGGCAGGGAACTCTTCGGTGAACTCGGTTTCGCAGCGGTGGGAACGCAGGCCATCGTCGAACGTGCGGGTGTGACCCGCGGTGCTCTCTATCACCAGTTCGACGGCAAGCGCGGGTTGTTCGCCGCGGTCTACGACGACGTCGAACGAGATGTCACCGCGGACATCGCATCCGCGGTCGGTGAACTCGCGATGCGGGACCCGGTTGCCGCGCTGCGCTCCGGCGCGCAGCGATTCCTCCAGTTGATCACCGCACCCGAGATCCACCGGATCACCTTGGTCGACGCGCCGGCGGTCCTTGGATGGGCGCAATGGCGTGCCCGGGGCGAAGAGTTCGGATTCGCCCTGGTGGAGGGACTGCTACAGGCGGCGATATCCGTCGGCCAGATCGCCGACCAACCCACTCGGCCGATGGCGCACGTCGCGATCGGCGCCCTCGACGAGGCCGCCCTCTATGTCGCAGCCGCCGACGACCGGGAGAAGGCGACCGCCGAGGTGACGCGCGTTCTGGATCAGTTGATCGATGGTTTCACCGTCGCCCGCGACAAGACCTAGCGGTAGTCAGCCGAGGTGGGAACGGAAATGCTCGCATAGGGCGGCGAAGTGCGCTTCGGCGGCATCGTGCTGACCAGCATAGTCGTCCTCAGTGCTGGTTCGAGTGGGTTTCCGTGGTGAACTTACGCGCGTTGACGTTGCGCTGCACAGCTATTCGCGCTGTGCGGTTCTGTCCGGGAAATGCGACAGACCGGGCACCGCGTGTGCGGTACCCGGTCTGTGCTGGGAACTGTCTCAGGCGAGGACTTCGCTCGCCGTGATGGCCTGGGCGACGCCCGCGACGGTCGAGGCGACCTTGACGGCCTCCCATACCTGCTCTTTGGTGAGGCCGGCCTTGCGGACGACGTCGGCGTGGGCGGCGGTGCAGTCGTGGCAGCCGTTGATGGTGGACACGGCCAGGCTCCACAGCTCGAAGTCGACCTTGTCGACGCCCGGGTTGCCGATGATGTTCATCCGCAGACCCATCCGGACCTGGGCGTAGTCGTCGCCGAGGAAGCTTTTGGCCCGGTAGGCGACGTTGTTCATGCCCATGATCGAGGCGGCGCCGAGTGCGGCGTTGAACGCCTCAGCCGACAGGGTGTCGCCGGCTTCTTCGGAGATCTCACGCAGAACGGTGGCCGATTTGGTGGCGGCCGCGGCGGCGAGGAAGGTGCCCCACAGCTGCTGTTCGTTGAGTTCGGTCGACCGGGCCAGGGACCCGAGGTTCAGCTTGAGGTCCTTGGCGTACTCGGGGAGTGCTGCCTTCAGATTGTCGATGCTCATGTTGGGCGCCCTTGCCTTTCGGTCGCTCTGGGAGAGTGGGGAGATCGGTGGATCAGACGCCGGCGGTGAGGAGTTCGCCGGCGTTGATGGTGGGATCGCCCTTCTTCCAGTTGCAGGCGCACAGTTCGTCGGACTGCAGGGCGTCGAGCACACGCAGCACCTCGTCGACGTTGCGGCCCACCGAACCGGCGGTGACCGAGACGAACTGGATCTCGTTGTTGGGGTCGACGATGAAGGTGGCGCGGTCGGCCACACCGTCGGCATTGAGGACACCGGTGGCCTCGGCGAGTTCGCGCTTGAGGTCGCTGAGCATCGGGAAGGGGAGGGTCTTGAGGTCCTCGTGCTGGGCGCGCCACTGGAAGTGGACGAACTCGTTGTCGACGGAGGCGCCGAGCACCTGGGCGTCGCGGTCTTCGAACTCGTCGTTGAGCTTGCCGAATGCGGCGATCTCGGTGGGGCACACGAAGGTGAAGTCCTTGGGCCAGAAGAAGATGATCCGCCACTTGCCGTCGAAGTCGTCCGAGGTGATCTGGGTGAAGTAGTCGTCGGGCTGCTGTGCGTCCACCTTGCTCAGGTCACCACCGATCACTGCGGTGAGGTTGTACGCGGGGAACTGATCGCCGATGGTCAGCAGAGCCATTGTCATTCACTCCTACTCGGATTGGTACGGCCGTTGCGGTATCCGGGGCCGATTTGTTATTTCACAAGTACGAAATATATTCTGCCGCAGTCCTGGTGAAAGTGAAAGTTGATGAGTTAGCTTAGATTGATAGGTATGACCGATAGGACTTATCAGCCTTCCGTCAATGGCCTGCGTACGTTCGTGGCGCTGGCCCGACATCGCCATTTCGGTGCCGCCGCAACCGAGTTGGGTGTGACACAACCCACGTTGTCGCAGTCCCTGTCGGTGCTGGAATCGGGCCTGGGATGCCGTCTTATCGAACGAACCACTCGCCGAGTGCTGGTCACGCCGGAAGGGGAGGCGCTGCTGCCCAAGGCGATCGCGGCACTGGACGCCGTCGACGAGTTCGTGGCCGCGGCCGACCGTAACCACGACCCGCTGACCGGCGTCGTCCGTCTGGGGGTCATTCCCACGGTTGCGCCCTACATCCTGCCGACGGTCCTGACCGGCCTGGCGACCGAACTCCCCGAGCTACGGCCGCAGCTCGTCGAGGACCAGACCGCACGGTTGGTGGCCGCGTTGCGTGACGGAACGCTCGACGTCGCAGTGCTGGCGTTGCCCGAGGATCAGCCGGGGCTGACCGAGATCCCCATGTATGCAGAGGATTTCGTTCTCGCCCTGCCTGCGGATCACCCGATGAGTGGGCGCAGCCGCGTCAGCCCGCGGATTCTCGCAGACCTGCCGCTACTGCTTCTCGACGAGGGGCACTGCCTGCGCGATCAGGCGCTGGAGGTGTGTCGTCTGGCCGGCGTCGACGCCGAGGAAAGCCGCACCCGCGCGGCTTCGCTGGCCACCGCGGTGCACTGTGTCGCGGGTGGACTGGGCGTGACGCTCATCCCTCGCACGTCCGTCGCCTCGGAGACCGCATCGGGACGGCTGGCCACCGTTGAGTTCACCAGGCCGCGTCCGGGAAGGCGGATCGGACTCGTCTGCCGCTCATCGGCCGGCCGTGATGTCGCCTACCGCAGGCTCGCCGGGATCATCGCCGATCTGGTGATTGCTGGCGGGGCAGCCCGTCGAGACGGCGAATCATCTTCTGCAACAAGTTGATCAACCATCCGCAGGGTCACTCACCCGAGTGGGATGTGAGCGCTTCCCACTCGTCGACCAAGCTGGAGTCGACGTCGCGCACCATGGCGCCGACCTCCTCGGTGAGCGCGACGATCTCGTCGGTCATCACCGAGTTGGGCAGCCCCGTACGCAGCACCCGGTAGCAGTCCGACAGGTATCGCAGTACCACGCCCTCGCTGCGCGCCAACCCGTACGCGGAGATGAGTTCGGTGAAAGTCATTGCCCGCTCACGCATTTCCCGTAGCACGGACTTGGGGGAGGGCTGATAGGACGCGATCCACGGGTGCCCCTGCCGGTACACGCCGTAGGCGAATGCGATCTCCTCGGCCAGCGGCGTCGGCCACGAGATCTCCTCCAGCCGCGCCATCCGCTCCTCGTACTCGACGCCGTCAGCCTTCATCCCGGCGATCGCCACATCGCGAGCCGCCTTGCGTTGGGCGAGCAGTAACGGACGCGGATCGTCGAGGGTGGATTCCAGGATCGACACCACATCCAGGGTGTAGGTCGACGAATCGGGATCGAGAAGCTCGAACGCGGCCAGCGCGAACGCCGACAGCGGATTGGTGAGGGCGAAGTTCTCGGGCACGTCGACGCTGAGGGCGACGTTCTTGCCGTCGGCATCGGGTTCGTCGAGCTGAACCACGATCCCGGCGTCGCGTAGACCGCGATACAGGGCGATGGTGTGCAGGATGAGCTTGCGCTGGCGGGGCCGCGGCTCGTGGTTCTCCTCCAGCAGATGCCGGAGCGCGGCGAAGCAGTCACCGGGACGGCTCAGCACCTCCATCAGCATCGCCGTCGTCATCCGGAAGTGTGAGCGCAGCGGCTCGTCCGGGGCATCGACCAGCGTGAGGAATGTCTTCTCACCCCAGGAGACGAAACCCTCCGGCGGCTTCTTGCGCACCACCTTGCGCAGCTTCTTGGGATCGTCGCCGGCCTTGGCAACCGCTCGGATGTTTTCGATGTCGTGGTCGGGGGCCTGGGCCACCACATAGCCGACCGTGTCGAAACCAGCGCGCCCGGCGCGGCCGGCGATCTGATGGAACTCGCGGGCCCGCAGCCGCCGCACCCGCGTGCCGTCGTACTTGCTGAGCGCGGCCAGCAGCACGGTCCGGATGGGGACGTTGATTCCGACGCCGAGCGTGTCGGTGCCGGCGACCACCTTCAGCAGGCCCTGCTGGGCCAGCCGTTCCACCAGCCGGCGATAGCGCGGCAGCATGCCCGCATGGTGCACGCCGATACCGGCCCGCAGCAGCTTCGACAGGGTGGCGCCGAAACCCGTATGGAACCGGAAATCACCGATGGCCTCGGCGATCGCCGCCTTCTCGGCCTTGTCGCAGATCTTGGCCGACAGCAGTGCCTGCGCCCGCTCCACTGCCTGCGCCTGGGTGAAATGGACGACGTACACCGGCGCCCGGCCCCGGGAAATGAGATCTTCGATAGTCTCGTGGACAGGAGTCACCGCATAGGTGAACTCCAGCGGCACCGGACGCACCGC
>NZ_JAGQTN010000195.1 GCF_020438995.1 Gordonia sp. (in: high G+C Gram-positive bacteria)
CGCGCATTCGCCGGCGTCGGCGACCAGCGTCCCCTTCACCAACTCCCGGGTCTGTTCCTTGATCCGGATGTTGATGACCCGGCTGCCGGTGGCGATCTCGCGGAAGTTCCTCATTGTCTTGGCCTTTCGTAGGTGGTGCCTTGGTTGTGACACCAATGTAGCATCCCTACGGATTCTTACGCAACCCGTGGGATGCTACCCTCTACGACGTGCACAAATACCTCTCCGTCCGCCAGATCGCCGAACGACACAACATCCCCTACGGCAGCATCAAATCCATGGTCGCCCGCCGAATCGCAGGACAAGACAACGGATTCCCCCTACCCGACGCCCAAATCGGCGAACACGACGGCACCGGCGGCCGCGGCCTCACCTACGGCTGGAAACCGGCCACCATCGACACTTGGCACGCCACCTACCAACCCGGCCACTCCCGCACCCGCACCGCGAAATAGGGTGTTGAAATATGCCAGTTTTCATGCCGGCAGCGCGATTTATACCTGTGTCATCCGCCCTCAAGCGGACGAAGCGGCCCTCTCAGCCTTTGATCTTGGCCCGTAGCTCGCCCTTTTCGCGCGACCACCGCTCACGTGCCGCGGCGAAGAAGTCGTCTTCCAATTGCAGTTCATCGTAGGTCGGCAACGGCATATCGCCGCCGTGCTCATACTCCTGCAATTGAACGGGATCCAGGTGCGGGTACTCCGAGTAGAACTGCCGAGACAACTCTTGCGCCTCCAGTTCCTGTCGGCGCATCAGGTCCTCCATACGTGGATCCAGTTCGCTCACCGCGACGCACCTCCCGACAGCTTCTTGACGCCATACCAATTGGATCCGAGCATAACCTGTGCACCAAGGTCCGGTGTTCCCTGAGTGCGTAACCCGGCGATCTCACGTGGCGTTGGCAGCTCGTCGATCGGGCGGACAGCTCCCCCGTCTGTCAGACGTTCCAGCATCGCGTCAATCGCCTCACGGTCCTCACGTGTGGTCGCTTGGAATCGCACATAGTGCAGGCGGCCAACGATGTTGTCGATCGATTTATCCAGTTTGTTCTTGTCCCACCTGAAATCCTGGCGAGCCCACGTGTACCCGCCGTTCTCAGCCGCCGCGAACACTTCAATCCGATCTACGCCCGACCGCTGGTAGTACCGCTCCAGCCGAGGGGCGAAAGCGGTGGCAAACCCGCGGCCCTCGTGGTCGTCTGACTCCTCGTTGAGGTACATGCCGGCGTTGTCCACGACCAGGCGCCCGTCGTCATCCCGACTGAAGATCCTCTCGATCGGTCCGGCCTTCTCTCGGCGGCCATCCACGACCCGCGAGATCGTCCCCCGCATCACAATCTGGTCAGCACCCGGCTCGACCTCGTGGAAGTCGACGATGAACTCGCCGTCGCCGCGTCGGCCTCTTGACCTCACACGCCCTGACAAGTCACGCGCCAGGCGCCGAGATGCCACCCCGTACCGTTCGTGGCCCGCTTTGTACTCGTCGAGAACCGTGCCCAAGTCGTCGGCGAACCGCGGGTCAAGATCACGCTTGTCGATCGGCGTCGAACGGTACGCGGCGCGGTCCCGCTCGAAGTCGCCGCCGCCTGTCGTAGCGCGACCAGCAGGTGGCTTGCGTGGTGGTCCCGTGCCGGACGCTTTCGACCGGCGCCGCCTGCCACCTTTTTCGGCCGCCGCGTCAAGATCCACATAATCATCGCCGGAACCATCACCTCTCCGGCGTGGTGTCTTCCGTTTCAGCTCGGGAGGAAGTGCCGTGTAGCCGTACTTGCCGAGCAGCTCGACCGCATCCTCACGAGTGCGAGCTGCCTGATAGATCGCCTCCGGCATCAGCCGAGGCATCGGTGTTCCCTCCATCCGCATGCGTTTGCCCGCCCACCCCCTCTTGGTGGTGGCCTCCGTCGTCGTCGGCAACACCTGCGCGCGCGGCCGACCACGCCGGATCGCCGCCAGCTCGTCGTTCGTCAACCGGCCGGAGGCGAAACTCAGGCCCGCACCGCGCCGGGCGTTCACCACCTGCGCCGGGTCCGCGCCGTCCCGGATCGCCTGCGCGCCGGCGGCCGTGAACTCCCGGTCCTGCTCGGACTGGCTCAGCGACTCGAAATACGATCGGGCATCGACCGTGCGGTCCTCCAGATCCGACGCCCGAGCGGCGATATGCCTGCAGTCGCACCTCGGATGCCTGTCGAAGGCGTCCCTGGACCCGTACACGCGGCCGGCGAGGATCGCGCACCGCGAGCACGACGACCCGACCAGCATCCGCGTATACCCGACACCAGGCCGCGAGATGATCCCCAACCCCGTCGCAACCCGCGAGGTATCGGCGATCACGGTCTGAGCTCGCGTCGTCAACGCCGCCAAACCCGCATTCACCCAGCCGTCGCGGATCGACGCCAGGTTCACTTCCGGCGCCCGCGCGATCGCCCGCCGCGCCGAGATCACCGACCCGTACAACAACGAATCCAATGCCCGGCCATCACCGGCCACCCCGACCAACGGCGACGGGTCGACGTCGACGTCGGGGGAGATGTCGCCACCCTGCTCGTCGAGCACCGCCCCGACGTAGTCCAGGCCCTGACCGGCTGCCTCAGTCTGCGCCGCGGTGAGCGTGGCGACCATGTCGTCGACGTTCGCCGCGAACCACGCATCGAAATCGTCCGGGGCCCGATCGCCCCAGATCGCCGCCAGCACCCGCAACGCACGAGCCTGCAAGGCACGCTGTTCGGTGTAGAACTGGCGTGCCTGCTCCGGAATCATCTACCGGCGCGGCCGATCCCGCCCGATACATCGTCACCGGAAAGGTCGGTGGTGAACTGCTCGAGCATCCGCGCACCGAACGCGTCCGCAGCCTCGTCCTGCTGCATCTGCATCCAGTTTTCGAGCTTGGCCGGCGTCGCACCGGGCAGCATGTCGAACGCAGCCTTACGTGGGAACCCGGCCGACACGAGCTTCACGACGCCGTCGACGGTCTGCGCGAACGACCGCGGCTCGGTGTCAGCCCAATCGATCGTCCGGTTCCTCGGCTCCTGGCCGCGCGCGACGTCGGTCAGACGCAGCACCTTCCGCATCCCCGAGACCACCTCACGCTTGAGCTCGGCCACCAGCGAGGTCAGCGTCGACTCGGCACCCGAGAGCGCATCCCCGGACAAGTTCGCCATCCGATCCAGCGCGTACTGCGGCGGTACCTGAGCCTTGCTGAACAGATCAGTCAGGAACGCCTTGTACACCGAGATGTACCGGTCCAGATTCGACTCCGCGAGGTCGAACACCTTCGTGTCCGCGCCGGGGAACACCAGCATCCGATCCACCGAGGCACGCCCGGCCTGCCGCAACTGCGGCACCGGCTGCCCATCCGGACCGATCACCACCTCACCGCCCTCATCCCGCACGTACACGACCTCACCCGCCGCGTCCCGCATCACCGGGTCATACCCGACCACCACCCGCTGCCGGTACGCAGAGAACTGCATCGCCAGCAACGTGTTGAAGCGGATCGTGTTGATCGCATCCTGCAACGCCTCCAGGTCGTCGACCGGCGAGCGAGGGACGTTGTCGGCGTCGACCTGGTGACCGAACTGCACGAACGGAATATCGCCGAGACCATGGTCGGTTTCACGCACCAACTCCCACGCACCGGGCCCGGCATGCCCGGCCCGCTCGAACCGATGACACGTGGTGTCGGTGTACAGCACCGCGATCGTCTTCGCACCGGTCACATCCACGGCCGATGGCACCCACAGCGCCGAGGCAGGCCGGGCGGTCTCGGTCCACATCTTCACCGCGAACGCCGGCGTGAACGGGTCCTCCGGCGAGGGATGCAGATACACCCGGCGCGCCGACTCCACCGACACCTTCGCACCAGCGCCGGCCTTCGACACCGACAACACGCCCCGTCCGTGCGTCATCATCGACTCGTACACGATCCGCTGACGGGTCTCCAGGTCGTTGGTCACCCAGACGTGTTGCCACACATCCGGATCGGTCTTGCCGGTGTCGGCGAAACTGAGCGACTCGGCATCCATCCGCTGCACCGGAGCATTGAGCGCCGGCCGAATCCAGTTCGCCAGCGCCTGCCGCCGCAGCTCCAGATATTCGACCGACACCCCCGGCGGCGCGTACGGCAACCGCTGATCCCCGTCGAAGTAGCCCTGCCGATGATCGAACAGCGCAGCGCGCGACTCGATCTCAGCCACACCGATCCGCAACCGATCCTGCACGCTATCGACCATCGCCACTTTGTCCTTGTCCTAGTTGAATCCGTACATCACATCCGAGATCCGGTCCTTCGGCCCGGTATCCCAGCCGCCGTCGACACTCGACGCATCACCGGCGGCCTCCCACGCCAGCACCGACGCGATCGCCGTGTCGATCTTGCGGTGATGCTCCCCGGCCGGCTTGCCGAGCGTGTACCGCTGCGAGTTCCGCGCCACCTTGCGCGCATTGCCCATGTGCACAGTCGTGATCGGACACCCGTCGTGCGTCAACCGGCCCGTCCGCAGATCGGTCTCCATCCGCACCAGCGCCTCGTACATCGGCTTGTCCCGGTTCGTCGGCCACTCCACGACCCGCTCCTCGCCATACTTGCGCGACCACGCCCCGATCTCGGAATACCAGCCCTGCGGATCGGCGTACATGCGCGCCACCCGCCACCGGGTGAACACCTCGTCGACCGCGGCGTCGACCTCGGCCCGCGGGATCTGGCCACCCCACTCGGCCGGATCCCAGATCGTCGGCCGACGATCAGGCCCGTACCGCGGCGTGAACAACCGGCCGCCGCGCGTCACACACTTGAGCGCGGTCCAGTCCTCGTACTCGGACCCGTCAAACCCCGCCGTGATCTGCGTGCCGCGAGGCGGATTGGGCAGCCACACCATCTCAGCCGGTGCGGGCATACGCCGACTCCCACAGCCCTTCCTCCAGCCACGCCCCGACACCGGTCACCAGACGGTTGCCGAAGAACCGTTCGGCCTGCGCCGGGTCGGTCTCCATCAAGTCGTTGACCTCGGCCTCGATCGACGCGATCGTCACCCACGGACAGTCGGCGTACACGTGCTGCAAGATCTTGCGCCGGTCCCGGCGATTGCCCCACGACAATTCCTTCGGTGGCTGCCGGAAAAACTTGAACACGTCTTTCGCACGAGATTCCCACGTGCGCTGGGCATCTGAGTTTGACGACGGGTCCCACGCATTCGTTGTCGCCATCGTCCGCCCGTCCATGCCGGCCGCGCCGCGGCGCTGCGTCTGCGCGACACCGAGCAGCTTGTTCTCCTTCGTGTACAGCCCGTCCTCGTCATGGATCACGAACGAGACCGGGTTACCCAGCCGCGACGAGGCCGACGCCGTCACGATGTCGATCCGGTTGTCCTCACCCGGCAACCGGATGAACCCCTCACGGATCAGCATCAGATCGGCCAGCGGTCCCATCTTGATCATCGACCGCAGCGGCCGGTACACGTTGTCGACCTGGTCCTCGCTGGTGGCGGTCAACTGGATCAGCGGCGTCGGATTCGGCATCCCCATCGGGTCACCCGGCTCGTACTCGTACTCGAACCCACACCCACACCCCCAGTCCGAGCACGCATACCCATCACCAGGTTCGGCCCACCCCGCGAACAACGCCGGCCCGACCGCCTCGGTCGCCACGACCGTCGCCGACCACGGCCCCTTGCCCGACTTCTGCGGACCCACGATCAACGACCGACGATAGGTGAAGGCCTGCGCGCGCATCGGCTTACGTGGCTGCCAGCGCGCCGAGGACCGCACCCGGTAATGGTTTGCGGTGCACCAGAACTGCCAGTCCGCCATCACGAACGGCTCGCCCTGATCGAACCCGTCCGGGACACAACAATGCGCCCGCACCCATGGGTCCTGGACGTCGGCGAGCGTCGGGAAATCAACAATCCACGATTCATCCATCGGGCAGCGCCCGCATCCGCTTCCCGCCGCCGTTCGTGCGCGCCGCACGCCGGCCCACCGCACGCTGCCGCTCCTGCGTCACCTCATGCACCGCGGCATCATCGGCGACGATCAGCCAGCCGTTCTCCTTGAGCCCGGCCGGCGTCATCCCGATCTGATCGGCCAGACGCTGCGCCGCGGTGATCGTCGCCGCCGTCGCCTCGGGGTCCTCGGCCCGCACCATCCACCGCACATACATCGCGATCGACCGCCAGCGCCACGACTCCCGAATCCACTGCGCTGCTTGCGGAGTCCGCCACACCCCGGCCCACACCACACCCTCACGCTCGACCGCATCAGGCAGCAGCTCCGACAACGGCGGGAAGTCGCCGGCGTACCCGCCGACCGGCAGCCGCAACGCACGCAGATCCCGGGCATCCGACCGCGCCGAGTACATACTCGGGTGCGGCCCCGACCGCGACCGCGCACCACCGTGGCCGGCCATCAGACAACCTCACGCAGAACGAGGACCGCAGCAACCGGCACCCAGCCGCCGGCATACCGGCCGGCCACCCGCGTCTCCTCTCGGATGTGCAACATCCCATCCCAGATACCCGGCTTGAGTCCCGCACCGTCGCCGTCGCGGGCAACGTACTCGACGTCCACCTCAGTCGACGAGCCAGCGGTCAGCAGCAGCCGGCACCGCACCCACTTCGCCATCACCGCACCACCTGCAACCGACCCTCGTACATGACGAGCATCGCCGGTGATATCGAAATCATCGCTCCGCCTTCGGTTTCCATCACCACTCGCACGCCGGTAGCCTGCACCTCCAGAGTCAGCGTGGCTTCGGGGAAGACCGACTCGGGGAACCGGAACCTCGTCCCGTTCCGCAGCCCCAGCAACCGAACATCCATCAGCCTGACCTCTCGTCATCAGCCTTCGGCCGGCCTCTCACCGGACGTCTTGAACCCTCCGCACCATCGAGAGCCCTCCCCCGAGCCAGGCCTCTTCGCGCCGCGGCGGGGCCACCCCCCACCCCTTCGCACGAACGTTCGACCTCGCGGCGCATCGCGGCCGTCGTCCGCGTGCCCTTGCGCGAGTTGCACGCCCGGCACAGCACCTGCAACCGGCCATCCCACCGACCGCCGGCCTGCAACTCGTGCACGTGATCAGCGGTCAGGTCCGACGAGGCATGCGCCGGCACCTCGAACCCCGGACACCAGTCACCGAACCGCCGGCGATGCCTGGCCACCACCGCCGCACGCCGGTGACGATCCCGATCCTGAGATCGTTTCGTCGGCGTCGTCGACGACAACCACCGATTGCGTTGCGCCTGATGGTCGGGACACCGAGCGCCGGCCTGCACCCGGCCGCATCCCGGCTCTGCGCACACACGCAGCCGCGCGCGCATCAGTCGTCCCCGTCCACTCGGTCGTACGGGCCCGCGGCGCAGATGTCGACCGCACACGCCAGCAGCCCACGAGTGGTGTACGTCGGGGTGTCCGGCTGCACCAGGAACACACCACTGGTGTTGTCCACCAGGTCAACGACACCAGCCACGACGATGAAATCAGTAATGATGTCATTCGCTCCGAGGTTCAAATCCTCACGACAGACCGCTTCGATCGCCGACCGCAACGCGGCCATTCGCTGCTCATCCATGCCGACCACCGCCGACACCGAGCCGGACCACCAAGCAGGGAAGGGATGGATTCGTTCGGCGGCGACCAGCGAGGACGAGCAGCACGTGCCAGACTCCGGGCACGCAGCAGCCAACGCGCTCAGGATACCTGTGCATAACCCGCGACAGCCAGGTCACGACCGCGGCCCCAAGAATCCGATCCGAACTGATCTCGTTCTGATTCGATCCAATCTCATCTGATCTCATCCGATCTGATCTGATCCGGATTGATCTCGTTTCGATTCGACTACACAACACCGGGCGCACCGCCGTTCGCGATCATCTTCGGGAACCACAGCGCCGGCGTGCAATCGGGATGCTCGGACCAGATCATCGCCATCGGCAACAACCCCGCCGCGACCGGCTGATCAGTCGGGGACCCGTCGAGGTACGCGGCCACCTGCATCGCCATCGCACGCAGCACGTCGACGATCCGGCACACCTGGTCATACCCCAACGGCTCACCCGCCACCGCAGACCTCGCCGCCTCATCCAGCCGCGCCTCCACGAACTCAATGATGTTCACCCTCAACGTCCTTCCGGAGACTTCAATCGTTTGGCCAACCACTCCCACTCACGGGTGTTCCACGCCGGATGCCCATGCCATCGCATCCCGCAATCACGAGACGGGGGAGTGCAATTCGCGCCGTGACACACAATCAACGGGCCCGGACCGCCATCGGCGACGAGGCTCACCGCATCCAGAGGACGTGAGAAGTCCAGCTCGTCCGGGTAATGGACCCGCAACGTCGGCTCACCCACACCGCGGGCCGTCAACCCCTCACACCACGGGCAGATCCCCGCGAGATCCTGACCCGACCGCACATCACCGAGCAGCCGAGCCGCGGCGTCCGGTGTCGCACCGATGATCCGCTCACACCACGGCGCCAACGGATCATCCTCGTCGACGGTGCGCAGATGCGCCTGCGGCAGCAACGCCGCCGACATCCGCAACCACGGACGCACATCGAACTGAGGCGACCACGCAGGCCGCCACACGCACGCCTGCCACGGCACCACGAACAACACCTCGTTCGCGATCCGCACCGCCGCCGTCTGGATCTCGGCGAGCACATCAAGCACCGACACACACGCCGGCGTCGGGCGGGGCACACCACGATGCCCCATCGCCTCCAGCTGCTCGGCCGACAACACCGACCGCCGACGATCGTGCTGCGCCCACCGCGCCTGAGTCCCAGTCACCTTCATCGACACCAGGAACGGCCACGCCGCATCCAGATACACCAGATCCCGACGCACATCCCGCAACTTCGCCGCCAACCGCCTGCGCGCAAGATCGGCGTCATCCTCAACAAGAACCGTCACACTCTCACGTCTCCTCACTTCGACCACGACGACGAGACCTCCGACCACGACCACCACGCGACCGAGCAGCAGAAGCCCCCTGCGAACCTTCCGAACGATCAACAACCACCGACCCGACCCGACCCGACCCGACCAGAGACGACAGATCCTGGACCGCATCGATCTGTCCGGATCTGTCCGGATCAGCCAGATCCGGACAGATTCCGGACAGATCGGGAACGGGATCGGTTGACGCAGAACAAAGACCAGGCGGGGACAGGTCATGTCCGGCCTGGTCGTCAGCCGGTGCGGCAGGGGAGCCTACGGCAGTCCGCGCACACTCCGCCCCGGGCGCTTCCGGACAGTTGGCCGGCGCAGCGGGTGCCGAGGGTGCGGACTCATCCGCGACGCGCGTCGACTCAGGACCACGATCAGAGGGTTCGGCAGGGGCGCCTACGGCTGCCGCCTTACTCCGCCGGGTCCGGCTGGATGCCGGCCCGGTCTGATCTGTCGGTCCTGATCCGCTGGGCCGATCGATGCGCGGCGGCTGGGTGCCGTCGACGCGTCTGCCCGGGATCACATACGTGGGGGACGCATCCGGGACCGGTAGGCCCTGGCTGATCCTCCATTTGTTCTCCGTCAACCACTTCACCGAGAACCGCGAGAAATGCGGGTCAGCGGGTGGGTCAAGCAACTGGGTCACCCCGGGTGGGAACTCCCCAGCTTGGCGAGCGCCATTGCAGGACTTGCAGCACACGAGATACGTGTCAACCGTGGCCGCTTCGCCCGGGATCAGATGATCATATGTTCCGGCTCTCCCGGACTTACGATCATAATTCCAATCCACAATGGCACCACACCACCGGCAACCGTCACCATCTCGGAGACGCACCGGCACAATCAGATTCGGACGATTCGCATCAGCCTTCCGTTGCCGTTCCCAATCGAGTTCCGCCTTGAGTCGCAAATGTAGAAACTCGGGATCGTCATCCACGAGTTTGAACGCAATCACAGTTCCGGCCTCGTCGAATACCTCGGTCATCAACTCGGCAAATACGCACACCTGGGTCAGCAACTCCCAGCGTGACATTCCGCCAACGATCTTTGCCGTTCCGAGCGTGACAACGTAATCCGTTGAATGCAGCCCGGATTGGGCTGCGCACCTGGACACGAACCCGGCTACCTCATTCAGCAGCCGGTCATCACACTCGGGATGGTCCAGCACCTCCAGGAAACGAGGGTGCATCGCCGAGCCATCGCCCCACCGCACCCAAGCCACCAGATACGCCTTCCGCTGAACACCAAAGCACCACAACCACACTCACGTAGAACGACCGGGGGACCACGGGCAAGGCAACACAGCGTGCCAGTCACCGCCGACGGCCTCCACGCCGCCGACGAGGCTGGTCAGGTTCCTCCTGCACAGCGGCACGACCCGACACCAACTCCAGATCCACCCGCTGACCCGAGTACGCAGCCACGGCCGCAGCACGAGCAGCCGCGGCCCGGGCGCGGAACGCCGCATGCGTACGGTCCGGATCAGGCCGGCCATGCTCACAATCCGCGCACACCACAAAATGCGCATTCACCTGCGCCTGACACCGCACACACCGAGGCATCATGGCCGCAGGACCTCGTAGGTCACCCGCACGTCATCAGGCAACGGATCCAGCCTGATCGACGCACCCGGCCCGAAACGCTCGGCCGGCACCACCCACACCTTCCGGCCCTCGTCATCGATGTGGGAGAACCGCAACCGGATCGGCACCCACGGCGACAACACACCTTTGACCCGATCACCGGTGTCCGGATCGATGACGTACGTCGGCAACGAGCACGCCGCACCATGACGAGCCCACGCCGCCGGCGCGGTCCCCGTCACGACTCCAGCTCCAGCAACTGCAACGCCATCACCGCGGCATCGGCACGCAACAGATACAGATCACGGACCGACTCCGACAGATCAGACCACTTCTTATCGTGATGATCGGTGATCTGAATAGCCTGCGCGACCGCCAGCACCTGCGCAGAATGCCGACGAGCATTCGTCTCCCGGGCCTCGATCTCCTCCTCCAGCGACTCCGCCGCCGCGAAGAAATCACCCGCGCAATAGCACGCGGCACGGCCGTCGAGATCGACCAGCAGCATCCCCGCCCACCGCACATGCACCGGATCACCCGCATCCGGCTCCGGCAACTCGGCGCCGACGAGCTCGCGAGCCTCCTCGAGCGTCGGTGCCGGCCGCACCGGCACAAACCGGTCCGGCATACTCGCGGCGGTGACGAAGTTGAACTGGCTACCCGACAACTCAACGACGGTGTAGCCGGTTTTGTCGGGCAGGGCGTACGCGATGTCGCCGATATCGGGGTCCTGAAAGACACTGACATGCTGGGTCATTGGTCACCCTCCTGTGTGGTGATGATGTGGGTCAACGCCTCGCCGAGACGCTCGACCGGGTAGAGCACTTCACGGGCGTGCAACCCGCCCGGGGCCGGGCCGACGATGCCGAGCGCTTCCAACTCGTCGAGCAGCCGATACGCCCGAGCGAGCGGAATGTTCAGGACCCGCTGTAGTTGAGCGGCGGCACCGAACTGGGTTTCGATCACCTTCTGAGCTGCATCCAGCAACAACTGATTCGTATCCGGCAACAGGCTCGGCGGGTCCAGGTCCGCGTCTGAGTTCGGACCCGGGGCATCTCCCGATCCCGGTTCGCCCGGTGCGAGTAGCGCCCCTGACGCGGTGCGCAGATCGAACGGCGCCCTACCGGCCTTACCATCGCCGGTGGTGTCGGCAGGTGGTTTCGGTGTCGGTGCGGGTCCGAGCTCGGCGAGAGCATCGTCGACGCGGTCGGCCGGCCACAGCACCTTGCGTGCCTCCAACGAGCACGACGCGACATCGGAGCCGTGGGCCACGATCCGGACTCCGGCGAGCTGATCGAGCAGCCACGCCGCGTCCTTGGCCCGCACACCGAACCGCGCCGCCAACGACGCCGGGTCAGCGAACTGCAACCGCACCACCCGCGCACACACCGACCGCAACAACAGATCGGTGTCGGCATTGTTCAGATTGCGTTCCATCGGTTCAACGGGCAGCGGGATCTGATCGGGCTCGCCACGATCAGGCAAACACGCCGACCACGACGCCATATCACCGGTGAACGACGAATCGCCCTCAGGCAACACCACCGGCGACAGGCAGCCGACGAACGAATCACCCACCGCGATCGTCACCAACCCCCGACGATCTACCGGCGAGGTGCGGAACAGTTTCGCGTGCGCCAACGCCGTCGGCGTCGAATACGCCTTCTGCGCCTTCCCGAACCGCGCAAGGTACTCCATGTTCGCGCCGAACTCGGTGTGCGGCCAAGCGATCTGCGTGCGCAACTTCGATGCCACCAACATCCGCACATCCGGAAAACCCTGCTCCGGCGGCAACGGCACCACATCCACCGACCGCCGAGCATCGGTCCCCTCGAACAGGCCCGTCGCGTCGGTGACCGTCAACTGCAACTCCGGACCATCAGCACCGACCGCACCAGCACGCGTTTTGTCCAGCAACGACACCCGGACCTGCCACTGAGGGAAATCGGTCACCGATTCCCGCACGGCCTTGTGCACCTGCAAGATCGACATCAGATCATCGGCGGTCAGATCGATCACCCCGTGAGCGGGGAACGTTTGCGACCACACCGACACCCGCGCCAACCCCGCGGTGAACCGGTCCGTCGCGCCGATGATCAGGTGCTCGGGATCGATCCACATCCGGGCCCGCATCAACACCGGAATCTGCTCATCCCGGCTGATGTGCGGCAACACCGAGATCAACGCACGCCGCAGATCAGCGGTCCCGACCTGAGCGTCGACCACCGTCACCGGCACGCTGACCACCGCCTACACGCTGCCGCCACCCGAATGGCCACCAGCCCCACGATCAGCGTCACGAGCTCGACGACGCCGACGACCGCCCCGAACACCCGCCGGCGCATCGTCGACGGGGACATCGGCACCGAGCAACGCCCGCTGACCAGGACCAGGTGCCCGCGACGCGGCGCCGACATCGTTGGCGAACCACCGATACAACTGCTCACGCCGGCGCGGCGAGAGCGAATGCCACCACCTGTCAGCATCCACATCACGCATCCTCGCCGGCGTCGTCGAGCGCCGCGAGCAGCTCGTCACGGTAGGCGACCTCACTGCTGGAGAGCACATGCCCGCACTGCTCCAACAGATCCACGTAGCCAACGACCACCTTCATCTCCGACACAGACATCCACTGCGCCGACTCGGCTCTGTTCACGTGCCGATCTGCGGCCTGCAAGATCATGAACGCGTGCACGCACAGCAACGACGACGCCGACGCATGCCCGAGCACCCAATCAAGCACCCGACCCGAATCATTGCCCTGACCAGAGTCCTCAATCGGCAGGAACGGCAACAGATCCGGTCGCGCCAGCACTGCGCCGGCATCGAGCGCACCGAACGCGAACTCGGCGAACGCCTGCGCCGTCTCCAACGACGCCGTCGTGATCTGCTCGGCGATCCACCGGCGGCGGACCGCCGTCGCCGCCAGACGCTGCTCATCAGCCGAGTGCTGCGCCGCCAACTCCGTCTCCTGGGCCTCGGTGCGCTGGCGGTCGCGGTCGGCGCGCTCACGCTCGGCCACGGCGCCGGGATACTGCGGCGGACCATCACCCGGGACACGACCAGCATCAGTGTCCGCATCGCCGGCCCGGTCCACATCGCCGGCCGGGTCCTCGTCGACGGGGTCCGAGTCCGAGTCAGCGTCCGGGGTGACGGGATCATCGAACTCATCACCGGCCACCCACACCATCAGCACCGCATCAGTCCTAATGCTGCCCACCGTCAGCAGCGACCGCGGATCGGCGTTCGGCGACACCCGCACGAACGCCACCGAATCCTCGGCCGTCGCCAACTGCTCATCAGCACCAGAACGGCAATGCCAATTCGTCTCCACCGCCAGATGCACCCGGCCACCGAACCGGTCATCAGCCTGCCTGGTGGCGGCCACCAGATCCGGCCACGTCCCCGACGCGATACCCAGCTTCTTCGCCGACGCCCTGACCTTCGCGATCTTCGCCCGAGCATCCCGACGCGCAGCCACCAACCACTTCGTCGTTGCCCAGTCCCGCGTCCCGAGCGCCTTCGTCAGATCCCGCACGTCGAGCTCGTTGGTGTCGGCGGCGATGAACTCGGCATCGGCCAGAGTCACCGGCACCTCAGGATTGAGAGCGTCGATCCGCGCCTTCACCGGCGGCGGCAGCGCGGCGATCTTCCGCCGGCGTCGTACCTTCTGCAGCGACCACCCCAACTCGGCCGCCGCATCCTTATCGGTGAGCCCGAGATCAAGCAGGCCCTGCACACCGTCGGCCTCCTCGAGCGGATCCAGATCCGCCCGCTGAGTGTTCTCGGTCAGCATCAGGACCCGCTGGGCGACCTCGTCGAGATCCCGCCGGATCAGACACGGCACCGACTCGACCTTCGCGATCTGCGCCGCGGCGTGCCGGCGATGCCCGGCCAGGATCACCCACCGATCCGGCACACCATTGGGCTGCACGATCAGCGGCTCATGCACACCTGAGGACTTGATCGAGGCCGCCAACTCGGCCACATCGCCGACCGAGCGCCGCACATTGTGTGCATGCGGCACAAGCGAATCGGTCGGCAGCAGCCGGAACTCCACATCCGCGGGAACGAACTCACCGGTCAACGTCTCCACCACCGTGGTGGACTTCTTGGAAGTCATATGTTTCACAACCCTTTTCGGAGTTTCTTAGATTTGAGAGGGGTTCCGTCAGGCCGAAGGATCTGCAACCCTTCGGGTTTCGGATTCCGCGGCTTCTGCGCGGCACACGTCCGCGAATGCAACGTGAACAACTTGGTGTCCGTCCCGTCCGCATGCGCCGCGGCGACCTCGTCATCGGTGAGGACCTGCCCGTACGTCACCGGCCGACGCGACACCGGATCGATCGTGTTGACCTGCCGCACATATCCATTCGGGTCCGGCGACCAGTCCACACACAGCACTGTGTCGCGTTTGGTGTTCGGCCACCACCGCACCGGCAGATCACACCACCGACAACGGGCAGGCTCACGACGAGGACGAGGACGCGACATCGCAGCGACTATCCGTGCACCACGGCGGGGTCCTTGCGGCGCACCACTTCCCGCAACAACTCCACTCCACCGGGCAGCTCGACGATCATCCACGCATACACCTGCTGCGGATACAACACCGCCAACCGTTGCCGCTGATCGGTCGGCGCGCACTCGATCACCTGATGCACAGCCGCCTCGAACGGCGACGGCGCGAACCGCCGCAACGCCCGCGGATCAGCCGGGTCCGGCCAATGCCGGCCTATCAGCATCCACAGCACCTGACCGGCCACCTCGAACGGCACATCCCACCCCCACGCAGGGTCCGGGATCTCCGCCGCCGCGATCACCGACGTCGACAACGCCGCCCGCCTCACGACACCACCACCCCACCGAGCGTGCCGATCAACTGCCTCCGCTGCTCCTCGTCGAGCATGCACGGTGCCCACACACCATCGGTGTTGATGACCGTGATCTGGGTGCGCAGGCCGCGGCGCACCACACACAGCTCGGCACCGTTGGTGCGGTGGCAGTGCGAGACGAGATCCAAGTCCCCGGCCAACCGCTCATCGACCTCAGCGCGGCGCGTCACGACCGGGCCCCTTGCGACGGGATGATGTAGCAGCCGACCGCGGTGACGTTCTCGTCCCACACCATCCGCACCGACCCCCGCCAGATCTCACACTTGAGTGGCACACCCACCCGTCGAGAAGCCACACGCATATACCCGGCGAACGGTGTTGTGTACGTTCGGCATTGCCACCCGGTACCACCCATCGGCCCATCGATCCGCGAGGGACCACCAGAGGGCGAACCGAAGTTCTGCGACACATTCTCGGCCCCCGGGGCGCACGCCACCTGCCGATACGGCAACGGCGCGGCCGGTGCGGCCGGCGCGAACAACACCACCACCACCACCACCGAGATGACCGCCACGGCGGCCGCCCACACCCGCCGGGTCATCGCTGCACCCCCGACTTGCGATGCAGATCAGCCTTCGGGCACGTCACATGATGCGACAAATACCGCGGCCCATCATCGTCTTCGAGCGTCGGCGCCGACGACACCCGCGCCAACAACCCCCGACCCGACGCATCCGGCTCGACGAACACATTCCCGAACGCGGCCGGCTCCGCATCCACCGGCATCGACTTCCCACCATCGGTGGTGCACCACAAGATCGACGCACCACAGGACCGGCACCGATTCCGGGCCCGATCCCACGCCGACGGCGGCGTCGAGTTGACCCGGATGTTCCTCGTCGGTTCCGGCATCCGCGTCAGGATGTCGTTGAGCACCGTCGCCACCGCCAGCACCGCATGCACCTGCGCGACCGTCGCCACCGTCAACGGATCCTCATCGGCCGTACTATCGGACGTGTAGACCTTCGCCAGCAGCGCCGCGGCCTGCTGATAGTGCTCCTCAGCCGTACTCATCGCACACCGCCGGCCTGCTCGCCGCGACGATGCCGGCCCCCGGTCAGCGACTCGTGCCCGTACCGGTGCGGCAGCACCCGCAACGGACACGACGCCGACACCACCCGCGACACCGGATCATGCAACACCCACCCGTCATCAGCCAGGACCCGACCGTCGTCCAACAGCCGGTCCACCTCAGCATCCAGACCGGCCCCCAGCTCGACGGCACGCTGGGCCACACGCTGGGCGCGGCGATGGACCCGGTCCACGACCCACACCACCAACGTCGCCACCGCCAGCACCGCGAGGAAACACAACGCCAGCAACTCCAGGAACCCCGAACCGAGCCAGGGCGTACTATCGAACATCAGAATCTCCAATCGATTCGCAGATCCCGCCGACGGCCAAGGTCGGCGGGATCACCTTCTTCTTGGTCGAACAACTCACCGAGCACGGCACCGAGCGCATCAAGCGCCCGCCACACCCGCACCCACACGTCCTCACCCACCGGCAAAGACACCGACGATGACGCCCCGACCGCGACATCGACACCACCGACCCCCGAAGGGTCTGGACACGCCAGGGGCCCAGCCGACACCACCCCGCTGGCAGCAGCGACACGCGGCACCTCGGTGCCGTCCGCCCCTGACATGTCCACACCCCGCCGAGCCGCCAGCCCAGCAGCAAACGCAGCCGACGCGGCATTCGCACGATCGAAATGAGAGAACAGCCAATCCAGATCGCGGCCCATCACGCCCCCGGCCCGGATGACGGTCCGACAGCCCCCGCGGAGGCCTCCTCGCCGCATCCAGCGGACGGGGACTGTCGGACCCAACCCCTACGCTGCAACCACCGACGTGACACAGGAATCACGCCGGTTCCATAACGGGTGCCAGCCCGTGCAACGTAGGGGAGCTTTTCAATGGAGTGGGGCAGTCTCGCGGCCTGGGTGGCAGCGGCGTTATCTACCGGTTTTGCAGCCTTCTCATGGTGGGAAGCCAACAAGTCGAAGAGCTCGCGCGAGCGCGCCGAGACCGCGCAGATCCGTGCAGAATCACAAGTCGGCGCTCTGCGGACGCTCGCACAGCTCGAGCAAGTGCAGGTTGATCGACTACCCGAATGGGAGATCCGGACACACTCACACCCGGCACACACGTACGTTCTCCGCAATGTGACAGGCGATGCCGCGCTAAACGTTCGAGTGCCCGAGACCGACAGTCGCGGCGAACCGTCAATGCAGTACGTTGCCGAGTTCGAGCGCATCGAGCACCGCGACGAGGTCGTCGTCAGATTCGCCCGCACGTTCGGCGGCGGTGCAGACTTCTGGATCACCTGGGACCACCCCAATCACGGTCCACGGCGCGTCGTTCTCGTTCCGCCTCCCGCCATTCGCGCCGATCCTCGACGAACTTGAGCGCGCCGACCACCAACGCGACAAGCGCAAATCCAATCAGGCTCCCGATCAGGAACTCAGCCATCACGCCACCGCCGTATCAGCCGAACCACGGAACACGGCCAGCGTCGGCGGCAAGGCACCTACGATCCGAGGGTGAACAATCCTCTTTTCGAGTACTTCCCCATGTCTGGACACCGCGCAGTCATCAACTACAACGGCCTCGAGTTCTCGGTGAACGCCGAGATCGCCGAGGACTTGATGGAAGTCATGCACTGCATTGACGCCGTCTTCGACGGCCGTCACTTTTTCCGGATACCGGCCGACAGCGGCGAGTATGTGCAGCTCTGGGTAACCGCAGGCATACCGATCGCCATGACCTTTCCACCCGAGTACGAACTCGGTCATCTGCCTCGCAGCTACGTCGAGACGTTCGTTCGCATGTCGCAGTAGGGCCATCACGCACCCGCCTTCACGGCACGCTCGCTGAGCAGCTGGTCGATCGTCGTACCTAGCGCCGACGCGACGGTCTCCAGTTCGTCGACGCCAAACGAGACGGAACCGACGACTCGACGAGAGATGTATTGCTGCGACCGACCCAGCCTTCGGGCAAGCTCGACCTGAGACACGCCTGCCCTGGCCATCTCGGCGCGTACATTGCCAGCTACACGCTCAGCTAATGATTGGTGCATGGCGACATATCTACGCGCTCAGCGCTTAGTCGTCAAGCCATGACATGGATCACGCGTTGATCTATTGGTTACTCGTCCATCTTGCATTCACACGCTCAGCGCGTAAACTCCTGCTCATGACGACATTGATGGTGATCGACGGAGATCGGGACGAGACCCGATCTGAAGCCGTCGCCCGACGACTGCGCAGCGAGCTCGCACAGCGGCGGATCTCCGTGAGCGAGGTCGCGAGACGCATCGGAATGACTCAGGGCGCACTCTCGCGGCGCATGACTGGCCACGTCGAGTTCGGTATTGACCTGATCGGGCAGATCTGTGACGAGACGGGAATCTCGTTCATGTACGTCACGACCGGCCTGAAAAAAGCACCCCCGACCGGACCTGACGGCCCAACCGGGGGTGATGAGTGCGCCCGTAGGGATTCGAACCCCAAACCTTCTGATCCGTAGTCAGATGCTCTATCCGTTGAGCTACGGGCGCGTGCTATTCAGTTGTCGTCGCAGTCTTACGACCGTGACGTGGCGGAGGCGAGA
>NZ_JAGQTN010000196.1 GCF_020438995.1 Gordonia sp. (in: high G+C Gram-positive bacteria)
CCGAACTGGCAGGCACGATGACCACGGACTTCGAGACGATCCTGTACGAGGTCGACGCCGATGCGCACGTCGCCACCATCACGCTGAACCGGCCGGATGCGCTGAACACCTTCAACCGGTTGATGTGCCACGAGATGCGCGATGTATGGGCGCTGATAAAGGCGGACGACCGGGTGCACGCGGTGGTGCTGCGCGCCGCCGGTGACCGGGCGTTCTCGGCCGGGCTCGATGTGCGTTCGTCGTACGGGCAGCCCGAGATCGTGTGGAATCACGAGGATCCGGGTGAGTTGCTCAGCCCGAAGTGGCAGAAGATGTGGAAGCCGGTTGTGGTTGCGGTGCAAGGCATGTGTACCGCCGGCGCACTGTATTTCATCAACGAGGCCGACGTGGTGATCTGTTCGGAGGAGGCCACCTTCTTCGACTCCCACGTCACCGCCGGATTGGTGTGCGCCCTCGAACCGGTGGGCCTGATGCGCAAGGTGGGCCTGGCCGAAAGTCTGCGGATCGCGTTGCTGGGCAATGACGAACGGGTCAGTGCGCAGACCGCGCTGCGGATCAGCCTGGTCACCGAGGTCACCGCCCGCGAAGACCTGTGGTCGCGCGCCCACGAGATCGCCGCCACCATCGCGAACAAGCCGCCGACCGCCACCCAGGGCACCGTGAAGGCGATCTGGGAATCGCTCGACAAGCCGTACCGGGCCGCGATGGATCAGGGACTGATCTACACCCGCCTCGGCAATCCCATTGCGAAACAAGAGCTTGCGGCCCAGCAGGAGCAGGGCTCGCAGGCAAAGACCTCACCGAGGATCCGCTGATGACAGCTCACCCGCTCGCCGCCCATATCGCTTCGGTTCTGGCCATCGACCCCGATTCCGGGGCCATCGACTTCGGCGGCACCTGGACCAGTTGGGGGCAGCTCGCCGGCCTGTCCGGGTCGATCTCCGAACTCGTGACCCGGCTCGACCCCGAACCCACACCGCGCGCCGGAATCCTGTTGCGCAACACCCCCGAACACGTCGCGGCCTTCCTCGGCGTGCTGCTCGCGGGCGGCACCGTGGTGGTGATCAATCCGTCCCGTGGCGACGAACGGACCCGCGACGACATCGCGGCGCTGGCACTGCCGGTGATCATCGGCACCGGGCCGGATCTGGACAAGCTGGTCGCCGGGTCCGCGGCGACGTCGGTCGTGCGGCTCGAGGAGATCCCGGCCGATCCGGTGCAGGTCTCCGAAGCCTCCGAGAAAGCCTCCGAGAAGCCGTCTCCCGAGGACGCGTCGTCGCCGGTGGCGGTGCACATGCTCACCAGCGGCACCACCGGACCACCCAAGCGCATCGAACTGAGCTACGACATGTTGGCGCACAGCGTGCTCGGTGAACCGGGTAAGCGGATCGAGGTGCCTACCAAGCTGAGCAGCGGCGCGGCGATCGTCAACGCCCCGCTGGTCCATATCGGCGGCATCTACCGCATTCTCCAGTGCATCGTCGCCGCACGGCCGTTCGCGCTGCTGGGCCGGTTCGACCTCGACGAGTGGGCGCGCGCGGTGCGCACCCACCGGCCGAAGGCGGTCTCGCTGGTGCCGACGGCGGTGCGGATGGTGCTGCATTCGGAACTCACGCGCGACGACCTCGCGAGCATCAAGGTGGTCACCAGCGGAACCGCTCCACTGTCGGTGGAGGATTCGGAGGCATTCACCGACAAGTTCGGCATCCCCGTGCTCACCTCTTATGCGGCAACCGAATTCGGTGGCGGCGTGGCCGGCTGGTCGCTGCCCGACCACAAGCGGTACTGGGCGGACAAGCGCGGCAGCGTCGGAAGGGCCTCCGGCGGTGCGCAATTGCGGGTGGTCACCGAGGACGGCACCGTCCTCGCGCCCGACGAGCCGGGACTGCTGGAGGTCAAACCCGGCCAGCTCGGACCGGACGCCGACTGGATCCGCACCACCGACCTCGGCAAGCTCGACGAGGACGGCTTCCTGTGGATCCTGGGTCGCGCCGACCAGGCCATCATCCGCGGCGGCTTCAAGGTGATCCCGGACGTCGTGCGGGACGCCATCGAATCACATCCGGCCGTGGCCGGCGCGTCGGTGGTGGGCCGCCCCGACGATCGGCTGGGCGAAACACCGGCCGCCGTCGTCGAACTGCGGCCCGGTTCCACTGCCACCACCGAGGACATCCTCGCCCATCTCGGCAGCAGACTGGCCCGGTACGAGGTGCCCACCGAACTGGTCATCGTCGACACCATTCCCCGCACGCCTTCGGGCAAGGCCGATCTGCGGGCCGTCCGGGACCAGCTCGCCGGAGCGACCCGATGAGCCGACTCGTCAAGCCCGA
>NZ_JAGQTN010000197.1 GCF_020438995.1 Gordonia sp. (in: high G+C Gram-positive bacteria)
AGATCCAGGCGGCGGGAACCGGTCAGGTGGCCAAGCTGTCGAGCAGGGTGCTGCGCAGCGCACCGGTCGAGGTGAACGCCGACGACGGGACGGCCCGCGTGTTGGTGTATGTGGAAGCCACATCCAAGAAGTCGAACGAGGCCGGCGTGAAGCGGTCGATGGGTTTCATGGTCGGGATGACCAAGAACGGCGACCTGTGGAAGGCGTCCAGCATCACCTCGCTTGATTCGCTGGCGCTGGAATCGGACATGGCCAACGCGGGCGACCAGGGAACGGCCACCCAGACCCAGCCGACCCAGACGCAGCAGCCGAGCACGACCGAAGGGGCGGGCAACTGATGATGGCAACCAACCCACGTCCCAAGAAGGCGCGGCCCCGCGTCGCAGGGCTCGACCGTGGTGGCCGGCCGATCGATGCCGATACGACGGCGGAGCAGGCGAGCGCGACCGGACCGGCATCGCCGGACTCCGTTCCGGCCACCGGAGCGGGACAGGACGAGCCGACCCGCGCCACGTCGTCGGCCGCGGGCACGTCCGCCACCCGTTCGGCTCTGACGACGACCCGTTCGAAGTCGCCGTGGACGCTGGCGATCTGGCTGGGAGTCGCCGCGCTGGTACTCGCGATTATCGCGATCATCGGGGCACTGCATCCCGGCGCGAGCATCGGCAAGAACAAGGCGTTCATCGACGAGGCCGCGACCACCGAGCTGACCTCGCAGGCCGGCAGCAAGGCGTGCAATGTGCTCGCCTATGACGGCACCGAGTTCGACAAGTGGGCGGCCAAGGCTCGTTCGGCGCTCACCGGCAAGCCCCTCAAGGAGTTCAACGAGTACCTGCCGACGCAGAAGCAGTTGATCGAGCAGACCAAGGCCGTTGCGGACTGCAAGGTCGATGGTGTGGGCGTGATGGAGCTGACCGGCGGCGGCGAGGGCGACAAGGCGCACGTCATCATGAACCTGGTCATCAGCCAGTCGCTGAACGGCATCGCGGCCAACAGCGGCGCACCCGCGATCGACCTGCGGTTGGTCCGCAAAGGCGATGCCTGGCTCATCGAGAAGCTCGATCAGATCCACGCGGTGTCCTGACGTCCTGCTCATCTTTCACCAATCTTGCTGTTTCGCTTGACGCGGAGCCGATCTCGGGCCACTCTGTGACCAGTGAAAGATGAGCAGGCAGCCATCGGCGACAGATCTCTACCGGTGTCGGTGAGATCACTCCAGGCGTGAGTTGACAAACCGCGCCTATTTTCTGATACAGTAGGACGTTGCGCTGGCTGCCTCCTGTCCATCTTTGATTCTGCCTCAGGCCACATGCGTCGCGTCGTGCGGCGTATCAACCCGTGGTTGATGCCAACACAGGCGTGTCTCCAGCGAACGGCCCATCAAGGGCGAGCACCGCTAGCTAGGTTCACACTTCGTGTTGGAAGGACGCATCTTGGCAATCAACCGCCAGTCCACCTCAACCATCCCCGGAGCGCCGCGCCGCGCTTCATTCGCAAAGATCAGCGAGCCGTTGGAGGTCCCGGGCCTCCTCGATCTGCAGCTTGACTCCTTCGAATGGCTCCAAGGCTCTCCGGAGTGGCGGGCGAAGGCACTTGCAAGGGGCGTCGAGAACCCCACGGGCGGGCTTGAGGACATCCTGCATGAGCTGTCCCCGATCGAGGACTTCTCCGGGTCGATGTCGCTGTCGTTCTCCGATCCGCACTTCGATGAGGCCAAGGCCTCTGTGGAGGAGTGCAAGGACAAGGACATGACGTACGCGAAGCCGCTGTTCGTCACCGCCGAGTTCATCAACAACAACACCGGCGAGATCAAGTCGCAGACCGTCTTCATGGGCGACTTCCCGATCATGACCGACAAGGGCAGCTTCATCATCAACGGCACCGAGCGTGTCGTGGTGAGCCAGCTCGTGCGCAGCCCCGGCGTGTACTTCGACGCCGCCATCGACAAGGCCACCGAGAAGACCCTGCACACCGTCAAGGTGATCCCGGGCCGCGGTGCCTGGCTGGAGTTCGACGTGGACAAGCGCGACACCGTCGGCGTGCGCATCGACCGCAAGCGCCGCCAGCCCGTCACCGTGCTGCTCAAGGCGCTCGGCTGGACCACCGAGGAGATCGCCGAGCGTTTCGGATTCTCCGAGATCATGATGTCGACCCTGGAGAAGGACTCGACGTCCAACCAGGACGAGGCGCTGCTGGAGGTCTACCGCAAGCTGCGTCCGGGCGAACCGCCCACCAAGGAGTCGGCCGAGTCGCTGCTGGAGAACCTGTTCTTCAAGGAGAAGCGCTACGACCTGGCCAGCGTCGGCCGCTACAAGGTCAACAAGAAGCTCGGCCTGACGGCCAACCCGATGGTCGGGGAGTCGACGCTGACCCGCGAGGATATCGCGGCCACCGTCGAGTACCTGGTGCGTCTGCACGAGGCCGACCCGCACGTGCTGACGTTGTCGTCGGTGACCGGCCCCGGCGGCATCGAGGTGCCGATCGAGGTCGACGACATCGACCACTTCGGCAACCGTCGCCTGCGTACCGTCGGCGAGCTGATCCAGAACCAGATCCGCGTGGGCCTTTCGCGCATGGAGCGGGTCGTGCGCGAGCGCATGACCACCCAGGACGTCGAGGCGATCACCCCGCAGACCCTGATCAACATCCGTCCCGTCGTGGCGGCGATCAAGGAATTCTTCGGCACCAGCCAGCTCTCGCAGTTCATGGACCAGAACAACCCGCTGTCGGGCCTGACCCACAAGCGCCGCCTCTCGGCGCTGGGCCCGGGCGGTCTGTCGCGTGAGCGTGCCGGCCTCGAAGTGCGCGACGTACACCCCTCGCACTACGGCCGCATGTGCCCGATCGAAACCCCTGAGGGCCCCAACATCGGCCTGATCGGTTCGCTGTCGGTGTACGCGCGGGTCAACCCGTTCGGCTTCATCGAGACCCCGTACCGCAAGGTCGAGAACGGTCACGTCACCGACACGATCGAGTACATGACCGCCGACGAGGAGGACCGCTACCTCATCGGACAGGCCAACACGTCCTACGATCTCGACGGCCGCATCACCGACGAGCGCATCCTGGTGCGTAAGAAGGGCTCCGAGGTGGAGTTTGTCGGCGCAGACGCGGTGCAGTACCTCGACGTGTCGCCGCGCCAGATGGTGTCGGTGGCCACCGCGATGATTCCGTTCCTCGAGCACGACGACGCCAACCGCGCCCTGATGGGTGCGAACATGCAGCGTCAGGCCGTGCCGCTGGTGCGCAACGAGTCGCCGCTGGTGGGTACCGGTATGGAGCTGCGTGCCGCGGTCGACGCCGGCGACGTGATCGTCTCCGAGCTGACCGGTGTCGTGGAAGAGGTCTCGGCCGACTACATCACCGTGATGGGCGATGACGGCACCCGCAAGACCGACCGTCTCAACAAGTTCGCCCGCTCCAACCACGGCACGTGCGCCAACCAGCGCCCGATCGTCGACGAGGGGCAGCGGGTGGAGGCCGGTCAGGTGCTGGCCGACGGCCCGTGCACCCAGAACGGTGAGATGGCTCTGGGCAAGAACCTGCTCGTGGCGATCATGCCGTGGGAGGGTCACAACTATGAGGACGCGATCATCCTGAGCCAGCGGCTCGTGGAGGAAGACGTGCTCACCTCGATCCACATCGAGGAGCACGAGATCGACGCCCGCGACACCAAGCTCGGTGCCGAGGAGATCACCCGGGACATCCCGAACGTCTCCGACGAGGTGCTCGCCGATCTCGACGAGCGCGGCATCGTCCGTATCGGTGCCGAGGTCCGCGACGGCGACATCCTGGTCGGCAAGGTCACCCCGAAGGGTGAGACCGAGCTGACCCCGGAGGAGCGGCTGCTGCGCGCGATTTTCGGTGAGAAGGCCCGCGAGGTGCGCGACACCTCGCTGAAGGTGCCGCACGGCGAGACCGGCAAAGTCATCGGTGTGCGCGTGTTCAGCCGCGACGACGACGACGATCTCGCGCCCGGCGTCAACGAGCTGGTCCGCGTGTACGTGGCGCAAAAGCGCAAGATCCAGGACGGCGACAAGCTCGCCGGCCGGCACGGCAACAAGGGCGTCATCGGCAAGATCCTCCCGCAGGAGGACATGCCGTTCCTGCCCGACGGCACCCCCGTCGACATCATCCTGAACACGCACGGTGTGCCGCGTCGTATGAACATCGGCCAGATCTTGGAGACCCACCTGGGCTGGGTCGCCAAGGCCGGCTGGAACATCGACGTCGCCAACGGGGTTCCGGACTGGGCGTCCAAGCTGCCCGAGGACATGTTCCACGCCGATCCCGACACCAACACCGCCACCCCGGTGTTCGACGGTGCGCGCGAGGAGGAGCTGACGGGTCTGCTCGGCTCGATCCTGCCCAACCGTGACGGTGAGGTCATGGTCAACGGTGACGGCAAAGCGACGCTGTTCGACGGACGTTCGGGCGAGCCGTTCCCGTACCCGGTGTCGGTCGGCTACATGTACATCATCAAGCTGCACCACCTCGTCGACGACAAGATCCACGCGCGTTCGACCGGTCCGTACTCGATGATCACGCAGCAGCCGCTCGGCGGTAAGGCCCAGTTCGGTGGCCAGCGCTTCGGTGAGATGGAGTGCTGGGCGATGCAGGCCTACGGCGCTGCCTACACCCTGCAGGAACTGCTCACGATCAAGTCCGACGACGTGATCGGGCGCGTGAAGGTGTACGAGGCGATCGTCAAGGGCGAGAACATCCCCGAGCCGGGCATCCCCGAGTCCTTCAAGGTGCTGCTCAAGGAGCTCCAGTCGCTCTGCCTGAACGTGGAGGTGCTGTCCTCGGACGGCGCGGCCATCGAGATGGCCGACAGCGACGACGAGGATCTCGAGCGCGCCGCGGCCAACCTGGGCATCAACCTCTCGCGCAACGAGTCCGCCACGGTCGATGACCTCGCCAACTGACCCTCACCACTGACAACAGAGCTCTGGAAAGGTAACAAGTGCTCGACGTCAACTTTTTCGACGAACTGAAGATCGGCCTGGCCACGGCCGACGACATCCACAACTGGTCGTACGGTGAGGTCAAGAAGCCGGAGACGATCAACTACCGCACGCTCAAGCCCGAGAAGGACGGCCTGTTCTGCGAGAAGATCTTCGGACCGACCCGCGACTGGGAGTGCTACTGCGGTAAGTACAAGCGCGTCCGGTTCAAGGGCATCATCTGCGAACGCTGCGGCGTCGAGGTCACCAAGGCCAAGGTGCGCCGCGAGCGGATGGGTCACATCGAGCTGGCCGCACCGGTCACGCACATCTGGTACTTCAAGGGTGTGCCGAGCCGGCTGGGCTACCTGCTCGACCTGGCGCCGAAGGATCTGGAAAAGATCATCTACTTCGCCGCCTACGTGATCACCTCCGTCGACGACGAGCTGCGCCACGCGGAGCTCTCGACCCGTGAGGCCGAGATCGAGGTCGAGAAGAAGGCCCTGGCCGATCAGCGTGACATCGACCTGAACGAGCGTCAGCAGAAGCTCGAGCAGGATCTTGCCGAGCTGGAGGCCGAGGGTGCCAAGGCCGACGTCCGCCGCAAGGTCAAGGACGGTGCCGAGCGCGAGATGCGCCGCATGCGTGATGCAGCGCAGCGCCAGATCGATGAGCTGGTGGAGATCTGGGACAAGTTCACCAAGCTGAGCCCGGGCGAGCTGATCATCGACGAGAAGCTGTACCGGCAGCTCGACGAGCGGTTCGGCGAGTACTTCACCGGCGCGATGGGTGCCGAGGCGATCAAGAAGCTCCTGGAGATCTTCGATATCGACGCCGAGGCCGAGTCGCTGCGCGAGACGATCCGCAGCGGCAAGGGCCAGAAGAAGCTGCGTGCACTCAAGCGACTGAAGGTGGTCGCCGCGTTCCAGCAGTCGAAGGCGTCGCCGCTGGGTATGGTGCTCGACGCCGTTCCGGTGATCCCGCCGGAGCTGCGGCCGATGGTGCAGCTCGACGGTGGCCGGTTCGCCACCTCCGACCTGAACGACCTGTACCGCCGCGTCATCAACCGCAACAACCGCCTCAAGCGACTGATCGATCTGGGCGCGCCCGAGATCATCGTCAACAACGAGAAGCGGATGCTGCAGGAGTCGGTGGACGCGCTCTTCGACAACGGCCGTCGCGGTCGTCCGGTCACCGGTCCGGGCAACCGTCCGCTCAAGTCGCTGAGCGATCTGCTCAAGGGCAAGCAGGGCCGGTTCCGTCAGAACCTGCTCGGCAAGCGCGTAGACTACTCGGGCCGTTCGGTCATCGTCGTCGGCCCGCAGCTCAAGCTGCACCAGTGCGGTCTGCCCAAGCTGATGGCCCTGGAGCTGTTCAAGCCGTTCGTGATGAAGCGTCTGGTGGACCTGAACCAGGCGCAGAACATCAAGTCGGCCAAGCGGATGGTCGAGCGTCAGCGTCCGGCGGTGTGGGATGTCCTCGAAGAGGTCATCAACGAGCATCCCGTGCTGCTCAACCGTGCGCCCACGCTGCACCGCCTCGGTATTCAGGCGTTCGAGCCGCAGCTCGTCGAGGGTAAGGCCATCCAGCTGCATCCGCTGGTGTGTGAGGCGTTCAACGCCGACTTCGACGGTGACCAGATGGCCGTGCACCTGCCGCTGAGCGCCGAGGCGCAGGCCGAGGCCCGCATCCTGATGCTGTCGTCGAACAACATCCTCTCGCCCGCGTCGGGCCGTCCGCTGGCCATGCCGCGTCTGGACATGGTGACCGGCCTGTTCTACCTGACCACCCTCAAGGAGGGCGCGGTCGGTTCGTACCGCCAGGCCACCGCCGACAGTGCCGAGGAGGGCGTCTACTCGAGCCCGGCCGAGGCGCAGATGGCCGTCGACCGTGGCGCGCTCACCGTGCAGTCGCGCATCAAGGTGCGGCTGACCGACCAGCGTCCGCCCGCCGACGTCGAGCACGAGTTGTTCGCCGACGGCTGGCGCTACGGACAGCCGTGGACGACCGTGACCACGCTGGGCCGGGTGCTGTTCAACGAACTGCTCCCCGTGGAGTACCCGTTCGTCGACGAGCAGATGCCGAAGAAGCGCCAGGCCGCGATCATCAACGATCTCGCCGAGCGCTACCCGATGATCGTCGTCGCGCAGACCGTCGACAAGCTCAAGGACGTGGGCTTCTACTGGGCCACCCGTTCGGGTGTCACGGTGTCGATGGCCGACGTGCTGGTGCCGCCGCAGAAGGCGGAGATCCTCGAACGTTACGAGGAGCGGGCCGACGGTCTGGAGCGCAAGTTCCAGCGTGGTGCGCTGACCCCCGACGAGCGTCGTGACGCGCTGGTGGAGATCTGGAAGCAGGCCACCGAAGAGGTCGGTAAGGCCATGGAGGAGTACTACCCCGAGGACAACCCGATCATCATGATCCCGCGCTCGGGTGCCACCGGTAACCTGACGCAGGTTCGTAACCTGTCGGGCATGAAGGGTCTGGTGACCAACCCGAAGGGTGAGTTCATCCCGCGCCCCATCAAGTCGTCGTTCCGCGAGGGCCTGACGGTGCTGGAGTACTTCATCAACACTCACGGTGCCCGTAAGGGTCTGGCCGACACTGCGCTGCGTACCGCCGACTCGGGTTACCTGACCCGTCGTCTGGTGGACGTCTCGCAGGACGTCATCGTCCGCGAAACCGACTGCGGCACGCCGCGCGGCATCAACGTCGCGCTCGGCGAGAAGCAGCCGGACGGCTCGATCATCCGCGACGCGCACGTGGAGACCTCCGCGTACGCCCGCACACTGGCCGCCGACGCGGTCGACGCCGATGGCAACGTCGTCGTCGAACGTGGCCACGACCTGGGCGATCCGGCGATCGAGGCACTGCTGGCCGCCGGCATCACCGAGGTCAAGGTGCGCTCGGTGCTCACCTGCGGCACCGGCACCGGTGTGTGCGCACACTGCTACGGACGGTCGATGGCCACCGGCAAGCTTGTCGACATCGGCGAGGCCGTGGGCATCATCGCCGCCCAGTCGATCGGTGAGCCCGGTACCCAGCTGACGATGCGTACCTTCCACCAGGGCGGTGTCGGTGACGACATCACCGGCGGTCTGCCGCGTGTCCAGGAGTTGTTCGAGGCGCGTGTCCCCAAGGGCGTGGCCCCGATCTCCGAGGTGTCGGGCCGGGTGCGTCTGGAGGACGACGACCGCTTCTACAAGATCACCATCGTCCCCGACGACGGTTCCGAAGAAGTGGTGTACGAGAAGATCTCCAAGCGGCAGCGTCTGCGTGTGTTCAAGCACGACGACGGCACCGAACGCCTGCTGAGCGACGGCGACCACATCGAGGTCGGCCAGCAGCTCATGGAGGGTTCGGCCGACCCGCACGAGGTGCTGCGCGTGATGGGCCCGCGCCAGGTGCAGATCCACCTGGTCAACGAGGTCCAGGAGGTCTACCGCAGCCAGGGTGTGTCGATTCACGACAAGCACATCGAGACCATCGTGCGGCAGATGCTGCGCCGGGTCACGATCATCGACTCGGGTTCGACGGAGTTCCTGCCCGGTTCGCTCACCGAGCGTGCCGAGTTCGAGGCCGCGAATCAGAAGATGGTGCTCGAGGGCGGCGAGCCGGCTGCGGGTCGTCCGGTGCTGATGGGTATCACCAAGGCGTCGCTGGCCACCGATTCGTGGCTGTCGGCGGCATCGTTCCAGGAGACCACCCGCGTGCTCACCGATGCGGCCATCAACGGCCGCAGCGACAAGCTGATCGGTCTCAAGGAGAACGTGATCATCGGTAAGCTCATCCCGGCCGGTACCGGTATCAACAAGTACCGCAACATCCAGGTGCAGCCGACCGAGGAGGCGCGTGCCGCCGCGTACGCGGTGCCGTCCTACGACGACACCTACTACAGCCCGGACGGTACCTTCGGTGCCCCGTCCGGTGCCGCGGTCCCGCTCGACGATTACGGTTTCTCCAACGACTACCGCTAGTCACCCGACGGTCTGAATGCCAGTGGCCCCACACCTTTCCGGTGTGGGGCCACTGGCATTGCGCTGGCTGTCACGGCCGCCGGGCGTTGTACCGCTGCCAGAACACCTCACGGAGCCGGTAGCGGACCGGTTCGGGGATGTCGCCGACGGCGAGGGCATCGGAGGCGTCCATCAGCATCGCGCGGTCGAGATCCTGCGGGATCGACGGCCGCGACGCGGCGAGCTGGCGCAGGTCGTCGGGCGATGCGGTGTCCAGGAACGAGGACAGGACGCGGTCGGCGACCGCCTCGATCGCGTCGTTGTCGCTGACGACGTCGGGTGCGTCGTAGCCCGGCATGACATGGCTGATCTCGCCGCTCTTGGAGCTATAGGCCAGCGTGCTGGTCTGCCGTGGTTTGACGATCGGTATCTGCGCTGATGCCGCGACGGTCGCCGGCGAGGCTTTGCGTGGTTCGGCCGGTATGGGTTTCGGTGCTGCCGGGTGCGCCGGTGTGGGCTGACGCGCCGCCGTCTGCGGGGCGGCCGGGTGTGCGGCGGCCGGTGGGCCGGGTTTCGGCCCGGGCCGGGACACGTCGGCGGACTTGGGCTCGGTGGTCTCGGGTACTTTGCGGTCGATCTTGATGACCGCCGCGTCGACGGCCGCGCCGTCGATGACCTGCATGTCGTCGACGGCGCGCAGCAGGTGCCTGCTGATGCCGTGCGGCTTGCCCGCGGCGTTGGGGATGGCCAGGACGACGACCTGCACTCCATGGACCTGCGCCTCCTCGACCGCTTCGGTGAGGTCGTCGTCGCCGGAGACGAGGAAGAACACGTCGGAGGCGTTGTTGCGGGCGTGGGTGACCAGGTCGAGCCCGATGCGCAGGTCCACACCTTTCTGTTCTCCTTGTACTCCGAACCGGCCCAGGCGCAGCTTCACCTTCGGCAGTTCGCCGATCCGTTCCTGTCGTGGGTCGGGGACGCCGTTGTGCGCCGAGTCGTACCAGTGCACGCGCAGCGTGGGCAGCCCCGACAGCCGGGCCGCGGTGTTGACGAGGGTGGAGATCAGTGCCGCGTCGTCGACGTTAATGCCGCTGCGCAGCGAGGTCCCGGTTGCCCGGGTGGCCGCGGAGGCGAGGAGGTAGCCGGCGTCGACGTATACGCAATTGGTGGACCGCATGCGCGGATTATGTCATCGGCACCTGTGGGAACCCTGGATGGTGGTCCGGCCGGGTCGCGATCGGCAGCGTAGAACTCGGCAAATCATGTGTCGTCCGGCTGACCGAATGCGGCCCCGTGACATGCGCATATCGGATCAGTGTGAAACGATCCCGGCCCTTGCGGCGATCAACCTTTCGAGGGGACCATCGAACAGGCGGATCTGTGCGACTCATCTGCATCGCAGGTACAGTGCATGACCGCCCGAAGGAAGGATATGCAATGTTCAGGAAGCTTACGGTAGCGCTCATGGCGCTGGCGATGGCTGCCGGTCTGTCTGGCCTCGTCGCCGGTGAAGCATCGGCCTACCCCAACCGCGGTTGGGATCCCGGACCGGGCCACGGCTGGAATCAGGCGACCAACCGCGTCGACGTCGTCGTGTGGGCCAAGCAGACCACCAACAGCTGGGGCAATGATCGTTGGGGTAATGGTCGTTGGGACAATGATCGTTGGGGTAATGGTCGTCGGGGTAATGATCGTTGGGGCAACGGCCGGCGCTGGGACAACGGTCCGCGCTGGTCGTCGGCGCCGCGGGTCTATGCCGTCGAAACCTACACAGGCCGGTATGCCGGCACCGCGACCCTGGTCAGCACGGATCGCAGTGGTGGCATGCTCGGGTACCGGTACGTGTTCCGCAACCTGCCGTGGGACACGATTCTCAAGATTCGGGTCAGTGGTCCGGGATCGTACGTGGGTATGGACGATCTCTACCTGCCCCGCCG
>NZ_JAGQTN010000198.1 GCF_020438995.1 Gordonia sp. (in: high G+C Gram-positive bacteria)
AAGAAGGAACTCAAGTCGACGATGACGCGCGAGGAGAAGCGCGCCGCGGCCGACGACCGCCGCGAACGGCGACTCAAGCAGCGCGAGGGCATGATGGCCGGCGACGAACGCTACCTGCTGCCGCGCGATCAGGGGCCGGTGCGTAAGTTCGCCCGCGACATCGTCGACTCGCGACGCAACCTGGCCGGGCTGTTCATGCCGTTCGCCATCGTCCTGATCTTCTTCATGTTCACGCCGATATCGGTGAACTATCCGATGATCATGAACATCGTGCTGTTGCTGTTCGTCGTGGTGATGATCGTCGACGCGGTCGTCCTGGGCCGATTGGTCAACCGCAGGGTCCGCGAACGCTACCCGGACAGCGCCGACGGCGGCTTCAAACTCGGCTGGTACTCGTTCAGCCGCGCGATGCAGTTGCGCAAAATGCGTGCACCGCGTCCGCAGGTGTCCGCCGGCGACCCGGTCTGAGCGGCCGGATGAGCGGAACACGAACTCTCGTCCTCGGCGGGGTGCGGTCGGGCAAGTCCACACATGGTGAGGCACTGCTGGCCGCCCACCCTCGGGTCCGCTATCTGGCCACCGGCCCGACCATATCGTCGGACACCGAGTGGGTGGCCCGGGTGCGCGCACACCGTGACCGCCGCGGAGACCGGTATCTGACCGTCGAGACGACGGACGTCGCGAAGGCGCTGGCCGACGATCCGGCCGTCGCCACGCTCGTCGACGATCTGGGCAACTGGGTGGCCGCGCAGGTCGATGCCGTCGACGGCTGGGATCACCTCGACCGGGGCATCGGCGACGCCTCGGCCGCGCTGTGTGAGGCGGTGGCCGCCTTCACCGGCGACCTGGTTCTGATCAGCCCGGAGGTGGGGCTGGCCCCGGTAGCCCCGACACCGGCAGGCCGCCGGTTCCAGGACGACCTCGGATCGGTCAACGCCGCGCTGGCGCAGGTGTGCGATCGTGTGCTGCTGGTGGTCGCGGGACGGGTGCTTGAGCTACCCGCGGGCGAACCCGCAGCCACTGTGGTCGCCGCGCAGCCGGTGCCGGTGCCGGTGCCCGACGAGGCGCCGGCACCGGTTACGGATGCTGCGCACATCCCGCCGGTTTCCGACGCCACACCTGACTCCGCCGACACCACGGCCGCCGAGGACGTCGTCCGGACGGGTGCGCTGCCGGTGCCCGCGAGGCCGGTCGACCCGGCCGACGCCGAGATCTTCCCACCTGTCGATGCACCCGATCATGACGCTGCCGAAGCGGCTCGTGCCCGCCAGCTCACCCTCACCAAGCCGCCGGGGTCGTTGGGCCGGCTCGAGGAGTTGGGCAATTGGGTGGCCGCCTGCCAGGGCATCTGCCCGCCACGACCCTTGCGTTCCCCGCGGGTTGTCGTGTTCGCCGGCGACCACGGCGTCGCCCGCGAAGGCGTGTCGGCGTACCCGCCGGAGGTCACCGCGCAGATGGTGGCCAACATCGCCGGGGGCGGGGCGGCCATCAATGTGCTCGCCCGGCGTGCCGGTGCCACTGTGCACGTGGCCGATCTGTCGGTCGACGCCGACACCAACCCGGCCGTCGCCGCGTTCAAGGTACGGCGTAGCAGCGGTGACCTGCAGGTGACCGACGCACTCAGCATCGACGAAGCGCGTCGGGCCCTCGCGGCCGGACGCGCCATCGCCGACAGTCTCGTCGACGCCGGTGCGGATCTGCTGATCGCCGGGGAGATGGGAATCGGTAACACCACTCCTGCGGCGATCTTGATCGGGACGATCACCTCCCGCGAACCCGTCGAGGTGGTCGGCCGGGGTTCGGGCATCGACGACGCCGGATGGATCCGCAAGACCGCCGCGATCCGCGACGGCATGCGCAGAGTACGAAAGCATCGCCACGATCCGCTCGCCATGCTCGCGACGGTGGCCGGCGCCGACCTGACCGCGATGGCCGGCTTCCTCGCGCAGGCCGCCGTACGCAAGACGCCCGTGATCGTCGACGGCGTCATCGTCACCGCGTCGGCGCTGGTCGCCGAGCAATTGGCACCGGGTGCGGTCCAGTGGTGGGTAGCCGGGCACCGTTCGGTCGAACCCGCCCACTCGGCGGCGCTCGAACATCTGGATATCGAACCGATCCTGGAGATGTCAATGCGCCTGGGCGAGGGCACGGGTGCGGTGCTGGCGCTTCCTGTGGTGCAGTCGGCGATCGACGTGCTCACGTCGATGGCGACGTTCGGCGAGGCAGGCGTCTCGAACGCCTGACCTTCCCGCAACGATGCCACTCTCCCCCATCTCCGCGGTTCACGTGGCGATCAGCTGGCTGACGGTGCTGCCGGTCCCGACTCCGGCGGTGGCCATGGACCGCCGCACCGGTGGCGCGGTGATCGCCGCGGTGCCCGTCGTCGGTGCACTGCTCGGATCCCTGGCCGCCGCACTGGCATTCGGGCTGTCGCACACGTCGCTGCCGTCGACGCTGATCGGGGTGCTGCTCGTGGTAGGGCTGGCGCTGATCACCCGCGGCATGCACGTCGACGGTCTGGCCGACACCGTCGACGGCCTGGGCTGCTACGGCCCACCCGAGCGCGTCGCGGAGGTGATGAAGTCGGGGTCGGTGGGTCCGTTCGGCGCCGCCGCGATCGTCGCCGCGGGCGCGGTGCAGGCCATCGGATTCGCGGCACTTACCGACGAACATCGTTGGTACGACATCGTTTTCGCGGTCATCGCAAGCCGTGTCGCGGTCGTCGCCGCATGTCGGCGGGCGCTGGGACCGGCGAGCGATACCGGCTTCGGTGCGATGGTCGCAGGCACGCAACGGCTTTCGCCGATCATCTGGCCGGCGATCATGCTGATCGGCGCGGCCGCGCTCGGCGCCACCGGATCGGGCAACTACGACATCACCCACACACTCACCGCGGCAACAACTCTCGCCGTGATGACAACGACAATATGGCTTCTATCGCGGCATTGCGCCCGCCGCATCGGCGGTATCACCGGAGACATCCTCGGCGCGGCGATCGAACTCGGCCTGGCGATGACCCTCGTCGGCCTCCTTGCTCGATAGCAGGTCGCCGCGGGAGCGTAGCGTCAAGCCTCATGTGCGTATCGATGCCGCAACCGTTCAGTCCCGAGGAGGCCCGGTCGGTCCGCGCCTTCACCGAACGCCTCGGACTTCCCGGGCTGATCGACGTGCACACCCATTTCATGCCGAAACAGGTCCTGGACAAGGTGTGGGCGTACTTCGATTCCGTCGGCCCGATACTCGGACGTGAATGGCCGATCACCTACCGCGCGCAGGAGGACGAGCGGGTGGCGACGCTGCGCTCGTTCGGTGTCCTGGGCTATTCGTCGATGATCTACCCGCACAAGCCGGGCATGGCGCAGTGGCTCAACGGCTGGGCGATCGACTTCGCCGCCTCACATCCGGACTGCCTGCAGACCGCGACCTTCTATCCGGAACCGCAGGCGCCGGGTTACGTCGCCGACGCGATCGCGGCCGGGGCACGGATCTTCAAGTCGCACATCCAGGTCGGCGACTACTCCCCCGACGACCCGCTGCTCGATCCGGTGTGGGAGCAGATCACCGCGGCACAGATACCCGTGGTGATCCACTGCGGTTCGGGACCGGCACCCGGCGCCCACACCGGACCGGAACCGATACGCCGCGTGCTGGGCCGATTCCCCACCCTCCCGTTGATCGTCGCGCACATGGGAATCCCGGAATACGTGGACTTTCTGGAACTGGCCGAACGCTACGACAACGTCCGGCTCGACACCACGATGAGTTTCACCGACTTCACCGAACAGATCGGGCCGTTCCCCACAGAACTCCTCGGCCGGCTCGGCGACCTCGGCCACAAGGTGCTCTTCGGCAGCGACTTCCCCAACATTCCGTACCCGTACCGGCACGCCCTCGACGCGTGCGAGCGTATCGGCCTCGGCGACGACTGGCTGCGCGCGGTGTGTTTCGGCAACGCAGCCGAGCTGTTCGACATCGAGCCGAAGGCACCGACTGCGCTTGCGTAACAGCAGGGCCCGCACCTGCGAAATCCCTGGTACGCCCAACAAACCCGGTCGACCTTCAGGAGGCATGATGGCCAAGTCATCCCGCAAGGCACACCGGACCGCGATCGGCGCACTCGCCCTTCTGATCTCGGCCATCGGATCCCTGCTCGCACCCTCGCACGCCGACGCAGTCACACCTCCGCAGGCCAGATTCTGGGTATCGAACGGGGCCATCGTCGTACACGTCGACAATCTCCCCCGCCGCCCGATCGAATGCCAGCTCTGGATCCCCGATCCGCTCCCGTGGGGCTTCGACACCAACCGCATCGTGAAGCAACGCACAGTCACGACCGGATCGGTAACCCTGTCGGCGATCCCGCAGCTGCACCCGCTGCCGCACCGGTACTACACCTTCGTGAACTGCTTCGCCTACGGGCCGGGCAAATCGCAGTACAGCTTCGTACGCAAGGCGATACTCTTCGTCACGCCCTTCGGCGGCTTCGGGTCATAGGTCGCAGGTCCGGGCGGGCCAACTCGGAGTCCGCATTGAGCCAGTCCAGTTCATCCTCACGCAACGGCTCCGCGAGGTCGATCCCGATCAGCTCCTGCCGTCGCGCCACGGTGTCGGTCATAGCCTCTCCACTGCGGGACGCGAGATCATTCCGGGCGCGTCAGTGCAGGCGGGTCATCCAGCCGTGGGTGTCGGCGAAGGTGCCGCGCTGGATGCCGGTCAGGGTGTCGCGCAGCGCCATCGTGACCTCACCGGGCCGACCATCGGCGATGGTGTAGTCCTCACCGACGCCGCGGACCCGGCCGACGGGGGTGATGACGGCGGCGGTACCACAGGCGAACACCTCGGTGATGTCGCCGGAGGCGGCACCCTTGCGAAGCTCCTCGGTGCTGATCTTGCGCTCCTCGACACCGAAACCGGCATCGGCGGCCAGCGTCAGCAGTGAGTCGCGGGTGATGCCGGGCAGCAGCGAACCGCTCAGCTCGGGAGTGACGAGGCGGGCGTCCGAACCGGAACCGAACACGAAGAACAGGTTCATGCCGCCCATCTCCTCGATGTAGCGGCGTTCGATGGCGTCGAGCCACACGACCTGATCACAGCCCTGTGCAGTGGCCTGCTGCTGCGCCAGGAACGCGGCGGCGTAGTTGCCGCCGCACTTGGCGAAACCGGTACCGCCGGGGGCGGCGCGCACGTACTCGGTGGACAGCCACACACTCACCGGCTTGATGCCGCCGGAGTAGTAGGCGCCCGCCGGGGAGGCGATCACCGAGTAGATGTACGAACCCGAAGGTGCGTTGACACCGAGTCCGGCCTGCGAGGCGAACATGAACGGACGCAGGTACAGCGACTCCTCACCGCCGGCCGCGGGCACCCACGCATTGTCGGCTTCGAGCAACGCCTTGAGTGAGGCGATGAAGTCGTCGACGGGCAACGCCGGCATCGCCAGCCGCTGCGCCGACCGCTGCAGGCGCGCACCGTTGGCCTCGGGCCGGAAGGCCGAGATCGAGCCGTCCGGCTGCCGGTAGGCTTTGAGGCCCTCGAAGATCTCCTGGCCGTAGTGCAGGACCATCGCCGACGGGTCGAGGGCGATGGGTCCATAGGGCTTTACCTGCGCGTTGTGCCATCCCTGGTCGATGTCATAGTCGACCATCACCATGTTGTCGGTGAAGTAATTTCCGAAGCCCGGTGCGGCGAGGATCTCCGAACGCCGACCCTCGGAAACCGGGTGCGGGTGTTCGGTGCGGCTGAACTGCAAGGTCATCGGTACATCCTATCGCCGTGCGGCAAGTGGTTTCCGCCGACCCGCTACACGTGCGATTCGACGAACGGCGGGATGACGACTTCACATGCCAGCGCCCGGCCACGGACGTCGATAGTGACCTCGTCGCCCTTCTTGACCCCGGACGCCAAGTCGAGCAAGGCCAGAGCGATGCCGTGTTTGAGAGTCGGTGAGAAGGTTCCCGATGTGCAGACGCCGATCTGTTGTCCGTCGGCCGCGTTGACCACGCAGCCGTCGCGCGGGATGCCGCGGCCGGTTGCCCGCAAACCGTAGAGCCTGCGCGCCGGACCCGCCGCCTTCTCGGCGAGCAGCGCGTCACGGCCGAAGAACGCCGGCTTGTCCCAGCCGACGGCCCAACCGACGCGGGCCTGGACGGGGGTGATCTCGGTGGAGAGCTCATGTCCGTGGAGTGCATAACCCATCTCGGTGCGCAGGGTGTCGCGGGCGCCGAGCCCGGCGGGCTGACCACCGACCCCGATCACCTTCTCCAGCAGGGCGTCGAACACCGGTCCGGCGTCCGCCCAGCGCGGCAGGACCTCGAAGCCGCGTTCGCCCGTGTAACCGGTTCGGCACACCCGCACAGGTGCCGTCCCCGACGGCAGCGTCAGCTCGGCATCGGCGAACGCCATGTACTCCATGTCGGCGGGCAACCCGAGGCTTTCGAGCACCTCGGGCGCACGCGGCCCCTGCACCGCGAACACCGCATACTCGGGGTGCTGGTCGGTGACGGTGATCCCGTCGGGCGCGACGGCCTGCAGCGCGGCGACGACCGTCGCGGTGTTGGCGGCGTTGGGAACCAGGAACACCTCGTCCGGGCCGACGAGGTAGGCGATCAGATCATCGATCACCCCGCCGGATTCGTTGCAGCACAAGGTGTACTGGGCCTTGCCCGGGCCGATCTTGGCGAGGTCGTTGGTGAGCGTGGAGTTCACGAAATCCGCGGCACCCGGCCCCGACACCAGCGCCTTGCCCAGGTGGCTGACGTCGAAGATCCCGGCGGCCTCACGTACGGCCGTGTGTTCGGCGACGGTCCCCGCGTACGACACCGGCATGTTCCAGCCGCCGAAACCGGCGAAAGTAGCCCCCAGCGCGACGTGGCGGTCGGCGATCGGCCCGTCAAGAAGTTCACTCATGGCGTCCTACGCTACTGGGTTTCACCGGGCGTATCGCGCCGGTGCTCCACACGATCACCGCCGGCCACATCACCGCAGCCGACTGTGCCCACTGTGGCAGAGTTGACCGGGTGAGCAAGAACGACTCCTTCGACCGCGTCCGCGGCCCCGAACTGCACCTGTCCTCCACCATCGACGCCGACGACACGGTCCTCGTTCTCGGCCTGATCGGTCCCGAATCCGCCGACGGCCCCAGCCCCTCGGACGCACCCGCCGAGCCCACTCTGGTGACGGTCGACGGCATCCTCGACGACGCGGCGGCCGAACAGATATCGGCGTCACTGAAGGTGCTCGGCGCCACCGGCAAACACGGTGAGGTACACCGTTTCCCCGCCCCGGCGTCGGTACCGGTCGACCTGATCGTCACCATCGGCCTCGGCGCCCCGGCCGACGTCGACGACGCGGACAAGGTGCGGCAGGCCGCGGGCATCGTCGCGCGATCGCTCGACGGTCTCGACTCGGTGGCCACCACGCTGTCGGATGCGAACCTGGACGCCGCGGCCGAGGGTTTCTTCCTGGGTGCCTACCGGTTCGAGGAGTTCCGGTCCGACAAGTCCCGGGCCAAGAAGGCGCCGCCGTCGTCGGTGACGCTGCTCGTCGAGGAACGGACCAGGGAGGCCAAGGCCGAACTCAGCCACGCCGCCGCGGTCGCCGACTGCGTGGCACTGGCCCGCGACTTCGTCAACACTCCCCCGAGCCACCTGTATCCCGAGGAGTTCGCCGACCGCGCACGGGTCCTCGCCGGCGCCGCCGGACTGAAGGTGGAGATCCTCGACGATGCCGAACTCGCCCGCAGCGGGTACGGCGGCATCATCGGCGTCGGCAAGGGTTCGTCGCGGCTTCCCCGACTGGTCCGGCTGACCCACAACGCCGGCAAGGACGCCAAGACGGTGGCGCTGGTGGGCAAGGGCATCACCTTCGACACCGGCGGCATCTCTCTCAAGCCGCCGGCCGGCATGGAGAACATGACCTCCGACATGGGCGGGGCGGCGGCGGTGATCGCCTCGACGATCCTGGCCGCCCGGCTCGGTCTGGACGTCAACGTCATCGCCACCGTCCCGATGGCCGAGAACATGCCGTCGGACACCGCGCAGCGCCCCGGCGATGTGCTCACCCAGTACGGCGGTATCACCGTCGAGGTCATCAACACCGACGCCGAAGGGCGGCTCATCCTGGCCGACGCGATCGTGCGCGCGGGCGAGGACAATCCCGACTACCTCATCGACACCGCGACACTGACGGGCGCGCAGATGGTCGCGCTGGGCACCCGCACCCCCGGCGTGATGGGTACCGACGAGTTCCGGGACCGGGTGGCACGGCTGTCGGCCGGGACCGGCGAGAACGCGTGGCCGATGCCGCTGCCGACCGAACTTCGCGCCGAACTCAACTCGCGGGTCGCCGACCTGGTGAACGCCGGAGCACAGCGCTGGGGCGGCATGCTGCTGGCCGGGGTGTTCCTCAAGGAGTTCGTGCCCGAGGGCGTGCAGTGGGCGCACATCGACATCGCCGGCCCGGCATTCAACACCGGCGGGGCGTGGGGCTACAACCCCAAGGGTGGTACGGGCGTACCGGTCCGCACGATCCTCGCGGTACTCGAGGACATCGCCGCCAACGGATGATCGGGTCCCGCCCGTGACGAACGCGACCGATTCCCGGACGGCGCCGGCGGGGCGGACGGCCGGTCAGCAAACTTCTCGGGCGGTAAGTACCGCACATCACATCTCGGAAAGCGATCGCGGGTAGGGTTCTATCCCGAGGCATCGACCACCCCGCCGATACCGAGCCGCACATAATTTGTCCGTCATCAACGCGTCAAGTTTGAGTTTGAGGAGTCAACAGCGATGGCCTTCTCCGTCCAGATGCCCGCCCTGGGTGAAAGCGTCACCGAAGGAACAGTGACCAGGTGGCTGAAGGAGGAGGGAGACACCGTCGAGGCCGACGAGCCATTGCTCGAGGTCTCCACCGACAAGGTCGACACCGAGATCCCGGCTCCCGCGTCGGGCGTGCTGATCAAGATCGTCGCGCAAGAGGACGACGTGGTCGAGATCGGCGGCGAGTTGGCCCTTATCGGTGACGCCTCCGAGTCCGCAGCCCCCGCACCCGCCGCGCCCGCACCGGCAGCCGAAGAGCCCGCCGCAGCCGCACCCGCGGCAGAACCGGAGCCGGCTGCCGCAGCCGCACCGGCGTCAGCCGCCGAGGGTACAGAGGTCGTGATGCCCGCGCTCGGCGAGTCCGTCACCGAGGGCACCGTCACCAACTGGCTCAAAGCCGTCGGCGACGAGGTGTCGGCCGACGAGCCGCTGCTGGAGGTCTCCACCGACAAGGTCGACACCGAGATCCCCGCACCAGCCTCCGGCACCCTGCTGGCGATCTTCGCCCAGGAGGACGACGTCGTCGAGGTCGGCGGCAAGCTCGCGATCATCGGTGACGCGTCGGCGGCACCCGCACCCGCGGCCCCCGCGCCGGCACCCGAACCCGAACCGGAACCCGAACCTGTCGCGGCGACACCGGCACCGGCACCGACCGAGTCGGCGACCGTGGTGAAGGCCGACCCGCCGACCATCGAGTCGACGCCGTACGTGACGCCGCTGGTCCGCAAGCTCGCCGCCGATAACAGCCTCGATCTGAATTCGATCAAGGGCACCGGGGTGGGCGGCCGCATCCGCAAGCAGGATGTGCTGGCCGCGGCCGAGGCCGCCAAGGCACCCGAACCGGCACCGGCCGCGCCCGCTCCTGCTGCCCCCGCTCCCGCCGCGAGTGCTCCGGCGACGAGTGCTCCGGCCGCCGCGGAGGTCCGGCCCGAGCTCGCCGCGCTGCGCGGAACGACGCAGAAGGCCAACCGGATCCGTCTCATCACGGCGAAGAAGACCCGCGAATCGCTGCACGAGAGCGCTCA
>NZ_JAGQTN010000199.1 GCF_020438995.1 Gordonia sp. (in: high G+C Gram-positive bacteria)
CTGGCCTCCTGTTCGGAGAACAGTTCGGCGAAGGAGGCGAGCCAGAGCTTGAGCGAGCCGTCCTCCCAGATCTGGTTGATGTGCTCGTGCCGCTGCTCCGGGGTGAGATCGGCCCAGGCGTGTTCGAAGTCATATTCGAAACCGGTGAAGGTGTGCGGGACGGTGTCGCGGATCTCCGCAAACCGGTTGTGGTACCACTCATGTTCTACGGGACCGTATTTCGGGTTCTTCATCGGAATCGAGTACTGCGGTGTGCGGATGAAGACCTTCATGTGGCCGACCTCCGGGGCAATCGTCTGGATCACCTGGATCCCGGTGGCGCCGGTGCCGATCACCGCGACGCTCTTGCCCTTGACTTCGACGCCTTCTTTCGGCCAGCGCGAGGTGAAGACTATCTGGCCGCCGAAGCTCTCCTGGCCGTCGAAGACATCGGTACGCGGTGCTGACAGCATGCCGGCACAGGTGATGAGCAGCCGGGTGTCGATGGTTTCGCCGGTGTCGGTGGCAACCAGCCAGCGGCCGGTGTCCTCGTTGAAGACGGCGCTCTGGATCCGGGTGTTGAAGGTGTAGTCGTCGCGGAGTTCGAGCTGGTCGGTCACGTAGTGCAGCCACTGCTCGATCTCCGGCTGCCCGGGGAACTTCTCGCTCCAGGACCAGCCCTTGTACAGCTCTTCGTTGAACAGGTACTGGTAGATGTAGGCCTCGGAGTCGAACCGCGCACCGGGGTAGCGGTTCCAGTACCAGGTTCCGCCGACGTCGCCGCCGGCCTCGTAGCCGTGCACGTTCAGGCCGAGTTCGCGGAGTTGGTACACCTGGTAGAGCCCGGCGACCCCGGCCCCGATGACGAGAGCGTCGAGGGTCGTAGTAGCCGAAGGGGCATCTGCGGTCAGCGTCATGGCGATCATTCCCGTCGTGGTGAGGGTGTGCGTTCGTGTCAGTGGCCGCGAATCAGATGATGCGGTGGCTCACAGATGATCAGTGTTGTGTGCTGCATCACTCATGAATGTGTCAGTGCTGACACAATTTCGTCTTGGTCATCCCCACACCCGATACGCGGCTGGTCGTCGTTCACTCGCCGGATTCGACCACGGTCGAGATGCGGTCTTGCTCGCTCTTGAGGTCACCGGAGCCACTGCTCGCGAACGTCGGCGTCCTCTTGATTCGAAATATAGTTGCAGTATGAGGTAACCAATACAATTGGACGCAACCATTTCAGGAGCAGCAGCCATGACCATCGCCATCACTCCCGCCGGCGCCGGCGGGCTCTCCGTTCTCGGCGAGACGCTTCGTCCGCTCACCCCCGGCTACGGAGGCATCGAGATCTTCGAGACCAGCGGCCCCGCGCAGGCCGGACCACCGCCCCACCGTCACCCCTGGGAAGAGATCTACTTCGTGCTCGAGGGCACGCTGGAGCTGTTCGACGACGGCTCGTGGAGCACCGCCTCCGCCGGCGCCACTGTCACGGTCCCGCCCAACCAAGTCCACTCCTACCGGCTCGGCAGCGCCGAGACCCGCTTCCTCACCATCACCGGGCCGGGTGCTGCGCGGCAGTTCTTCGAGGAGATGGACGCCGAGATCACCACGCTTCCGCCAGACATCGGGCGGGTGCTGAAAGTCGCCGGGCGCAATGGACTCGACGTGGTTCTTCCCGGATGACAGGCACGCGGACCCGCACCTACGACAGCCCGCACCGTCAAGCCCAGCAAGAGGAGACCCGGCGCCGCATCGTCGAAGCGTTCATCGAGCAGCTCGCCGACCCCGGCACCACCGATCTGTCACCCTCGGCAGCGGCGCGCGCAGCCGGCCTCTCGGTGCGAACGGTGCACCATCACTTCCCCGACGCCGATGCGCAGCACGCGGCGGTCGCCGAGGCGTTGGAGGCGCGGATGTTTCCCGTTCCCGTCGTGCTGCCGACGACGCCGGCCGAACTCGTCGAGATGGTGCGCGAGGTCTACCGAGCTGCGGAAGACCACCTACCACTGTTGCGGGCGCTGGTGCGCAGTCGGGTCGGTACCGACGTTCGACGACGGCGCCGCGCGGCCCGATTGCAGGCCATCCAGGACGTCGTGGCCGGTGTCGGCAGCGGTGAACAAGAGTACGGCGACGCGGTAGCCGTGATCTCGTTGTTGGCCAGCGCCGACGCCGGGGTCACCCTCGCCGACCAGTACGGACTCACCCTCGCCGAGGCCGGTCGTGCGTGCGCCGCCGCGACCCGAGCGGTGCTGGCCGACCTCGGCGCCGACCTGTCGCCGGCCGCACGCTCAATGGACCATTCGCGCCGGTAGTGGGCGGACCGCAATTGTGCGCCCATGTCGGTGGCCCGCCACCGTCAACCGACGGTGGCCATATACCCCTTAGGGGTATAGCGTGGGGCGGGACGACGATGACGGGAGATCGCATGTACAAGCGTCTGGCAGGCGCCCTGGCCGCGGGAGTGATCGGCGGCGCGCTGATGCTGACCGGCTGTTCCGGCGACGACGATGCCGCGTCAAGTACCACCGGCATGCACGACCACGGCAGTACGTCGGCCATCGATCATTCGGGGACGGGTCACCCGGCCGACGGCGGTCCGGCGCCCGCGGGTATCCAGGGCGCCACCAACCCGACGTACGCGATGGGCACCGAGGTGACGCTGACCGCCGATCACATGACCGGCATGAAGGGCACCAAGGCAACGATCGTCGGGGCCTTCGACACCTACACGTATTCGGTGAGCTATACCCCCACGACCGGCGGTGCCCGCGTCACCGATCATCGCTGGGTGGTGCAGGAAGAACTCAAGGACGCCGGCGACAAACGCCTCGCCGACGGCACCGAGGTCACCCTCCTCGCCGACCATATGACCGGCATGAAGGGCGCCAAAGCCACCATCGACCACTCCACCGACGAAACCGTGTACATGGTCGATTTCGAAGCCGGCGCCATGACGATGACCAACCACAAGTGGGTCGTCGACAGCGAGATCCGCCCGGCGCCCTAGATCGCCTGGCAGTCCGGCACCGAAACCGGCGTCAGCGCCCGAGACGGCGCCGTCACAAACCCCACCGCTGAGCGGTGGCATCGCAATTATTGTCATGCCGACGCCCAGCGGTGGGGTTTGTGACCATGACAGATGTCATGCCCAATTCCTGACATCCGTTCTACGTCCGCAACACCGGATCCGGGCAACGTTGTGGACATGATCAACACACCGGCAATCGCACTGACCGACCTGCGCAAGAGCTTTCGAGGACCCGGCGATGCCACGATCACCGCGGTCGACGGCATCGGACTGACCATCGCTCCCGGCGAGGTGGTCGCCTTCCTCGGCCCCAACGGCGCTGGCAAGACCACCACCCTCGACATGGTGCTGGGCCTGACCACACCGGATTCGGGCACCGTCCGGATCTACGGCACATCCCCGCGCGAGGCCACTGCGAACGGGCGCATCGCGGCGGTGCTGCAGAACGGCGGGTTGCACCCCGATTTCACGGTCGCCGAGACCGTCGAGATCGTGGCCTCGTTGCACGGACGCCTCGACGATGTGGGCACCGTGCTGCATGCGACCGGCCTCACCGGCCTCGCCGGACGCAAGGTGTCCCGCTGCTCGGGCGGCGAGCAGCAGCGGATCAAATTCGCCCTGGCCACCCTCCCCGACCCCGACCTGCTGATTCTCGACGAACCGACCGCCGGCATGGACGTCGACGCCCGCCGCGCCTTCTGGGCGACGATGCGCACCGACGCCGCCGCCGGGCGCACCGTCCTGTTCGCGACGCACTACCTGGAGGAGGCCGACACCTTCGCCGACCGGATCGTGCTGATCGCGGGGGGCCGGATCGTCGCCGACGGACCCACCGCCGACATTCGCACCATGGCCGGACGCCGGGTGGTGTCCGCGATCGTCGACGACGACGAGATCGCCCGACTCACCGGGCGGCTACCGGGCGTGGAGATCATCGAATACCGCGGTGGCAGAACTTATCTCGCCGCTCCTGATTCCGATGTGCTGGCTCGGTCCCTGCTCACCACCACCGGCGCACGGGAGGTGGAGATCGCGAGCCACAACCTCGAAGACGCGTTCCTCACCCTCACCGCAGGCACCTCCGGGACCCGATCGTGACCTGAAACCCACTGAGCCACAACGTAGAAGGATTTCCACATGACCACCACGCTCCCTCTCGGAATGTCGGCGACATTCCTGCGCACCGATCTTCGCCGCGTACTGCGCAACCGCCGCGCACTGATCTTCGCGGTCATCATGCCCGCGGTGCTGTATCTGGTGTTCGGTGCCACCCAGAAGTCCTCCGACACAGTCGGATCCGGAAACGTCGCGTTCTATGTGCTGATCGGTATGGCCATGTACGGGGCGATCATCGCGGCCGCGTCGAACGCGGCGTCGGTGGCGCTGGAACAGGAGTCGGGCTGGACGCGCACCCTGATGATGACCCGGCTGCGACCCACCGGCTACGTGGCGACCAAAGTGATTGTGGCACTGTCGATGGGCGCGCTCCCGATGCTCGTGCTGGCCGTTGCGGGCCTGACAACCGGCGCCGACGCCCCGGCCGGGGTGTGGATCGCATGTCTGGCGTTGGGCTGGCTCGGTTCAGCCGTGTTCGCGGCGTTCGGGCTGACGGTCGGCGCGCTGTTCCGGTCCGACGGTGCGATGCAGGTGATGGGTGGCGGCATCGCGCTCCTGGCGTTCGCGGGGAACGTCTTCGTGCCGCTGCAGGGCACCATGCTCACCATCTCGCAGTTCACCCCGATGTTCGGTGTCGTCAGCATCGCCCGCTACCCGCTCGATCACGGCATGACCGCCTACGACGAACACATCTCCCTGACCGTGGCCATCGTGAACGTGATCGTGTGGGCCGCGGTCTTCACCGCGACCGCCACGTTCTACTACACCCGCAGCACGCGCCGCCAGTGACCGATACGCTCGACAAGCGATGACCACAGGCAGAACACGACTACGCAATACCGGCCGGTGGGCGCCGTGGCGTGATCTGCGCTGGGCGTTCATCGCCATCTGGCTGGTCTTTCTCGGCTATCCGATGGCCTCGCTGGTCTCGGCGGATGTGTCCGTCACCGCCAAGGTGATCGGCTTCATCCTGCTGGCTGCATTCGCCGGCGTCTACCTCGTCACCTCGGTACATGTGTTGTCCGGACCACCCGGTCGTTCGCGGGAGGGTCTGATCGCCCTGGTCGTGCTCACCGCGATCACCGCCGCCCTCACCCCGACGATCCACGAGAACGCGCTCGGCACGGGACCGTTCCTGATGGCGGTGGCGGCGTTCACGTTTCCGCTCGGCTGGGCGGTCGTCGTCATCACCGCGCTGCTGGCGGCGACGCTGCTGATCCCCACCTGGGCGTCGTGGGGGTCGGACACGAATATCGCGATAATCATGACGGTCGTCGCGTTCACGATGCTGGGCATCCGCTTTCTGCGGTCCCGCGAAACGGAACGGGAGGAGGCCGCCGAAGCGCAGCGCGCCCTCAACGAACGCCTGGCGGTGGTGGCCGAACGTGAACGTCTGGCCCGCGATGTCCATGACATCCTCGGCCATTCGCTGACCGTCATCACGGTGAAATCGGAATTGGCGGGCAAACTTCTCGACCGCGACCCCGAGCGTGCGCGTGTCGAACTCTCCGATATCAACACCATTGCCCGGCAGTCACTTTCGGAGGTACGCGCCACCGTCGGCCAGATGCGCACACCTGATCTTCCGACGACGCTGGCCGCGGTGACGACGGCCCTGCGCGCGGCCGGTATCGACGCCGAGGTCCCCGAATCGGTACCCGACGGTATTCCCGACGTATTCACGTGGGTACTGCGCGAGGCGGTCACCAACGTGGTGCGTCACAGCGGTGCGACGCGCTGCGAGATCGAACTGACTCCGCAATCGATCATGGTGCGCGACAACGGTTCCGGAATGCATGATGCCGCGTACGGCAACGGCCTCGACGGTCTGTGCGAGCGCGTGGAATCGGCGGGCGGGCAACTGACCCTCGAATCCGGTACGGACGGAACGACTCTGCGAGCGGAGATCGAACCATGACGATCCGGCTACTGCTCGCCGACGACCAGGCGCTGGTGCGGGGCGCACTGGCCGCCCTGCTCGACCTGGAATCCGACCTTGAGGTGGTGGCACAGGTCGGGCGGGGCGACGAGGTGGTGGCGGCCGCGCTCGCGTCGTCGGCGGACGTGTGCCTGCTCGATATCGAAATGCCGGGCGCCGACGGTATCGAGGCCGCCGCCGCGCTTCGGGAGGCCGCGCCACAGGTGCGGTCACTGATCGTCACCACGTTCGGGCGGCCCGGCTACCTGCGTGGTGCCGTCGACGCCGGTGTGACCGGTTTCGTCGTCAAGGACACCCCGGCAGCCGAACTCGCCGACGCGGTGCGGCGCGTGCACGCCGGGCTGCGCGTGATCGATCCGACGCTGGCCACCGAAAGTCTCACCAGCGGCGACAATCCGCTCACCGCGCGCGAATGCGAGGTGTTGCGGGCGGCGTTGTCGGGTGCGCCGGTCGCGCAGATCGCCGCACAGGTGCATCTGTCGGCAGGTACCGTCCGTAACCACCTGTCGGCGGCCATCGGCAAGACGAACACGGCCACCCGCGCCGAAGCCGCACGCGTCGCGCGCGAACGCGGCTGGATCTGACCGCCGCGACCTCAGCCGGATCAGGGACGGGCGCTAACGTTGATCCATGTCCGTTCCCGCACCGCACCCGTTCGCGTCCACCACCGCCGAGTTCGCCGCCAATCTCGCCGCCGTGCAGGCCAACATCGCTGCGGCCGCCGAACGAGCGGGCCGCTCGGCCGACGAGGTCCGGCTGCTGCCGGTCAGCAAGACGGTGCCCGAGGACCGGCTGTGCCTGGCGATCGCCGCTGGATGTCATCGGTTGGGCGAGAACAAGGTTCAAGAAGCCAAACGCAAATCCGAGAGCCTGGCGAGGTTGGGCGTCGATTGGGCGGTCATCGGGCATCTGCAGACCAATAAGGCCAAGGATGTGGCGTCGTTCGCCACCGAGTTCCAGGCCCTGGACAATCTGCGGGTTGCGCAGGCACTGGACCGGCGACTGACCGACCTGGGCCGCACCCTTGAGGTGTACGTGCAGGTCAACACCTCGGCGGAGGAATCGAAGTTCGGTCTGCCACCCGAGGAATTGGCAGGTTTCCTGCGGGAGCTACCCCGGTACGAGACGTTGAGGGTACAGGGTCTGATGACGCTGGCCCTGTTCACCTCCGACACCGACCGGGTGCGGGAATGCTTCCGGACCCTGCGCACGCTCCGCGACCGGATGAGGGAGGAATCCCCCGACCTCATCGGGACCGGCGAACTGTCGATGGGCATGTCCGGTGACTACGAACTGGCCATCGAAGAGGGCGCCACCTGCGTCCGCGTGGGCCAGGCGATATTCGGTGCCCGCAACACCCCCGACAGCAAATACTGGCCTCCTACCCGACCGCATGACTGATTGATCAGGCTTTCACATAGGCGGATTCGAACATTACGGTCCGGCCGCCGGCCCGGATACGCGAACCCGGAATGAGAATGTGCGGACGCCCCGGTGCGAGCCTGACCTCCACCGTGTTGGGCGTCGAGACGTACGTGCCGTTGGCCGAATGCAGATCCAGGATCTGGACCGTCCACTCGACGAGCCGGAACTCCACATGCTTACGTGACAGCAATCCAGAATCGTCCCGGACCTGGACCAACCTGGGCGCGCCCTGCGGTTGCGCGCCCGGACCCGACCCGGTGAGCCGGCCCAGCACCAGGGTTTCGTCGAGGAGGATCTCGGGGCCCTGATCGAGGATCAGCCGGCCCAGCGGAGGCCGCTCCCCCTTGACCAGCACCCCGGGGCCCAGCGCGAGCGGCTGCCTGCACTCGGCACACCAGCGCGCCTCGGGATGATTGAGATGACCTTGGGGACAACGTATTCCGTAGGCCATCGGGCGAGAATGCGCGACATCGGTTACTGCGTCGACACCGCCGGAAGACGGACCGGACCGTTGTACCCGCGGCTCAGGCGGGCCCGGCTGCGCAATGTACGCCTCATCGAATCTCGTGGGCGCTGCCCGTCCTGGACCTGCGGGAGCAGGTCTCGCCGGTGGCGTGTGCTTGGCACCCAACGGTTCGGTGTCCCCCGGTTCAGCGTCCCCCGGTTCAGCGTCCCCCGGTTCGCTGCTTCTCGGTCCGGCGACAGCCGGTGCATCCCCGGGCAACGGTTCGGTGGCAGCCAGATCTTCCGGTGACCACGGCTCGGTGCCGCCCAGAGCTTCCGGTGACCACGGCTCGGTGCCGCC
>NZ_JAGQTN010000200.1 GCF_020438995.1 Gordonia sp. (in: high G+C Gram-positive bacteria)
ACGCCGCGCCCGACAACTGCGTCGCGCCCGGCTTGGCGTCGGCGTCGGCGGCACCGGTCAACCTGGCCGCCGCCGACGAGGGCGGCGTCGACAAATACACCACGCCCACGACCACCCCGGTCGATCAGATCGACGTCAGGGCGCTGGAACTGATCACCCCCGGCACCATTTCCGTGGGCACCCTCTCCGACGCCGGGCCGAGCATCTGCGTCAACCGCAAGGGCGTGTTCACCGGCTTCGACAACGAACTGCTCAAGGCCGTCGCCGCCAAGCTCGGCCTCAAGACCACCTTCGCCGGCACCGAATTCGCCGGCCTGCTCTCGCAGGTGGCCAACAACCGGTTCGACGTCGGATCGTCGTCGATCACCACCACCGACGAACGCCGGCAGACCGTCGACTTCACCAACGGCTACGACTTCGGCTACTTCTCGCTGGTCGCGCCGCCCGACGGCAAGGTGACCAGCTTCTCCGATCTCGGGCCCGGTCAGCGGATCGGCGTGGTGCAGGGCACCGTGCAGGACGACTACGTCGTCAACACCCTCAAGCTCGACCCGGTGAAGTTCCCCGATTACGCCACCGCTTACGCCAACCTCAAGACCGGGCAGATCGACGCCTGGGTGGCGCCGTCGCAGCAGGCCGAGGGCGCGGTGAAGCCCGGCGACGGGGTCAAGATCACCGAGAATACGTTCAGCGTCAACAACTTCGTGGCCTGGGCCGTCGGCAAGAACAAGCCGAAACTGGTGGCTGCGCTCAACTCCGGACTTGATGCGATCATCGCCGACGGTACCTACGCCAAGCTGTACACCGACTGGGTACCCCGCGAACTGCCTGCGGGCTGGACCCCCGGCAGCAAGGCAGCCGCGAAACCCGACCTGCCCGACATCGCCGCCATCGCCCGCGACAACGCCGCAGGCAAGGAGGACGACACCGGCACCCGCAAGGGCACCCTCGCGCAGTTGAGCGACACCTTCTTCAACTGGGACCTCTACAAGGAATCGTTCCCGGACCTGTTCAAGACCGGCCTGCCCAACACCCTGCTGCTGGCGCTGGTGTCGGGGGTGCTCGGCACGCTGCTCGGCCTGCTGCTGGCCGTCGCCGGTATCTCCCGCTCGCGGTGGCTGCGCTGGCCCGCCCGCATCTACACCGACATCTTCCGCGGCCTGCCCGCTGTGGTCGTCATCCTGATCGTCGGGCTCGGCATCGGCCCGGTGGTCAGCGACGTCACCGGCAACAATCCGTACTGGCTGGGTGCGGTGGCGCTGGCGCTGCTGGCCGCGGCCTACATCGGTGAGATCTTCCGCTCCGGTATCCAGAGCGTCGAGGCCGGGCAGCTGGAGGCCTCGCGTGCGATCGGCTTCTCCTACGGACAGTCGATGCGGCTGGTGGTGATCCCGCAGGGCGTCCGGCGGGTGCTGCCCGCGTTGATGAACCAGTTCATCAGCCTCATCAAGGACAGCTCGCTGGTGTATTTCCTGGGTCTGCTGGCCAGCCAGCGCGAACTGTTCGCCGTCGGCCGCGACCTCAACGCGCAGACGGGCAACCTGTCGCCGCTGGTCGCCGCGGGTCTGGTGTATCTGCTGCTGACGATCCCGCTGACGCATCTGGTCAACTACATCGATCATCGGCTGCGCACCGGGCGTCCGGCACCCGTCGAGGACGATCCGGAGCCGCTGGTGACCAGCGACGGTGTGGTCCCAGAATCTCCCAAGAAGTTGTAGCCCGGTAGCCGTGAGAACCCGAAAGAGACCGAGAACCCGAAAGAGACACTGTGTCAACCACATCCACAACCACCAAGCAGGCGGTGTCGCTCACCGGCACCGGTCTGCACCTGGCGTTCGGGAACAACAAGGTGCTCAAGGGCGTCGACATCCACGTCGACGCCGGCACCACCACCACGGTGATCGGGCCCTCGGGATCGGGCAAGTCGACGCTCCTGCGCGTCCTGAACCGTCTGCACGAACCCGACAGCGGCGACATCGCCCTCGACGGCCGGTCGGTACTCCAGGACAACCCCGACGACCTGCGCAAACGCATCGGGATGGTGTTTCAGCACTTCAACCTGTTCCCGCACAAGAGCGTCGCCGACAACATCGCACTCGGCCCCCGCAAACTCAAGGGCCTGAACAAGGATGAAGCGCGGGCGGCGGCGCTGCGGCAGCTCGAACTCGTCGGCCTTGCGCACAAGGCCGACGCCCGGCCGGCCAACCTGTCGGGCGGACAGCAGCAGCGGGTGGCCATCGCGCGGGCACTCGCGATGGAGCCGCAGGTGATGTTCTTCGATGAGGCCACCTCGGCACTGGACCCCGAACTGGTCAAGGGCGTGCTGGCGTTGATGGCCGACCTCGCCTCCGGCGGCATGACGATGGTCGTGGTCACCCACGAAATGGGCTATGCCCGAAACGTTTCCGACAACGTCGTGTTCATGGACCAGGGAGTGGTGGTAGAGACCGGCAAGCCGGAACAGATCTTCACCGACGCCGCATCCGAGCGTCTGCGGACATTCCTGTCGCAGGTGCTGTAGCCACTCAGCTCTTGGCCAGCGCCTTGAGTGCGGCGTCGGCGTGCACGTTCATGTTGATCTCGCTGTGTACGGCCGCCACGATCACCCCGTCGGCGCCGATGGCGAAGGTGGCCCGCTGGTTTGGCAGGATGCCGATGCGCCGGCTCACGCCGTATTGCCGGGCCACCGACTTGTCCGCGTCCGACAGCAGCGGGTAGCCCAGACTGAACGTCTTGTCGAAGGTCTTCTGCTTGGTCACATCGTCGGCGCTGATGCCCAGGACGCGTGCGCCCGCCGCGGTGAACTCGCCGACGATGTCGCGGAAGTGGCAGGCCTCCTTGGTGCAGCCGGGGGTTAGCGCCGCGGGATAGAAGAACAGCACCGCCGGGCCCTCGGCCAGCACCGACGAGAGCGTGACGGGGTTGCCGTCCTGGTCGGGCAGGGTGAAGTCGGGCGCGGTGTCGCCGGTCTTGAGCACGATGTCTCCTGGGTGTTCCGGGGGCAGGGCTGTGCGCGTACTCCAGCCACTCTAGTCGGGACGCTGTGCGCTGCCGTCGACGCTGGTGAGCGGGCGTGCATTCGATTCCTTGGGGAGGATGAACACGCCCTCGGCGACGACGGTGTCGCCCTGAGAGTCGGAGATGGAGCCGCGCACGATCTTCTTGCGGCCCGCCCGCTCGGCAACGTGGGCGGTCGCCTTGAGTGGGGTGAACAAGAAAGTCGGCCGCAGGAAGCGCACGGTGATGGTGCCGGTGTAGGCGGCCTGTTCGTCGCGGGCGGCGGCCGAGCCGAGGATCGCGTCGAGCACCATCATCGAAATACCGCCGTGGACGCAGCCGGGCGGTCCCTCATACGGTGCGCCGAGGGTGAATTCGGCGGCCGAGCCGCCCTCGGGCGGGTAGGTGAGGGTGAGTGGAGGCGCGACACCGTTGGACAGCCCGATCACGGCGTTTCCCCAGGCCATGCCGCTGCCGTTGGAGTTGTATCGCACGCCGAACGCACCGTCGATCTGTGTGGTGCGCAGCGTTGCGGCGATGTCGGAGATCTGCGTGGTGGCCGCGCGGATGGTGTCGTCGTCGACCTCGGTGCGGATCGCGGCGTCGATCAACTCGCGGACCGCCGCGCCGAGGGGTCCGTACAGGCCGGCGAGGCGGCGGATCTCGTCGTCGGGTAGATCGTGATGTTGAAAGTCCATACGGTAAGCCTATCTATAGCGTCGCGACCCGTAAGCTGGTTGCCGGACCGAGTTGGTGATACCCCGAAAACTGTAACGTGTTCTAATTTAGGATGTAGTAACGGCAAGGTCGGCTGTACCGGAGGCGATCGCAGCAGGTGATCGCCCGGGGGAGCGCCACGACAGGCGCGGAGGAGTGCGAGAGAAGATGACCGACGAACCAACGGCACCGGCCGGCGAGGCCAAGCCGGGCGGGGACAAGGCTCAAGGAGACGGGGCTCAAGGGGACAAGACCGATGGGCTGCGCACCGATCTGGTGGCACGCGACGAGGACTGGGTCAAACGGGTCCTGCCGCTGCTGCGCCTGATCGCCAAGACCTACTTCCGGTCCGAGGTCACCGGAATGGACAAGGTACCCGACGGCGGCGTGCTCATGGTGTCCAACCACTCGGGCGGCATGATGGCCTTCGATGTGCCGGTCATCGGCGTCGCCTTTGCCGACCAGTTCGGCGAGGACCGGCCCCTGTACACCCTTGCCCACGACCTGGTGTTCACCGGACCGGGTAAGGACATCTTCGGCAAGGTGGGCTTCTTGCCCGCGCACCCCAAGAACGCCGTCCGCGCACTCAAGGAGGGTGCCGCCACGCTGGTGTTCCCCGGCGGGACGTGGGATGCGATGCGGCCCACCTCCGACATGGCCAAGATCGACTTCGGTGGCCGCACCGGCTACGTCAGGACCGCACTCAAGGCCGGCGTGCCGATCGTGCCCATCGTGACGATCGGAGGGCAGGAGACGCAGTGGTTCATCAACCGCGGCGACACCTTGGCCAAGCTGCTTCGCCTGGACAAACTGATCCGTGCCGATTCCGCCCCGTTCATCTTCGGTTTCCCGTTCGGCCTGAGTCTCGGTGCCTCGCTGAACGTCCCGTTGCCGTCCAAGCTGGTCACCGAGGTCCTCGACCCGATCAACATCGCCGACGAATTCGGCGATGATCCCGATATCGACGTCGTCGATGCGGAGATCCGCAAGCGGATGCAGCACGCGCTCGACGGTCTCGCCGCCGATCGGCGGTTCCCCATCATCGGTTGACGGGGCAGGACTGACAGGCCTGGCCCGGGAATACGACATAAGAAAGGTCCGACGAGAGACGATGAGGCGGGGAATGGACATCACCGGTGTGGTGGCAGCGGTCCGCGGCCGGATCATGGCATTGATCTGGGTGGTCCGCGAACTGGTCGGCAGCGGGTTTCTCGCACTGCTGCGGCCCGACAAGTACGCGCGGATGGGGCTGGCCATGTACCGGCACGGCGGTGCGTCACCGGTCAGCGGCATCGGCCTGGCAGCCGCCCGCAACCCGAACGGCATCGCGATCATCGATGAGGCCGGACCGGTCACCTGGGGTGAACTGGACCGGCGGGCCGACGCCCTGGCCGCGGCGCTGGCCGCCATGCCGCGCGCGTCGACCGTCGCGGTCATGTGCCGCAATCATCGCGGCCTCGTCGAGTCGATCGCCGCGGTGTCGCGACTCGGCGCCGACTCGGTGCTGCTCAATACCGGTTTCGCCGCACCACAGCTCGCCGACGTGCTCGAGCGCGAGAACGTCGACGTGCTCATCGCCGACGACGAGTTCGACGGACTCCTCGGTCCGGCCGTGCAGCGGCTGCCCGGATTGCGGGTGGTGCGCGCGTGGATCGAAGATCCGGATGCCGACGTGGCCGGCACGGATTCGCTGGACGGACTGATCGAGGCGCACTGGGGTCACCGCGCAAAGCGTCCGGCCAAGGCGGGTCGCATCGTGCTGCTCACCTCGGGTACCACCGGCACACCGAAGGGAGCGCGCCGCGGCGGCAGCACCGACGTCTCGTCGCTGGCCGCGATGTTCGAGCGCATTCCGTGGCGTGCGGGGGAGTCGACGGTGATCGCCGCACCGGTCTTCCATGCCTGGGGATTCGGCCAGATGGCCATCTCCTCGACCATGACCTGCACGATGATCATGGCCCGCCGGTTCGATCCACAGGGCACGCTCGACCTGGTGCGCAAGCATTCGGCCACGGGCCTGGCGGTTGTGCCTGTGATGCTCGAGCGCATCATCGACCTGCCGGCCGAGGTGCTCGACGCCCGGCCGACGCCGTCGCTGCGGTTCGTCACCGCGAGCGGTTCGCGGATGCGGACCGAGGCGCTGCTGGCGTTCATGGACCGCTACGGCGACATCGTCTACAACAGCTACAACGCCACCGAGGCCGGCCTCATCAGCACCGCGACCCCGGCCGATATGCGCATCGCCCCCGAGACCGCCGGTCGTCCCCTCACCGGGACGAACGTCCGGATTCTCGACGACGACGACCACGTGCTCGGCACCGACGAGATCGGACGGATCGTCGTGGAGAGCAACTCCGGATTCGACGGCTACACCTCCGGCAACACTAAGGCGTTCGCCGGAAACCACATGGTCTCCGGCGACGTCGGCCGCATCGACGGCAACGGACTGTTGTTCGTGGTGGGCCGCGACGACGAGATGATCGTCTCCGGCGGCGAGAACGTGTACCCGCAGGAGGTCGAAGAGGTGCTCGGCGCGTATCCGGGTGTCGGGGAGGTGGCCGTGATCGGTGTCGACGACGAGAAGTTCGGTCAGCGGCTGGCCGCGTACGTGGTGCGCCGGCCCGGTGCCGAACTCGGCGAAGCCGACCTCAAAGAGCACGTCAAGGCGCAACTCGCCGGCTACAAGGTGCCGCGCGAGGTTCATTTCCTCGATGAGCTGCCCCGCAACGCGACCGGCAAGGTGCTCAAGCGCGCACTCGGCGGTGGCCCGGTGGCGGGCGGCCCCGAAGCGAAAGTGGGGTGAGGACATCATGGAACGGCTGAGCGGGCCCGACGCCCTCATGCTGAATATGGAGACACGCACGACGCCGATGCACACGCTCAAGATCGCGGTCATCGACACCTCGCGCCGGGGAAAGCCCGTCACACTGCGTGAACTCGAGGACGTCCTGCCGCGGTATCTGGGCAGGTTCCCGCGGGCCACCCAGCATCTCGAGCGGCTGCCCGCCTATCAGGCCCGGCCGTTCTGGGTGCGCGACAAGGAATTCGACATCCGAAACCACCTCGAAGAGGTCACCCTGCCCGCACCGGGCAGGCGGACGGAACTCGACGCGGTGCTCGCCGGGCTGGCCGTGCGGCAGTTGGACCGGCACCGTCCGCTGTGGGCGCTCACTCTGGTGCACGGGGTCACCGGCGGTCGCCAGGCGGTGGTGGTGCGCATCCATCACGCGGTGGCCGACGGCCTGGCCGCGCTCAACACGTTCAGGGGCGCCACATCGGAGGAGGGCGGGGTCATCGAGCCCGCGCCCATCGACCCCACCTCGGCGCCGGCCGATCGCCGGGTGCTGGGCAGGATGGCGCGTGAGGAATCGCGCCGCCTGATCCGGGCGATGCCGGGAATGGTCGGTGGGTTCGCCCGCGCCGCGCATCTCAAGAGCAGCACGCCGACTCTGCCCAAGCCGCTCGCGGTGCCGCGCAACAGTTTCAACACCCCGAGTGGTGCCGTGCGGGTGTGCGCCAGCGGCGACATCCCGCTGGCCGCGGTGCAGAAGATCGCGACGGCTACCGAGACCACCGTCAACGGCGCCCTGCACGGGGTGATCGCCGGTGCGATGCGCGCCGAACTGCTGTCTCGCGGTGAGGATCCGGGAGCCCAGGTCAGTGTGTTCGGGGTGTGCAAGGACATCACCTCGCCCCGCACCTGGGGAAACGAGATCGCCACTGCCGCAGCGTATCTGCGGGCGGACCTGGAGGATCCGGTGGAGCGGGTCAAGCAGACCGCCACCAGTTGCGGGGAGGCCGTCGCCTATCGACGGCAGGTCGGTTTCGAGCTGACGGAGAAGACGTCGGCCTACACAGGGCGGCTCGGACCGGTGTTCCGGATTCTGGCGGCGCACCGCATGCCGCGGGTCATGAACAACATCACCACCGCGAACATGCCGGGGCCCAAGAAGACCCGCTGGGTCGGTGACATCGAGGTGGTCGACTGGGTGTCGTTCGCGCTGGCGATCGCACCCGCCGACGTGAACCTGACCGCCTACAGCTACGCGGGCCGAATCACGATGGGTCTGGTGTCGACCCCCGAGTCGATGCCTGATCCGCACAGTTTCCTTGAGCGCGTTCATGATTCGCTCAACGAGGTATCCCGGGCGTTGGACCTGCCGGAAAGTCCGCGTCTGGTCTGGCTCGAGTCGGACAGCGGTTCCGACGGTCTGAAGATAGAGGAAAAGCGTTGAAAAGCTGGGAGACCGGGTTCAGCCGGGCCTATATGTTCGCCGAGGTGGTACCCCGGTCGCTGCGCAGCGCCCGGATCGCGCACATCCGCGACACCCGCAGCGGTCGTCCCCGGTCGGGATGGGGACCTCGGGCCGTCGGTGAAACCGTCTTCGATGAGTTCTTCATCGCCATCAACTCGGTGCTGCGCGACATCCCCGCCGACGAGGCGATCACCGCCTACGTGGACCGGTGTGCGGTGATCGCCGACGAGTTCGCCACCCTCGGCGTCCGGGGGGCCAACCAGGATCCCGGACCGCCCGAGATCCTGTCCCGGCAGTCGCGCCGATTCATGGCCACGCCGTACGACCAGATCACGTTCCGGGTCAACGACCCACTGCCGGCGTCCGTCGCGGGGTTCGACCCGGCCGCCGACGACGAGGCATCGGCGCGGGTACTGAGCCACGGCGGTTCGCGGCGCCGCTGGCTGATCTGGGTACACGGCGCCGCCCAGGGCAGGCCCGACGACCTGTTCACCTTCCGGGCCGCGCACCTGCACAACAATCTGGACTTCGAGCTCGTGCTGCCGGTTCTTCCCGCCCACGGGCCGCGCAGCGTGCCGGGCGTGGCGTATCCGGGTTTCGACCCGATCCTCAACGTGCTGATCACGATGCGGGCGGTCGCCGAGATCCGCTCGCTGATCGGCTGGATCGAAACCCACGACCCGATCGACATCACCATCGCCGGCACCTCGCTGGGCGGGCCGATCGCGGCGCTGGTGGCCTCGCTCGATCCGCGGGTGTCGTCGGTGATGGCGACGGTGCCGATGCTCGATATGCACCGCACCCTCACCCACCACATGTCCCGCGGCGGTATCCGCGGCAAGTTGATGGCCGACTTGCTGAGCAGCGAACCCGTGCGGACCGTGTCGGCCGTGATGGATCCGCTCAGCGTCGAACCGTACGCCGAGCCGGACCGGCGAATGGTGATCGCCGCGCTCAACGACCGCATCACCTCGGTCACGGCCGCCCAACGGCTGCATCAGCACTGGGGTGGGCGGGTGCACTGGTACCAGGGCAGCCATGTCGGGTCGGTGTTCTCCGGCGACGTCAAGGCCGTCGCCGACAACTTCCTGCTCGGCAGGCCGTCACAACCGGTCAACCATCCCGCCGGTTAAGGCGTGAGGAGCGAATGCGACGAGCCTCGAAACCTCGCGAGATGACATTGTCGTCTCGCCAGGTTTCGAGGCTCGCGGGGCCTCGCACCTCAACCTGCTGGGAGGGTGCTTCCCATCAGCGGGAGTGTCTGGGCCCATCGTCGCCGGGGAACTCACCTTCGGGGAACTGGCCGGGATAGCTGCCGGGTGCCGGGTAGTTGCCCTGAGCCGGGGGTGGCGTCGGGAAGCCACCGGCGGGCGGCGGAGCGCCGAACTGCGGCGGTCCACCCGGGGCGTTGAAGCCAGGACCACCCGGGGGCGGGCCCTGCGGCGCGGGCGGCGGGGTCGCGAAACGCTGGGTGGCCCCGGTCGGGATCGCGGCGGCGGCGGCTTTCTCGGCCGCTTCCTTCTCTTCTGCGGCCTTCTTCTTGGCGGCGATGGTGCCGTCGGCATCGAGTAGGTCGCGGATCTCGGTGAGCAGCGACACCTCGTCGTCGCCGTCCTCTTCGTCGTCCTTCTTACGCAGCTCGGAGAGCTTGGTGTACGGCATGACGATGAGGAAGTAGACGACCGCGGCGATGATCAGGAAGTTGATGATCGCGGTCAGCAACGCGCCGAAGTCCATAAAGGTCGCTTCGTTGTCGCTGAGAATCTTGAAGCCGAGTGGACAGCTCTGGATCGGTCCGGCGATGGTGCCTTCGGCCGCTTCAGTCGCGGCAGGAGCCGAGTCACAGCTGCCGGTGGGAATGGCGGCGAACAGCGGTTCGATGATGCTGGATGTGAAGGCGGTGACGATCGCGGTGAACGCACCGCCGATGATCACGGCGGTCGCCAGCTCGACCACGTTGCCTCTGAGTATGAATTCCTTGAAGCCTTTGAGCACGGCGTTCCTCTCGTGTGGTCGATACCTGCTCGTCAGTACGTCGATTGTCCAGTACTTCTGGTACTTCACTTCTGGTACTTCCGTGCGACCGGCGAATGTGGTCGTTGCGACC
>NZ_JAGQTN010000201.1 GCF_020438995.1 Gordonia sp. (in: high G+C Gram-positive bacteria)
ATCGACTATCCGCTCGCCGATGCCCTCGAAGCCACCGCCGCATATGCGGCGACTCTCGTCCGGGGCAGCGATCCGGCCGGTGCCGACGACGTGTTGTCACAGGTAGCGGACAATATCCCGATCATCGACCTGGTCCGCGGGGTGCTGCAGTTCGCCACCGGCCGGTGGAATCACGTACTGACAACGCTGTCACCAGCAGCGGCGTGGCCCGATCCGGTGCTGGGCTGCGCAGCACAATTCATGACCGGCACCGCGTGCGTGCAACTCGGCATGTTCGACGAGGGGATGCGGCAGCTGTCCGATGTGCTCTCCGGACCCGTTCCGGCCCTGGCCACCCAGGCCCTGTTCACCACCGGGATGGCGTTGCGTGAACAGGGCCAGGAAACCGAGGCGCTGAGCCGGTTTCAGCAGGTCTACGCCCGCGACCCGGGCTTCGGCCCGGCCACCGACGCGCTGCGGTCACCCGCGTACCGGCTCGTGATCACCAGTGCCACCGACATCGATGCCCGTATCGACCCGTGGACCCCCGACCCACCCGCCGCGACGGAAGCCGACGGCGAGCCCGCGGCGAGCCACGCCGGAACCGACGACGACCTGGTGGATCGGGCCCAGCGCCGGCTCGACACGCAGATCGGGCTCGACGAGGTGAAACTGCAAGTGGCCAAGCTGCGTTCTGCGGCGACGATGGCACGGTTGCGTTCTGATCGCGGCCTGTCGACGGCGGCACGCAGCCTGCATCTGGCGTTCACCGGCCCACCCGGCACCGGCAAGACCACCGTCGCCCGCATCGTCGCCGCCATGTACTGCGGGCTGGGATTCATCAAGTCCGACAAGGTCGTCGAGGTCGGCCGCGGCGATCTGGTCGGCCAGCATCTGGGCAGCACCGCCATCAAGACCTCCGAGGTGATCGACTCCGCACTCGACGGGGTGCTGTTCATCGACGAGGCATACACGCTTATCCAGGAAGGACTTTCCGGTGGCGACGCGTTCGGCCGGGAGGCCGTCGACACGCTACTGGCGCGGATGGAAAACGACCGCGACCGGCTGGTGGTGATCATCGCCGGTTACGACGACGAAATCGACCGCTTTCTCGGCGCCAATGACGGTCTGGCATCACGGTTTTCGCGGCGCATCCGGTTTGCTTCGTACTCCCCCACCGAATTGGCCGACATCGGTTCGCACATCGCCGCCGGCCGCGATTCAGCCCTCACCACCGACGCCCTGGTGGAACTCGAACGGGCCTGTGCCGCGCTGTGTTCCGAGATTCGCCCGACCGCTTCAGGATTGCGCCGCGGCATCGACATCGTCGGCAACGGCCGGTTCATCCGCAACGTCATCGAAACCGCCGAGGAAGAACGCGAATTCCGGCTCTCCGACCGCGACGATCTCGGCACCCTTACCCACGAGGATCTCATGTGCATCGACGCCGCCGACATCCGCGCGGCGCTGGCGCAACTCACCGGACAAAGCCGAACACCCGAATTCAGTTACGAATAGCGGGAAGTCACCCCGACGATAGCGTCGGTCAACTCGGGCCGACAGATGATCAGGTCCGGCAGGTAGGTGTCGTCGTTGTTGTAGACCAGCTGCGAACCGTCGATGCGGCCGCACCACAGGCCCTGTGCCTGCGCCACCGCGACCGGCGCCGCCGAATCCCATTCGTACTGCCCGCCTGCATGTACATACGCCGCGGCCTCGCCGCGCACGACGGCCATGGCTTTGGCCCCGGCCGACCCCAGCGGCGCGACCACACCACCGACGGCCTCGGCGACCACGTCCGAGAAGGCGGGCGGACGGGACCCGCTCACCACCACGCGCAGCCGGTCATCGGCGGGAGGCGGAAGCAGACCGGCGACAGGCTCGATAGGTGCGTCGTCATCGACATAGGTGATGCCGAGCGCGGGCAGGGCCACCGCCCCGGCGATCAACCGGCCCGCCGACCACAACGCCACATGCACGGCCCAGTCCGAATGACCCGGCGTCCGGTACTCGCGGGTCCCGTCGAGCGGGTCGACGATCCACACCCGCGACGCCGTGAGCCTGCGCTTGTCGTCGGTGGATTCCTCGGACAGCACGAGATCACCGGGGCGGTCGGCGGCCAGCCGCGACAGCAGCAGGTCATTGGCGCGCAGGTCGCCCGCGTCCCCGAGTTCCTTGCCCGACAGCCCACTGTCCGAGCGCACTTGCAGCAACAACTGTCCGGCTGCGGTGGCCAGCTCGCCCGCCAGCGCCCGATCGTCAAGACGTTCCGATGACACCGATTCTCCTTCAGCGGTTGCGGCCCAGACCCAGCCGGTCGAGCACGGACTCGGCGACCTCGGTCGGTGTTCCGTCGGCCGGGGTGACGACGATGTTCGCGTGCTGGGGCGCCTCGTACGGCGAGTCTATTCCGGTGAAATGCGGAATCTCCCCGCGCCGCGCACGCGCGTACAGCCCCTTGGGGTCCCGTCGCTCGCACTCGGTGATCGGTGTGTCGAGAAAGATCTCGTGAAACGGCAGGCCACGTTCGGCGTGAATCTCGCGTGCGCGTTGTCGTTCGGAGGCGAACGGGCTGATCAGCCCCACAATCGCGATAGCGCCGGAGTCGGCGAACAACGCCGCGACCTCGCTGGTGCGGCGGATGTTCTCGCGGCGATCGTCGTCGGAGAAACCCAGATCGGAGTTCAAACCATGGCGGAGATTATCGCCGTCCATCAGGTACGCGGGCGCTCCCGCGGCGACGAGGCACCGCTCCAGCTCGATGGCCAGCGACGACTTGCCCGACCCGGACAGCCCGGTCAGCCACAGCGTCGCGCCCTGATGCGGTCGTTGCGAACGAGAGACCTTGCTCGACTGCCAGACGATATTGCCGCCCGAGCCGGTCATGCGGGAATCCTTCCGCCGGTCCGTCGCTTCACCCCATGACTGTGACACAGCGACGCCGCTGGGACGAAGCCGAAGCGGCCCGACCTACCAACCAAGCACTTGCTAGGTTACGCTCGGGAGCATGAGTGAAAGCGTCATTCCCCCCGCGCTGGGTCGCGACGATCTCGGCCCGGACACCACTCCCGTCGCGTACGAGACGGGCGGACCCGACGGCGCGGTCGCCTATGTGACGCTGAACCGGCCCGAGTACCGCAACGCCCAGAACTCGGTGATGACGTACTCGTTGGACGCCGCGTTCGGCAAGGCCGTGGACGACGCGTCGGTGAAGGTCATCGTGCTGCGGGCCAACGGCAAGCATTTCTCGGCCGGCCACGACATCGGCACCCCCGAACGCGACTTCGACACCTTCTACGACAACGTGGCCACGCTGCATTGGGATCACACCGATAAGCAAGGTGCCGATCAGCGGCTGGCACGGGAGATCGAGGTGTACATGGGGATGTGCCGGCGCTGGCGCGACATCCCCAAACCGGTGATCGCGCAGGTGCATGGCGCATGCATCGCGGGCGGGCTGATGCTGGCCTGGATCTGTGACTTCATCGTCGCCTCCGACGACGCGTTCTTCTCCGATCCGGTGGCACGCATGGGCATTCCGGGGGTCGAATACTTCGCCCACGCCTTCGTCCTCGGCCCGCGCCGCGCCAAGGAGATCCTGATGACCGGCGACCGGTTCACCGCCGCACAGGCCGCTGACTGGGGCATGGTCAATCATGTTGTGCCGCGCGACGATCTGGCCGGCAAGGTCGATGAGCTCGCCGCCAAGATGGTGGCGATGCCGATGCAGGGACTGTTCCTGTCCAAGAAGGCCGTCAACATCTGCGAGGACAATATGGGTCTGCGCAATTCGATGGATTCGGTGTTCGGCTGGCATCACTACGCCCACGCCGCCAATTCCGAGGCCTCGGGCGGGGATTCACTCGGCGGTATGGATGCCAAGTCCATGAAGGCTTCGGCTACAGCGGCTTCGGCAACCACGGCTTCGGGGAACTGAGATGGATCTGCTTTTCGATTCCGCCGCGGACGAATTTCGCGCCGAGGTCCGCGCCTGGCTGACCAAACACGCGCCCCGCACCGCACTGCCGTCGATGGACACCGCCGCAGGCTTTGAGGCGCACCGCGAGTGGGAGGCGACGATGGCCGCCGACCGTATGTCGGTGGTGAGCTGGCCGGAAGAATACGGCGGCCGGAACGCTCCCCTGCTGCACTGGGTGATCTTCGAGGAGGAGTATTTCCGGTCGGGCGCCCCGGGCCGGGTCAGCCAGAACGGTATCTTCCTGCTCGCCCCAACGCTTTTCGAACACGCGTCGAAGGCTCAGCTGGACCGGATCATGCCGCGGATGGCCCGCGCCGACGACATCTGGGGCCAGGCGTGGAGTGAGCCCGAGTCGGGCAGCGACCTGGCATCGCTCCGTTCAACGGCCACCCGCACCGAGGGCGGCTGGCTGCTCAACGGCCAGAAGACGTGGAGTTCGCGGTCGAGCTTCGCAGACTGGGCGTTCGGACTATTCCGCTCCGACAGGGA
>NZ_JAGQTN010000202.1 GCF_020438995.1 Gordonia sp. (in: high G+C Gram-positive bacteria)
TCGACGTCCTTGATGGTGCCGACCTCGTACACGGTGACGGTGCCGGGTCCGGCGATCGCCCGTCCGGGTTCGACGGCCAGGGTCGGCATCGGCAGTCCGACGGCGGCCGACTCGCGCCGGACGATCGCGGCCAGGGTGTCGGCGACGTCCTTCACCGGCAGCGGGTCGTCCTCTTCGAGGTACGAGATCCCCAGTCCCCCACCGAGATCGATGACTTCGAGTTGTGCGGTCTTGTCGACACCGAACTCGGAGACGATCTCCTTGAGCAGGCCCAGCACGCGGTGCGCGGCCAGTTCGAAACCGTCCATGTCGAAGATCTGCGAGCCGATGTGGCTGTGCAATCCGACGAGCCGCAGGTTGTCGGTGGCGAACACACGACGCACCGCGTCCATCGCGACGCCGCCGGACAGCGCGAACCCGAACTTCTGGTCCTCGTGCGCGGTGGCGATGAATTCATGGGTGTGCGCCTCCACGCCCACCGTGATCCGCACCAGCACGTCGGCGACGAGGCCCCGCTCACCCGCGAGGGCGTCGAGCCGATCGATCTCGGCGAGCGAGTCGAGCACGATGTGGCCGACGCCCGCATCGAGGGCGGCGGCCAGTTCCGCTGAGCTTTTATTGTTGCCGTGCAACGCGATTCGCTCCGCCGGGAAGCCCGCATGCAGAGCGACGGCGAGTTCGCCGCCCGAGCACACGTCCAGGCACAGACCTTCCTCGTTCACCCAGCGGGCGATCTCGGTGCTCAGAAATGCCTTGGACGCGTAGTGAACCCGGCCGTATTGACCGAACGCTCCGATCATATCGGCGCAGCGGGACCGGAAGTCCTTCTCGTCCACCACGAACAGCGGAGTGCCGTATTCGCGGGCCAGCTCGCACACCGGCACACCGGCCAGTGTCACCTCACCCGAATCGTCACGGATTGCGTTGCGCGGCCACACATTTGCGGGAATCTCGGCGAGAACGGCCGGATCGTTGGGGCGCTGCGCGAGATGCGGGGCCGCCGGGATGTCCGCGTGCCGGGGTCCGGCCGGATGCGCGCTCACATCCGCTCCGGTGCGCTCACGCCAACCAGGTCCAGGCCGTTGGCCAGCACCTGCCGGGTCGCCTCGCACAGCGCCAGCCGCGCGCGGTGGATGTCGCCGGGCTCCTCGTCGCCCTGCGGCAGGACCCGGCAGCGCGCGTAGAAGCGGTGGTAGGCCCCGGCGAGGGTTTCGAGGTACCGGCACACCCGGTGCGGTTCGCGCAGTTCGGCGGCGGTGGCGACCACCTCGTCGTAGTCACCGATGGTGCGGATCAGATCGCCCTCTGCGGGGTCGTCGAGCAGTCCGAGATTGTCGGTGCCGAGTTCGAGGCCGAGTTCGGCGGCGCTGCGAGCCAGCGCCGACAGCCGGGCGTGCGCGTACTGGACGTAATACACTGGATTGTCGTTGGACTGCTTGACCAGCAGATCCAGGTCGATATCGATGTTGACGTCCACCGACGACCGGATGAGCGAGTAGCGGGCGCCGTCGACACCGACCGCGCCGACCAGGTCGTCGATGGTGATGACGTTGCCCGCACGTTTGCTCATCCGCACCGGCTGGCCGTCCTTGACGAGGTTCACCATCTGCCCGATCAGGACTTCGACGGTGTCCGGGTCGTCACCGAGCGACGCCGCGGCCGCCTTGAGTCGTTTGATGTAGCCGTGGTGGTCGGCGCCGAGCATGTAGACGCACAGGTCGAAGCCGCGGTCGCGTTTGTCGCGGTAGTAGGCGATGTCTCCGGCGATGTAGGCGGCCTCACCGTCACTCTTGATGACGACGCGGTCCTTGTCGTCGCCGAAGTCGGTGGTGCGCAGCCACCAGGCACCATCCTTCTCGTACAGGTTGCCGTTGGCCTTGAGCTGTTCGATGCAGGTGTCGACGAGTCCGCGCTCGAACATCGAGTTCTCGTGGGTATACACGTCGAAGTCGGTGCCGAACTCGTGCAGGCTGCGTTTGATCTGACCGAACATCAGCTCGACGCCCTCGGCGCGGAACGTTTCGCGGCGCTCGTCGGGCTCCTGGTCGAGGACGCCGGGCACGTTCGCGACCACGTTCTCGGCGATCTCGGTGATGTAGTCGCCGGCGTACCCGTCCTCAGGTGTGGGCTGTCCCAGCGCGGATGCCTCCAGCGACTTGGCAAAGCGATCGATCTGGCCGCCGTGGTCGTTGAAGTAGTACTCGCGGGTGACCGCGGCGCCGCGGGCGGCGAACACGCGGCCCAGTGCGTCGCCGACGGCCGCCCAGCGGGTGCCGCCGAGGTGGATCGGGCCGGTCGGGTTGGCCGAGACGAATTCGAGGTTGATCGCGGTGCCGGACAGTTCGCTGCCGCGCCCGTAGTCCACGGCCTTGGCCAGCACCGATTCGACGACGGTATTCTGCGCGGCGGCGGCCAGCCACACGTTGACGAATCCGGGACCGGCGACATCGGCCTTGTCGATGCCGTCGGCGGCGGCAAACGCCTCGGCGAGCCAGCCGGCGAACTCACGCGGCACCACGCCGAGACGTTTGCCCAGTTGCAGCGCGATATTGGTGGCGTAGTCGCCGTGGTCGGCGTTGCGGGGACGCTCGACCACCACGGTCTCGGGCACCAGCGAGGTATCGAGGCCCCGGTCGGACACGACGGTCAGCGTTATCTCGCGGAGAAGCGCAGCGAGGGCGGCAGGAGTCA
>NZ_JAGQTN010000203.1 GCF_020438995.1 Gordonia sp. (in: high G+C Gram-positive bacteria)
GCGATCAGCATGCCGCGGCGCATCATCAGCGCCATGTTCATCACATTGTGGGTGATGCCGCGGTGGGTGATCACCACGCCTTTGGGACGGCCGGTGGTGCCGGATGTGTAGAGGATCGCCACCGGATCGTCGGGCTCGCGGACCGCGATATCGTCGGCGGCCAGTTGCTCACCGAAAGCGCAATCCTCGTAGTGCCGTGCATCTTCCGCACCATCGGCACCGATAAGCGGTACAGCACAGCCACTTTCCTGAAATCTGCCGATACGCTCGGAGTCGGCGACGATCACCTTCGGCTCCGATTCGGCGACGGCAGCGGCGAGTTCGGGCCCCTGCCACCACGCGTTGACCGGCACCGCGATCGCGCCGCACACCACCGACGCCCAGAACGCGACGGTGAACTCGGGCCGGTTGCGCATCGCGATCATCACCCGATCACCCGGCGCCACACCGTAATCGGCGCGGAAGGTCTGGGCGAGCGCGAGCGCCTGGGTGTGGATGTCGGTGAAGGTGAGCCGCTGATCGCGGTACACCATCGAGTCGAGGTCGCCGTGGGCGGCGGACCGGGTGAAGATGTCGGCGAGTGTGCGCGGGCACCTCACGTAGGTGCGCACCGGCCGGCCGTCGACGATCGTCTCCGTGATCTCGAACGGTCCGCCGGGCGCGAGCAGGTCCGCCACCCGCGGGTCGTCGGCGAAACCGCCGGAGAAGATCGTCATGGCATCAGCACCCATCGTTACCGTTGGTCATACGGTAGCACTGTCGGCCAGGGAACTCGGGGGTGGTGACGTCATGTGCCGAAAGGTCACCGGACCCTTCGCGACCCTCGCTCCTTCGTCGCAACGGCCTCAGGGATCAAGGAGAGTCCCCACACCGACATCGGCCTCAGGAAGCAAGAGCACACCCACCGACATCAGCCTCAGGAAGCAGGAAGTGCCGCCACGCCGACATCAGCCTCAGGGATCACGAAGAGCCCGCCCACCGACATCGGCCTCAGGAATGAAGAAGAGTCCCCCGCCCACCGACATGAGCCACCGGGATCGAGAAGAGTTCCCAGCCCGCCGGCGTTGGGCCTTGGGATCGAGATGGCGGTTGATGGCACGGGACCACACATCTTGATCCCTGAGGGCGTCGCGCGAGCTTGCGAGCCGACGCGTCTCGAAGGGTCCGGCGACACGGGGCTCCCAACGTGTCAGACCGGAGCCGACTGGGCTTCGGCGGTCTGTTTGGCCCAGCGGTAGTCGGCCTTGCCCGCAGGGGTGCGTTTGACCTCGTCGACGAACACGATGGTGCGGGGCACCTTGTAGCCGGCGAGAGACGCCCGGACGTGGTCCTGGAGTTCTTCCTCGGTGGGCTCATCCACGCCGTCGGCGATCTTGGCGACCGCGGCCACCCGCTGGCCGTACTTGGCGTCGGGCACCGGCACGACGAGGGCATCGGCAATCGCGGGATGGGCGTGCAGCACGGCCTCCACCTCCTCGGCGAAGACTTTCTCGCCGCCGGTGTTGATGCACTGCGAACCGCGGCCCAGGAACACGATGGTGCCGTCGGCCTCGACGGTGCCCATGTCACCGAGGATCGACACACGACGCCCGTCCGGCAATGTCGGGAAGGTCTTGGCCGACTTCTCCGGATCCTTGTAGTAGCCGAGCGGCACATTACCGACGCGGGCGATGTACCCGAGTTCTCCGGAGCCCGGTTCGATCGGGTTGAGGCTTTCGTCGACCACCATCATGCGGTCGGTCGGCGGCACCTTCAGGTTGCCGTTCTCGTCCATCATGATCTCACCGTCATTGCCGGACTCCGACGCGCCGAAGTTGTCGCGCAGCAGCAGACCGGGTTTCACCGCGAGCATCCGGTCACGCACATGCTGCGACCAGATGGCCCCGCCGGAGGTGATGGAGAACAGCGACGACAGGTCCACCTCGTCCTTGCGTCGTTCGAGTTCCTCGACCAGCGGCATGCCCATCGCGTCGCCGACGATCAGCACCAGTTGCACCTGCTCGTCGGCGATGCAGGTGACCATCTTCTCCGGGTTGAACTCGCGCATGATGACCAGGCGGCCACCGAGGGTGAAGAAGGTGAACAGCGAATACGATGCGGCGCCGTGCATCAGCGGGGCGGCCAGCATGAATGCCATCGACGGGAAATCCTTGACGGCCGAGGCGATCTCATCGAGGTCCTTGCGGTCGTCGCCGTACGGGTTGCCGCCGGAGAGCGGTTTGCGGAAGAAGTCGTCGTGGCGCCACATGACGCCCTTCGGGTATCCGGTGGTGCCGCCGGTGTACAGCAGGTACAGCTCGTCGCCGGTGCGCGGCTCGAAATCGCGTTCCTTGGGCAGGGATTCGGCGTCGGCGAACGAGGCGATCGTGACCTGGCTGCCGCCCGGGAGAGCGGCTACCGCATCGCGCAGCTCGTCTGTGACGGCACCAATCACGAACACCGTCCGTACCAGTGGCAGCGTCGGCAGCAGTTCGGCGACACTGCGTTGGTGTTCGGGGAGTTCAACGATGATGCCCGCCGAATCGGAGTTCTCGAAGATGTAATGCAACTCGGAATTGGTGTACCGGTAGTTGATGTTCACCGGGACCGCGCGGATCTTGATCAGTCCCAGCAGGCTGGTGACATGCTCAACGCTGTTCTTGAGGAACAGCGCCACATTGTCGTCGGCACCGATCCCGTTGGCCACCAACAGGTGTGCCACCTGATTGGCCTCGCCGTCGAGTTCGGCGTAGCTGACCTGCCGCCCCTCGTAGCTGAGCGCGATGCGCTCGGGCACGGCGTCGGCGACGGTCTCGAATACATCAGCCAGATTGAACTGCATCGCTTTCTCCATTCTTATCCTCCGGTGAGGATGAGGCCGCTGGTGGGGACGCCGGTGCCGGCGGTGACGATGACCCGCGACGCGTCTGGTACCTGGTTGACGGAGGTGCCGCGGATCTGGCGGACCGCCTCGGCGATGCCGTTCATGCCGTGGATGTAGGCCTCGCCGAGTTGGCCACCGTGGGTGTTCAGCGGCAGCGTTCCGCCGACCTCCAGCGCACCGGGTTGCCGTACGAAGTCTTTCGCTTCACCACGACCGCAGAAGCCGAGTTCTTCGAGCTGCAGCAGAGTGTACGGGGTGAAGTGGTCGTAGAGGATGGCCGCGTCCATATCGGATGGGGCCAGACCGGACTGCTGCCAGAGTTGGTCTCCGACCAGGCCCATCTCGGGCAGTGCGGCGAGTTGCTCGCGGTAGTAGCTGGTCATGATGAACTGGTTGTCGGCGCTGCCCGATGCCGCCGCCGCGATGGTCACCGGCTTCTGCGGGAGATCCTTTGCGCGTTCGGCGGATACGACGACGATGGCGACGCCGCCGTCGGATTCCTGGCAGCAGTCGAGCAGGTGCAGCGGCGCCGCAATGTAGCGGGAGGCCTGATGGTCGTCGAGGGTGATCGGTTTGCCGTAGAAGAAGGCGTGCGGATTGTTGGCCGCGTGGGTTCGCGCGGTGACCGCGATACGGCCGAAATCCTCGCTGGTGGCGCCGTATTCGTACATGTAGCGTTGCGCGATCATGGCGACGAACGCGGCGGGCGTCGAGAGGCCGTGCGGATAGGAGAAGGCGTTGTCGGTGCCCGACGAATTCTCCTGATTGGCAACGGAACTGTCGACCTGACCGAACCGTCGGCCCGACCGCTCGTTGAATGCCCGGTAGGCGACGACGACGTCGGCGACTCCGGTGGCCACGGCCATCGCCGCCTGCTGCACCGTCGAACAGGCAGCGCCACCACCATAGTGGATGCGGGAGAAGAACTTCAGGTCGCCGATCCCGGCCGCCCGGGCGACCGCGATCTCGGCGTTGGTGTCCATCGTGAAGCTGACCAGGCCGTCGACGTCGGCGGGGGCGAGTCCGGCATCGGCCACGGCTGCGGTGACCGCCTCCGCGGCCAAGCGTAGTTCGCTGCGTCCGGAGTCCTTGGAGAACTCGGTGGCGCCGATACCGGCGATCGCGGCGGCGCCTGAGAGCGTGCGCGTCATGCGGTCTCTCCCAGCGAGCAGGTGACGGTCGAAATCACATGTTTGCCAAGCCTATTGGCGCCCACGACCGAGACGGTGACGGCATTGTCGGCCACCTCGGTGACCTCGCCGGTGAAGGTCACCGAATCATAGGCGTACCAGGGCACCCCGAGTTTGAGCTTGATGGAGGTGATACGTGCCGACGGTCCGGCCCAGTCGGTCACGAACCGCTCGACGAGGCCCGTATCGGTCAGGATGTTGACGAAGATGTCCTTGGACCCCTTCTGGTGGGCCAGATCCCGATCGTGGTGCACGTCCTGGAAATCACGGGTGGCCAGCGCGGAGGCCACCACGAAGGTGGGGGTGGCCTCGATGGTCAACGGCGGCAACACCATTCCCACCGCGACGGCCGTGGGTGTCACCGCGGTCATGGCTGACTGTCCTCTCCTGATGCATCTGCCGGGCGCCACGCGTAGAGCGTCCATGGCGGTTTGTCGCCGGATGCGGGAAAGTCGAGGAACGCGACCTCGACCGGCATGCCGATGTGTACCGACTCGGGGTCAACGTCGCGCAATTCGCCGAGCATCCGCACCCCTTCGTCGAGTTCGACGAGGGCGACCACGAACGGCAGCGACCGGCCGGGAACCTTGGGGGCGTAGTGTACGACGAAGCTGTAGACGGTTCCGGTGCCAGCGGCGACGACATAGTCGGTGTCAGGGACAGTGCCGTCGTCGGTGCGTGCCTTCCAGAGGGCCGGTACCGGCGGATGCCGCAGCGTGCCGTCCTCGATCCGCTGGATGCGCAACTCGTGGGCGGCCACCCCTTCCCAGAAGAACCTGGTGTCGCGGGATGAGTTGGGGCGCAGCATCTTCTCGGGATCGAGATCGTCGGGAACCTCCGGCGCGGATTCCTCCACCGCGTCCTTGGTGGACGGGCGGAACTTGAGGATCCGGAAATCCATCTCCGCGACTATCTCGTCGCCCACGCGCCAGGTGTTGCGGGTGGTGAAGAACCAGCCCTCACCCAGGCCGGTGTTCTTCGGGCCGGCGACGTCGGTGAGTTCGCTGCTGAGCGTGACCTGCTCGCCCACCCGGGTGTAGCGGTGGTAGACGGTGTCGCAGTTGGTGGCCACCACCGACGTGTAGCCGGCGGCGTCGAACAGTTCGGTCACCCGGCGGAACGGGTCCTCGGGGGCGCGGGTCCCGTGCAGGCCACGCATCGTCCACACCTGCGACATTGCCGGTGGGGCAACGATTCCCGGATGACCAGCGGCCCGGGCAACGGTCTCGTCGACGTAGATGGGGTTGGTGTCGCCCATCGCCTCGACCCAGTTGTTGATCATCGGCGTGTTGATCGGGTCGCGGCCGGGTGCGGGTGTGCTCGGCCCGGCGGCTTTGATCGCAGCCGCCGCATCGAGGATGTCCTCGGCTGTGGTGATGCTCATCGTTTGGCCCCCACTCATCTCTTGGCCCGGGGCAAACCGAGTCCGGCCGTGGCAATCATGTCCCGCATCACCTCGTTCACACCGCCGCCGAACGTGATGACGGCATTGCGTTTCTGTTGGACGTCAAGCCAATTCACCAAGTCCGCCGTCGCCTCGGCGGAGAGGTCACCGAATCGGCCGACGATCTCGTCGATCATCCGGCCCACCGATTGCAGCCGTTCTGTGGAGAACACCTTGGTGGCCGCGGCGTCGGCCATCGAGATCGCCTCGCCGGTGGAAGCGACCTGCCAGTTGAGCAGTTCGTTGATCCGCACATAGGCATCGATCTGGGCGAGAGTTCTTCGCACATCGGTGTGTTCGCCGATCAC
>NZ_JAGQTN010000204.1 GCF_020438995.1 Gordonia sp. (in: high G+C Gram-positive bacteria)
ACCCGATCCAGCGCGCGACGCAGCATCTCGACGTAGGCGTCGACGTCGACGATCTCCGGCGACGTCGTGACCGAGATCGCGACCGCCGAGCCGATGCCGTGCACACCGTGGGTGAGCCCCTGACACGGCGACAGGGCGGGAAAGCCGGTCGTGAACCGGACACGGCCGCCGGCCAGGGCCAGATCGGCCGGTCCTCTGTTCACCGTCGACACGACGGTCACGCCGGTGACAGTGTCCGGTCCGGTGCCGATGTCGAACTGCCGGATCGCCCAGTGCGCCAGGATCGCCGGGGTGGCGGACTCGGCCCGGTACGCGGACTCCGCCACGGGGTCGCGAGCCGCCGCTTTACGCTGCGCGGCGGTCACCTCCTCGGCGATTCTCGACATCCGCACGCCGACGTCGTCGGTCTCCTGGTGTAGGTCGACGGCGACGTTGCCGAAGTTGTTGCGCACGCCCGGCCGCGGTGGTCGACCGACTGTCAGTTCGGCCGTCCGCCGGGGTACCGGACCGAGCAGTTCATCGAGGGCGAACGAGATCGCGGTCAGCGCGGCTACGGTGACGCTATGGCCAGGGGGCAGCGAACGGCGATCGAGCACGATCACCCGCAACGTTCGCCCGGGTCCGGCCGACCGATTGAGTTCGGTGGCCGGAACACCCACCACCCCAGGCGCTTCCGGATGTGCTCGACGGACGGCCGTCCGGTATTCGGCAAATGATCGCAGGCCCAGCCAGACCATCGAGGCAACCGACACCGGCAGCCGGGCCACACCCAGGGCGGCCGCTCCCCACCGCGCCGACGGTAGCCACCCGGAGACGGGCTCGTCACCTCCGGCGCCATACTGCGGCGGCACCACGCCGAACAGAGCCCGGCAGATCGCCGCCGTGCCGCGCCCGTCGGCCACCGCGTGACTGATCTGCAGGACCGCCACGATCGCCCGGCCCTCACCGGCGGAACAACCCCTCGGAGCCCCGGTGAGCGGCCCGAAAAGATGTATACGCCAAGCTGATTCGGATGGATCGACCTGGTCGTCGTTGAGTTCGCCGATCCTGTCGAGGCATTCGCGCCAGGTGAGCACCGGATACACGACGACCGCTTCGGGACCGACGCCGGAACCCACCCAATACGGGCGGTCGAGATCACCGGGAACGTTCAGAACCCGTAGCCGCAGGTCGCCGACGCCGCGCGCCCGTTCTCGCAACTCCCGCACCACCTCAGCCATGGAGACCGCGGGGTCGGGGGCGTCGAAGCAGTAGACGACGAACTGGTCGCTCGGCATGATCGCCGATCGCCAGTACATCGCCGCATCCGGGGCCGACATCCTCCGCATCGGTTCACGGTACCGACCCGGGGACCGAGCGCCGGGGTACCGCATGCGGGAGTGTCACGTGTCGGGCCACCGGGTGCCCGACCGCCGACGGGCCGGACCGCGGAATCGGGGACACCGCTGACCATCCGGCGAATTGCGGTGCGTAGTAGGGGCTTTGCGGAGGAACACCGGGTGGGTGAACCGGTGCGGGCATACGCGAACACCGGCGACGCAGCCGCACCGCGATGAATACGATCACCACCACCACGACCACCGCACCGGCCAGCGGTGCCGCCCAGGCCGACACCGACCGTCGGCCTTCCGACTCCGGTTGTGCCAGAACGATATTGTTCGACGACAGGTAGCCACGCAGGGCCAGATTGTCGGTGATGAAGTTGAAGCTGTCGTTCTCCTGCGGCAGCGAGTTGCCGCAGGAGTTGGTGCCGATCACCTCGCCGGCGGAATTGACCGTCGGCCCACCGGACATACCGCTGCCCATCGTCGCCGAGACCTCCGTCCGGGCGATACCGGAATCGTCGACCTGCCGCGACGAGACCGTCCCCGTCTTGTACGACGGCTGCGGCACCTCGGCACCGGCAGCGTTCGGCTGCACCGCACCGGGAAAGCCGACGCTGATCACCGACTCCCCGAGCGTCGGCGTCTCATCGGAAACCACCAGCGCGGGGAGTTCTTTCACCGGGTTCACTTTGATGACGGCATTGTCGCCGGCCGTGAATCGCTGATAGTCCAGCACATCGGCGACGGCCCAGGACCGCAGTACCTGCGCCGGCCCCTCCGGTTGCCGTACGGACACCTCGACCATCGGAAAGCCGGCCCCGGCAGCACCGATGACGGGCCACTTCTCGGCGACCGCCTGCGCATATTTCTTGCGCAGCCAATCACTGTCCTTGCCAAGGGTTCTCGCCACGTCGATGACCGACTTCATCCGTAGCGCATTGCGGATCCCGTCGTCGTCGCCGTCCACGCAATGGCCTGCCGTGACAATATATCCGCGCGGATCGACCACGTATCCCGAGCACTGCCCGTTGACGACGAGCAATTCCGACCACGACGCGCCCACGGCGTCGGTCACCTTCACCCGGCCCATGAACCGGGTCCGGACGTATACCAGCGACGAGCCCACCTTCTCAATGACCGCCGCATTTCCCTGGTCTGCGACTGCCACCGGCACACCCGAGATCAATCCCGGCCCGGCCATCCCCGCGAACAGCAACCCCGACACGACAGCGACCCCAATGATCCTGCGCAGCACGCAGCCCCCTCATCCCCGCGCCGACCGGGCAGCGCCTCCCCCGGTTGTCCCACAGCCGCGATTCATGCGATGTGCCGAACTCCCCGGCCCCATGGGCAACAGACCGTACCCGACGGTCCCGCACCTGTCAGCCGTCGACCTGGCGGCCTGTGGACAACTCCCCCGGTTCCCGCGATCAGAACCGCGTCGCGCGAATCGGTTGTCGCGACATTTGATTCGCGGGGTGCGGTTTCAGCCGCGGGAAGTGAGCCCGACCTCGACGAGGCGCCGCGAGTCGTCGATGTGGGCGGCGAGCGCGGCGCGGGCGCCGGTCAGATCCCCTGACAGGAGTGCCTGTGCGATCGTCACGTGGTCGGCGACGATCATCTCCGCACGCCCCGGCGTCGGATAGTCCAGCGACCACGCGGCCCTGATCGGCTTCTGCAACACTGTCAGGGCCTCCGCCAGCGCCGCGTTTCCCGACGATGTCAACAGGATCCGGTGAAAGGCATCGTCGGCGATCGCAAAGTCGATGTCGGCGACGAGCGGTCCGTCCCGCATCGCCAGCCACCGGTCCAGCTCCGGACGCAGCATCACCGGATCGTGACCGTCGGCCCGCCCGTCCCGGACGCGGTCCAGGCCCGCGAGCTCGACGAGCGCACGTGCGTCGTAGTACTCGGGCAGTCCGTCGAGCCGGGGTCGCACCGGGTACAGGATGTTGCCGCGCCGCTCGATCAACCCGTCGGACAGCAGCCGCGCCAGCGCCTCGCGTACCGGGGTGCGTGAGGCCCGGTACCGTTCGGCCAGCCGCTCCTCGCCCAGCCTCGTCCCCGGCCCGAACTCCCCGCCCGCCAGATCGCGTCGCAGTTCGCGATAGATGCGCTGCGACAACGATTCTCGCTGTGGAATCCGATACTTGTCCTTGGTCCCCGACATGACGCCCGCCTTTGGAATCGTCCCCCGAATTCAGCTGACCGCCCCGAATTCGCCCCCGATCAGATCGTCATGGCCTCGCGCACCTTCTGCTCGGCACCGGCGCCACCGGTGCCCGACGAGGTGACCCGGCCGCTTTCGAGCACGTAGTAGCGTTCGGCGGCGCCGAGGGCGAAACCGATGTGCTGTTCCACCAGCAGCACGCCCAGGCCACCCCGCTCGGTCAGCGAGGTGATCGTCTGCTCGATCTCGGCGACCACCGACGGCTGAATACCCTCGGTCGGTTCGTCGAGGATCAGCATCTTCGGCTCGGTGATCAGCGCCCGCGCGATCGCCAATTGCTGGCGTTGCCCGCCCGAGAGCAGACCCGCGCGGCGCGTGAGCAGATCCTTCAGCGCCGGAAACAGGTCGAGCATCTCGTCGATCAGTTCCTTTCCGCGTTTGCGGCCGTCGGCCACCACCTGCAGGTTCTCGGCGGTGGTCAGCTGCGGAAAGCTCTGCTGCCCCTGCGGAACATAAGCGATGCCACGGCGGACCCGGCCGCTGGGCCGCAGCGACGAGATGTCCTCGCCGTCGAACACGATCTTTCCCGAGTTGGTCTTGACCAGACCGATCGCCGCCCGCAGCAGGGTGGTCTTGCCCGCACCGTTGTGGCCCATCACCGCGACCACTCCGTCATCCGGAACCTCAAGGCTCACACCGTGAATCACCTCGGTACGCCCGTATCCCGCGCGCACGTCCTCCAGCACCAGCATGCTCATTCCCCTTCCACAGAAACGTCGGCCCCGACGGCCGAGGCGGTGCCGAGGTAGACCTCCTGCACCTTCGGATTGGCCTGGACCTGTGCCACCGACCCTTCGGCGATCACCTTGCCGCGGGCCAGCACCGACACCGACGTCGCGAACGAACGCATGAAATCCATGTCGTGTTCGACGACGACGACGGTGCGTTCACCGCCGATACGGCGCAGCAGCTGCCCGGTCTCCTCGCGTTCCTCACCACTCATCCCGGCCACCGGCTCGTCGAGGAGCAGTACAGATGCGTTCTGCACCAACAGCATTCCAATTTCGAGCCATTGTTTCTGGCCGTGTGCCAGTACGCCGGCCTTCGTCTCACGGTGATCGGCCAGGCCGATCGTCTCCAGTGCCTCGGCGATCTCGTCGGGAATTCCGGCCGGGCGCCGGCGCAGCATCGTCCACACCGAACGTCCGGCACCGGCCGCGATGTCGAGGTTCTGCAGCACGGTCAGTTCCTCGAAGACGCTGGCCGTCTGGAAGGTCCGGCCAATACCGAGCCGGGCGATCTGGTGGACCTTCTTGCCCACCAGTTCCACGCCCGACTTCTGAATGGAGCCTGTCGATTTCACCAGTCCGGTGATCGCGTCGATGATGGTCGTCTTGCCGGCGCCGTTGGGCCCGATGAGAAAGCGCAGATCGCCCTGCATCAGGGTCAGATCCACACCGTCGACGGCGTGGAAACCGTCGAACTCCACTCTCAGGTCACGGATCTGCAGGTACTCGCTGCTCATGCCCGCGTTGCCGCCGGCGACCGGCTCCGGTTCGGTGGTCGTGTTCACATCGGTTGCCGGGCTCATAGCGCTTTGGCTCCTTCTGCCGGGGAATTCCCGGAATCGGTTGCGACGGTGGCGATATCGGTGGTGGCCGACGATGTGGCCGGTGCCGGTTTCCACCGCTTGGCCAGTGCGCCGAGCCCGGCCAGACCGGCCGGGAAGAACCCGACGACCAGGATGAAGATGAGGCCCTGCGCGTAAGTCCAGCCGGACGGGAAGTTCTCCGACAGGCTCGTCTGCGCCCAGGCCACTGCGATCGCGCCGAGCACCGGGCCGAGCAACGTGGTGCGCCCACCGATGGCCACACCGATGAGGAAGGCGATCGACGGAACCACACCGATGTCGTTGGGTGAGACGATGCCGACGATCGGCACGAACAGCGCGCCGGCGATACTGGCGAACAGAGCGGCCACCGCATAGGCGACGACCTTGACATTGGCCGGGTCATATCCCAGGAACCGCACGCGCTCTTCCTGATCACGCACTGCCACAAGCAGTTCGCCGTAACGGCTGTACATGATCTGCCGGGTTACGGCGACGATCACGAGCAACGTGGCTGCGGTGATGAAGAACAGCAGGCGCCGGTTGGCCGGGTCGTTGAGCGCGAGTCCGAAGAAGCTCCGGAAGTGGTTGATGCCGTTGCTGCCGCCCGTCGTCTTCTGCTGACCGACCAGCAGGATCGCGAAGGCGGCCACCAGCGCCTGCGACAGGATCGCGAAGTAGGCGCCCTTGACCTTGCGTTTGAACACGCCGAGACCGAGGATCACCGCGACCAGCACCGGGATGACGACGATGCCCACGATGGTCACCACAGGCGACGCGAACGGTACCCAGTAGCCGGGCAGTTCGGTCAGGCCCGCGGTCTGCATGAAGTCGGGCACATCCTGGCCGCGCAGGTCGGCGTCGGCGATCTTCAGGTGCATCGCCATCATGTAGGCGCCGAGACCGAAGAACACGCCCTGACCGAGGGTGAGCATTCCACCGCGCCCCCACGCCAGACCGATTCCGACGGCGACGATACCGAAGCAGAGGTATTTGCCGAGCTGATTGAGCCGGAAGTCCGACAGCAGCGCCGGAGCGATCGCGAACAGCACGATCGCGGCAATTGCGAAGCCGGCGTACACCTTCCAGCTGTTTGCCAGATTGTTTCTCACACCAGACTCCTCGTCCGGACCGTGAACAGGCCCTGCGGTTTGATCTGCAATGCGATCACGATGATGACGAAAACGACGACCTTGGCCACCGATGCGGTGGTGCTGTATTCAATGAATGAATTGAGCAGGCCGAGAGCGAATGCCGCGATCACCGCACCGCGGATCTGGCCGAGTCCGCCGAGGACGACGACCAGGAAGGCGTCCACCAGGTACGACATTCCGGTGTTGGCGCTCGTCGAACCGATCAATGTCAGCGCGACGCCCGCGACGCCCGCCAGCCCCGAACCGACGAAGAAGGTGGTGATGTCGGTGGTGCGGCTCGAAATGCCGCTCGTCTCGGCCAGGTCGCGGTGTTGCACGACGGCTCTGATCCGGCGGCCTGCCGCGGTGTAGCGCATCGCGGCGGCCACCGCGCACACGCAGACCACCGCGAGCACCATGATGAAGATGCGGGTCTTGGGGACGACGGCCCCGAGGATGTCGAACGAGCCGTCGAGCCATCCGGGCGCGTCGACGTACACGGCGGGCGCCCCGAAGATGTCGCGGGCGAGCTGTTGCAGCACCAGCCCGACGCCGAAGGTCACCAGCAAGGTGTCCAGCGGTCTGTCGTACATCCGCTGGATGAGCGTCACCTCCAGCAGCACACCCATCAGGCCGGCGACGATGAATCCGATGACCAGCGAAACCAACAGCGACACATCGGCATTGGAGACGATGTGCTCCTGCACGGTGTACGCGGTGTATGAACCGGCCATGATGAAGGCGCCATGCGCCATGTTGATGACGCCCATCTGGCCGAAAGTGAGCGTCAGGCCCAGTGCCGCGAGCAGCAGGATGGATCCGAGACTCAGACCGGTGAACGTCTGACCTACCAGCGTTTCCACTCCTCTTCCTCTCTACGTCGGTCACCCCGGCAGGGCGACAGGTGGCACTTCGGGCCGGCGCGGCAATGCCCGCACCGGCCCGAAGCGGTCACAGGGTTGTCAGGCCCGCCTTATCCCAGGCCCGTGCTATCCCAGGCCTGTGCTATCCCAGGCCCTTGGCCCAGTCGTAACCCTTGAGGTAGGGGTCCGGATCGATCGGCTTGCCCGAATCCCACACCGTGTAGATCAGGCCGTCGTTGCGGATCTCACCGATCCGGGCGGTCTTGGTGATGTGGTTGTTCTCGCCGTCGATCGTCACGGTGCCCTCGGGCGCGTCGAAGCTCACGCCGCCGGCGGCCTTCTGGACGTCCGGCACCGCGAACGAGTTGGCCTTCTCCACCGACTTCTTCCACAGGTAGACCGAGGTGTAGGCGGCCTCCATCGGGTCGGACGTGGGCTTCTTGGCACCGTACTTGGCCTTGTACGCCTCGACGAACGCCTTGTTGGCAGGGGTGTCGACGGTCTGGTAGTAGTTCCACGCGGTGAGCTGGCCCTCGATGTTCTGGACACCGATGCCGCCCACCTCTTCCTCGGCGATCGACACCGACACGACCGGCATCTTGGCGGGGGTCAGGCCGACGTTCTTGTACTCGCGGAAGAACGCGACGTTGGAGTCGCCGTTGAGGGTGTTGAACACGGCCCCGGCACCGGCCGAACGCACCTTGTTGACGATGGTCGAGAAGTCGGTGGAGCCGAGCGGGGTGTAGTCCTCACCCTTGATCTCGATTCCGTTCGCCTTGGCGTATGCCTTGATGATCCGATTCGCGGTCTGCGGGAAGACGTAGTCACTGCCCACCAGGTAAATGGACTTGACGCCCTTTTCCTTCAGGTAGTCCAGGGCGGGAACAATCTGCTGATTGGTGGTGGCACCGGTGTAGAAGATATTCTTCGACGATTCCAGGCCCTCATACTGGACCGGATAGTACAGGAGGGCGTTCTTGTCCTCGAACACCGGCAGCATCGCCTTGCGGCTCGACGAGGTCCAGCCACCGAACACCGCGGCCACACAGTCTCCGCTGATGAGCTTCTCGGCCTTCTCCGCGAACACCGTCGGTTCCGACGCACCGTCCTCGCCGACCAACTCGATCTGCTTGCCCAGCACACCACCGGAGGCATTGATCTGCTCGACCGCCAGCTTGATCGAATCACGAACTGTGACTTCGGAAATCGCCATCGTTCCCGACAGCGAGTTGAGCGAGCCGACCTTGATCTTACTGCCGGAGGTGTCCACGCACGATGCGGCCGACGACGAGCTCTCGTCGTCGGCGGAGGCACCGCAGGCGCTCAGCGCCACAGCCACCACCGACAACGCGGCCGGCAGTGCCAGGGCGAGTCGGCGGGGGTTTCTACGGCGGGACGCACCTGTCCGCGTCGGGAAGTCTGACGGCATAAGGGAGCCTTTCTTGAGCATCTCTGATGACACCGGGTATGCCGCGACTACAACACGGAAAGCAATTCCGTCGGTGCAGCATTATCATCTTTGAACACCCGGGGCGGTTCAACCGCGTATACAGGGTTTGTATACAAGAGAGAAAGATAGGGCCGGTGTGTTACCGCCATGTGAATCTACATAAACAACCGGTTTCCGGCTCGTTACCACCAGAATTTTCGAACCATATCTGGTTCGCGAAACAAAAGACCCGCCGGCGACAGTGCCGACGGGTCCTCGCGCCCGCGCCGCTGCGGAACCGGTCAGCGGTCGGCCCATACCGGCGCCCGTTTGCCGAGAAACGCCGATATCCCCTCCTGCGCGTCGCAGGTGACGGCATTGCCGGCCATCGTCTCCGCCATCAACGCGTAGGCATCGGGTTCGGCGGCGTCGACCTGCGCGTAGAAGGCCCGTTTGCCGATGGACACCGTCGACCGGCTCGAACCGGCGATCCGCAGGGCGAGCCCGCGCACCGTCGAGGCCAGTTCTCCGGGTTCGACGACGTCGTTGACCAGCCCCCAGTCGGCGGCGGTCGCCGCGTCGATCGGATCGCCGGTCAACAGCATCTTCATCGCGCGCTTGCGGCCCACCGCCCGGGTGAGGGCCACCATCGGTGTCGAGCAGAAGAGCCCGATCCGCACGCCGGGGGTACTGAAGGTGGCCTCGGTCGACGCGACGGCGAGATCGCAGGTGGCCACGAGCTGGCAGCCGGCGGCGAATGCGGCGCCGGCCACCTCCGCGATCACCGGACGGTCCAGGTCGTGTACTGCGGTCATCAGCTCCACGCAGGTGTCGAATACGGCGCGTTCGTCCTCCAGCGTGCGGTCGCGCAGTTCGGCCAGGTCGTGGCCGGCGGAGAAGGCCGGCCCCTCGGCGCGCACGATCACCACCCTGACTTCGTCGTTCTCCCCGAGCTCACGCAGGGCCGCGATGATCGCCCGCATCGTGTCGGTCGACAGGGGGTTACGCCGACGTGGAGCGGCCAGGGTGATGATGCCCAGCGGCGCTTCGACGTCCACTGCGACAGGTCCGGGAGTGACTGCCGCCACATCTGC